>CALZMR010000201.1 GCA_945788575.1 uncultured Woeseiaceae bacterium
TGAGAAGTCTAAGGTGGCCGATTCAATGAACTATTCAGATCGACCCGGCGACGCCCGGTACACGTTCGAGCAGCGTGACGACTTGATGATCGTTCGGATCGTTCGCGCTCTGGATCTGCAGGAAGCTATCGCGGTGATCGAGGAGTTCTCGTCGCGTGATCTGCCGGAGAAGCGGCTATGGGTCTTCGGCGGCTACGTTAAGCTCAGCAATCCCGACGCGTTACGAGAGTTAGGCAATCTCGCGAGGGTGAAACATCTGCAACCCGGCCGGGTTGCCTACGTCGTCGAAAACGACGTCGATTACGGCCTCACGAACGTACTGGCGGCGCCCCGTCATCTCAGCGGATTCGAGTACGGGATATTTCGCCACGAAGACGAGGCGCTGGCGTGGCTGAATGCCGGAGAGAGCTCGCAGTCTTAGTCAGGCAAAGGTATCCACGAACGTACCCGAAATGCCCAGCGACTTGTTAACGCTGGTCAATGCCAACGTCGTTGCGTTCAACAGGTCGAAGACAAGACCGGATTCCCCATCTCGATTCGCGAGAACGTCCTGAACATCGCGTCCTCGGAATTGCAGAGCCTTCGTGAAAGAGCGCCGATCGAGTTCGGCGTACTCACCGCGCAACTTCGCTCCCGCGTTGCCGTCGAATCGCAGCCCGAATAGATCACCGGACGTGCCGCCGTCGAACGCCTTGCGAATCGCGGCTTCCAACTGCGAACGTATGGAGCCCACATAGCGGTCGCCGTTGTCGAAGGTGGAATCGCGGAACAATTCATTTAACGCGGCGAAAGCGGCTTCGGCGGCGTCCGCAATGTCGTAAGATCGGCGCTTCGATATGCCGCCTGACTTTACTACCGCATCGACCTGGCCCTCGGGGATATTGAGTGCACCGAAGAACGCAGTGCCGTTACTGTTGATTGTCAGTTCCGTCGCGGAATCATCCGCTTCGATCGTCACCCGCTGAGTCGCCTCGTCGAAACTGGCTGTTACGCCTGCTGAAGAATTGCTGATTCTGTCGAGCACATCCGCAAGCGAATCGGTGCTTGTGTCGATGGCAATCGCCTCGCCATTGATAACGATGTCGCCTGTTTGAACCGCGCTGAACTCAGCCACGTTTTGCAGCGCGATGTCGGTTTCTTTATCGGTTCCGGGGGTTACCGTTGCCGCGTCGAGCTTTAGTGCTTCGAGAAGGTTTGATGTGTCACCGGCCAGATCGATGGTCGGCACCGAGCCGAATGTATTCTGTACGAAATCAACGGTCTCGTTGCCGGCATTGAATGTCGCGGTGACGCCCGCGTTCGACAGATTGATTCGGTTGAGAATGTCGTTGATCGAGTCGCTGGGAGCTACGCTGATCGTCTCGCCGTTGACTGTGAAGCTGCCGTTCTGAATCGCTGAAACGCCGGGCTCGAGGTTGGGGTCGTTGTTGCGAATACCGTTGAGTGGATTGCTCGTGTCTACGACGGAGCCCAGGGTGTCGAAGACCTGCACGGAGGTAGTCTCACTCTGTACGAGGTCGCCGGCGCCCAGCGTGAAATAGAGACCGTTGCCCAGACTGTATTGCTCACTGATCGGGTCATTCCTGTTGACGGTGACGTTGACGCGGTTGCCCAGCGAGTCCTCGACACGGATTCTGAGGTTGTCCGCGCCTCGTGTGCCAGTGTTTCTGGCCTCGAAAGTTAGTGTGTCTGTGAGTTGTGAGCCGTCGTAGATGCCGCCGACCGTGAGCAAAGCAGTCGACGTCCCCGACCAGTCAGGGCCAAACGGTGAAAAAGACGTCGGCGTGGTGTTGATCTCGTTGGTCGAGTTGAGCGTCGCCGCGGAATTGGTCAGATCGAGACCGAGTCCGCTCGTCGAGCGAGCGTCGGGCAGGTCGAGTTTGAAGCGCGTCCGGATTCCGGTCAGTTCCGCAAGCTCTTCGAGGCGGGCATAGAACGTCAGCAAGCGGGTTCGGGCCCGCCGAAGATCCGCGCCCGACGTGTCCGCCACGGGCAGGAACGGTTTTAGACCCGGCTGGCTCGTCGGCCTTGGGGCGAACAGGCTCTGCAATCCCTGAATCAGCGACATGACGTTCCTTGTCGTCTACGCGTACGTCCACTGACGGTATCGGCCGGTTCGCGAAGAACTTGAGAAATCCCGAGTACCTACTTTGCTTCATCCATGAGGCTGGAGCTGCGCGTGATCGACTCCCATTTATGCTCACCGCCGCGGAGCCAGCGCATGAGCCCCTGAAATCGCCAGATGGCTGTCAGCTGCCGGAAGCCGAAATTCTCGACGATCGCGATGAAGTACAGGAGCGCCAGATCGCGGAAGCGCGGGTACATGCCGAACGAGAGTTCCTCGAGCATGATCGCGCTGGTCGACAGCATGACGCCCAGACCAACCGCGAGACCCAGGAATATCGCCGCCTCCGGCCAGGACAACCAGCCCATGAAGCCGCAGATCAGTATGAAGAAATACCCAGCGACTTCGATGATCGGGCCGAACAGCTCGAAAACCATATAGAAGGGGATGGCCACCCAGCTCACCGCGCCACCACGCGGATTGGTAATGAGGGATCGATTCAGCGCCAGCGCCTGGCCCAGGCCATGTTGCCAGCGCACACGCTGACCCTTCAGGTCCTTCAGGTTCTCGGGTGCATCGGTCCTGCAGACAGGGTCGGGAACGAACGTGATCCGGTACGGTTTGCGCTTCTTCTTCATCAGGCGGTGCAGGCGAAGGACGAGTTCCATGTCCTCACCGACGGCTTTCGGGTTGTAGCCGCCCGCCTCAATGAGCGTTTCCTTGTGAAAAAGGCCGAACGCACCGGAGATGATCAGCAAGCCGTTGATCGGCGACCAGCCCATGCGGCCGAACAGAAACGCCCGCAAGTACTCCACCACCTGAACGAGCGCCAGGAAGTTCTTCGGCAGCCCGACCTTCTCGAGAAACCCTTGCCGGACGGTGCAGCCGTTCGCGATTCGGACCGTGCCGCCGACGGCAACTGTCGTCGGGTCCTCGAGGAAAGGCCGCACGACACGCCGCAAGCTGTCGGGCTGCAGGACCGAATCGGCGTCGACGACGCAGACCAGTGGATACCGGCACGCGTTAATTCCGGCATTGGACGCGTCCGCCTTGCTGCCTCCATTGACCTTGTCGACGACGCGCAGATTCGCGATTCGCGTGGAACGATAGACGCTCCGAACTTCGGTGGATTCCACGCGCGCTCGGTAGGCCTCCGGAAACTCCTGCATGCCGAACTCGTCGATAAGCTTCTGCAGGGTGTCGTCTGTGGACCCGTCGTTGACGACGATGAGTTCGTACTGCGGATACTCGAGTTGCAACATCGCTTTCACTGACGTGACGATGGAAACAGACTCGTTGTACGCAGGGACGACGAGGCTGATCGGGATGTCGAGCGACGAGAAGACGTTCTCGGCTTCGTATTGATCGGCGGTCTGCAGATACTTGCGGATGCCATGAGCGGCGATCACGTTCTGCAATAGATAGCCGGTATTGATGCCGACGAAGTAGGCGAGGAACACCCACTGCCCGGTGAGCACGAAGTCCTGCAGGGTCATGCGAGCCCCGCTTCCGCGAAGGTCTGCTGCAGCATGTCGGCGGCGTATCGATCTTCCTGCCGATCTCGTAGTCGCCGGAGTTCGTTAGGTCCGAGGAATGGTAGAGAGGTGATCGACTGTGCGGCTCGATATCGCACCCACCACTCGCGATCGTCCAGCATCGACTCGAGAAGCGACAGGTGTTCCTGCTGGCCGATGCGGCCGAGCACTTTTGCGGCCTGCATGCGGACGAACGAGACCGGATGCTGAGTCAGCGACGCGATTCGCGGCACGCCGCTGAAGCCACTGACGAGCTTGAGAGAGGCATTTATCACGCCGGGGTCTTTGTTCTCGCGGAGCAGGTCGGTAACGAGTGCGTCGAGAACCTGGGCTTCGATGAGCCATGCAAATTCGAGCAAGTAGGTCTTCGCGTCGTCCTCCGCGGAACGGATCGCGCGGTACAGGGGTTCGCTAATGCGCTCGCTGCCCGCCATGCGCAGCAGGACCGAGACACGATTCTTCGGCCAGTCGCGCCGCCGTTCGATCATCGGTACGACAACGGTGATGCCGAAGTCTGCGTCGATTGCGACCAGCGCAAGCGCGGCTGTAATGGACAAGGCCGTGTTCTCGTGCTCTACAAGGGCATGGATTCGCTGACGGACTTTCGAGTCCCTGAGATGGCCGAGGGTCTGCGTGGCTAGAATTTTCGAGCTCACACGGCGCTTCTTCAGCATTGTCGTCGCGAGCGCCGGGATTTCCGTTCTGCGCGCGAGGATCATCAGATTCTCCGCGGCATCTCCGTCGACGATGCTGCAGGCCCGGTTCCACTCTTCGAGCAGGTTGACGCGCTCGTCGCGACTTACCGTCGGCAGCTCGATATTTTCCGCGGCTCGCCGGGACAGCATCGCGGCCGCGAATACGTCGCGCCATGCGGCGAGGAAGCGGCTCCGCCGCCGGTCACCGGCCACCGTCGCGAACCGCAGCCCCATCGTGTAAACGAACAGGACGACGGTTGTGACAAGCACGCCGGCGATCGACCAGAGGGCGATCGTCGTCGTCGAGTCAAAGTCGGTACGAAACAGCCATTCCAAGGAACCGCCTCCGATAGAAATCGCCCTGCTCGTGAACCCCGAGCCACCATTGCACCGTGACACGCGAAGTCAGCGGATGACGGCCACTCAATGAAACGCCACGCACGTCGGTCTCGAGCACCTGACCGTTGCCGATCGACTCGGACTCTCGCCCGGTGTTGATAGACATGCCGACGCTCGCGCCCTCCGCATAGAACCAGTTCGCCGTCACGCCGTGACCCGCCTCTGGCGACGCTCCGTCGAGGCTCGACAGATCGAGGCGCCAGGCCAGTCTAAAGTCGCCCAGGTATTTCTCGGCGCCGAGTGCCATTGCATCGACGCTCGCCGCCGGATACTCGCGGCGACGGACGCCCAGGCTGACACCCCAGCCGTGGTCGAGTGCGCGCTTGAGCGATGCCGCGATATCGAAGTCCGGCAGGAACGCGGGGTCGGCCGCCGCGGCGATCGCACCACCCACCCGCCAACCGCCGTCCAGGGGCTGATCGACGCTCACGCCCAATGCCGTATCGGCACTGGTAAAGCGTGCGTGCCGGTCGATCCGAAATGCCAGGCGCCGATCGCGTTCGTGCGCAATCTCGAGAAACTGGTTGTCCCAATCCGGGAGATCGCCGCTCAGCTTGTCGACGCCGGCTCCAGAGGTCATCGTCCAGTTCGACTCTTCCCACCAAAGCGCCTCGGGAAACCGTGCAGCGCTCTCCGATCTGCGCGCCTCCAGTTCCTCCTCCGGAACGCCGGCGCGGGCTGCGACTGCCAGTCTCAGCCGCCACACGTCTTCGTAGTCCGGAGCGAGGCGAGCGGCAGCGTCGAGTTCCGCGAGCGCTTCGTCGGAGCGATCGATGTCGTCGAGTACGAGGGCCCGGGCGAAGGCGTAGTCGACGTCTCCCGGATAGTCGGCTCGCAGTGCATCGAGTTCGGCAAGCGCCTCCGCCGAAAGCCCCTCACGCCGATAGCTCTGCGCCCTGTCGAAACGATCGCTCGGATTGATGGATTCGGCGGCCTCCGGAAGTTCGGCGGCGAATGCCCGGCCGGACGCGATCAACAGCGTCGCGGCGACGAGAAGCGAGATTCGACGCACGCTCATCGCATCACCGCAATTTCTTCGCGGTCCGCAACGACGCGTCGCAGCCTCGCGAG
>CALZMR010000202.1 GCA_945788575.1 uncultured Woeseiaceae bacterium
CGGCGCGTTCGACATCGTTTTCGAAGGCGCTCGACGGCAGGCCGGCGAGACCGGGACCGGGTTGAGACTGGGCACTGGCCCACTGAGAAACGCCGAGTAGCAAGAGCCCGACAAGCCCGGCCGTCACTCGCGATCGTGGATCGAGCATTTTTTTCATTTTCTCACCTGACGTAACTATGTTGAGGCGCTACCGGAGATTGGCCGGCACGAAGAAGAACTCTCCCAGTTCGTGCCTCGCCGCTTTGACGGTGCGAAATATCGGTTCCTGAACGCCCTCGCCCGGCTCGGCCGCAAGGCGTTCCCTGATACGTCTGAAAAGCGCAGGAACGTGCAGCAATCCATCATTCGCTTCGAGTACGTCGAGGAAGGCACGGGCGAATCTCGAACTTTGGCCGCTTTCGTCCGCGACCGGGCCCGCCGTTCCTGACGCGAGTAGCATCCGCGCCCTGAGCGGCAGCTTCACGCTCAAATAGCCCGGCGAGACGTCGTCGAAGTACGCAACCATACCCGGGCTCGACTCCGGAAGATTGACGAACGTGGCATCGGATACGACGAGGATACGGCGTGCATTGATGCGTCCGAGGTGGCCGGTCACCAGCTCATTCGCAATCCAGAACGTATCGCTGGGCGGCGCCTCGGCGTCGCTCGGTAGCCAGTAACCGTAGCGCTGGTCGCCCGCGCTCAGGACCTCGCCGCGGCCGGCGAAGTAGATCAGCAAATTGTCGTTGTCGCCGAGTTCGGAATGGAAGCGATTGATCGTGTCGAGCACGGCAAAGCGGCTGGGATTCTCCAACCGCGTTACGCTGAATCCATACTGCTCGCTCAGAATCCGCTCCGCGCGGTCCATGTCGTTGCGCACGGTCGACAGCGCGGGGAACGGCGTGTACTCGTGAACGCCAATAATAATGGCGTAGTAACGGCCGAGCTGGGCGTCTCCGAGTCTGCGAATCTCGCCGGGCGTTATTCCAGGAATCTCGGTATCCGGCTCCTCGCTGACCGGAGGCAGACTCTGCACCTCTGCGACAGCCGCATCTCGCTCGGCTTCCGCGGCGTTGACCAGCCTCTGCAGGGTATCGATCGTCGCCTCGCTGACCCCCTCCTGGGCACGCAGGCTGTCGATCTGTCCGGCGAGGACGTTGATCTCTTGCTGTCGCTCGTTGATCGTGTCCTGCAGAATCGCACGCTGGTCCTCGAGCGCCCGGCGCATGACGGAGGCAAAGACGAGATCGTCGTCGGATACGCCCTGCGCCTCGCGGTAGAGGTTGAAAGCCTCATTGACGTCTTTATCGACGCCGAGTCCACGCTCGTACATGGTGCCGAGACTGAACTGGCCATGACTGTAATCCTGTTCGGCCGCAGCCCGGTACCAGCGCACAGCGGCTTCATAGTCCGGCGGTCCGCCGATGCCCCGCTCGTACAGCATGCCGACGTAGGTCTGGGCTTCAGGATCCCCTGCTTCTGCCTCGGGCAGCCAGATTGCCAGTGAAGCCTGTGGATTGGCGCGGTCGTAAAGCGTGAACTCGCCGCCGCTCGCGGCGCAGTCGGCGACCGTCGTCCGTCCCGTCCGCCGTGGCGTCATGTAGACGCGGCCACCGACGGTCCGAACCTGACCAGGGTAAAGGCAATCGACAATCTCGAACTGCTGCGCCGGGGTGAAGCCCTCCATCGCACCGCTTTCGTCGTCGTCGGCGACGGCGCTCGGTGCCTGCGCGCAGGCAGCAATAAACATTGCGCTAAGCGCAACGAGCTGCCGAATTCGTGCTGCGGCAGGATAGACTGAGTCGTTCCTCAAAAGGGCCATCAGCGCTGTGAGATTGATTATTATTTTCATCGACGGTATCCGTGGCCCCGGGGCATGTCAAATATGGGTGAAGCTCGCACTATTGCTTGGTTTCGGATTGGTTTCCGCGTGCTCGACAAAGGACTTCTCACTCGCGGATCGAGCCGCTCTGGAGAGTCTCTTTCACCAGCCTGCACGCACCGCCGCCTATGAACATTCCGTATACAAGAAAAGCGGCCCAACCGACTATCAGGTCGTATTCATCGAGGGTGACGGCCGACCCTGGACCGCGGACGGCAGGGAACCCGCACGAGACCCGTCACCTCGCGATGCGCTGGCCTTCGACCTGTTTATGTCAACACCGGCCGAGGCCTACTACGTAACTCGCCCCTGCTACTTCGAGACCTGGGCCCCGGACTGCTCATCGGCGACCTGGACCTCGGCGCGTTATTCACAGGCGGTAGTCGAGAGTCTGGGCGAGGCCATTCACATGACGACCGACTCGAGCCAACCGCTGGTGCTGGTCGGCTACAGCGGGGGCGGAGCGCTCGTGATACTGCTGGCACAGGAACTGGAGAGTGTTATTGGCGTCGTCACAATAGCAGGCCTGCTCGATACTGACCGGTGGACGGACCATCACGGATACGAACCGCTGGACGGATCGATCAATCCTGCAGCCCGGACTCCGGGCGTTCCACAGCTTCATTTGCACGGGACCGCAGATACCGTGGTACCCATCGAGCATGTACGCGACACCGTGGCGTCCTGGCCGGGCGCCACGCTACTGGAGTACGACGAATACGGTCACGTCTGCTGCTGGCGCCGCGACTGGAGTCCATTATGGCGGGAAGTGGAAACGGCCTTCGGGCTCGGCGTCTACGAGCAATCCGACTCTACGAGGGATTCGCAGTAGCCTGCGCCGGCGTCCTTGCAGGCGCGGACGACAGGTCGATACTCCGCCAGGTGCCCGCGGCAGACGAGATTCTGCAGCGTGACGGACAGTCCGTCCTCTGGCATCAGATCGAGTGCCGCATCGGCCGAGCGCTCCAGCCCATTTACGGCGCGCGGGTTCCGGGGATGAATGTCGTATGCGGCCGCGAAGAACTCGGTGGCGGCCCAGACGTCCTGAACGTTGCCGGTGTCCAGGCCTGCTGTGTACAGCGTCTCGCCATTGGACATCGCTAAGTCGAAGACAGCACGTTGTTCCTCCGGAAAGGGACCGGGATCGTCCAGGGTCGACTGCCACGCGAAAAATGCCGCGGCGGCGAGCGATGCCGCAGTCGACGCATAGAGCCACTTGCGCACCGGCGAGTGGCCGCGGAATCGCCGGAGAAACGTGCCGGCATCCTGAATCCGGTCTTCTCGCCGGAATGCCAGCCCGTCTCGGATGGCTCTCCATTGATAGGCCTTGAGCCCCTTGATCGGGGCCGGCTTGAGATTCTCGATCAGCGCCTTGTCCGCCTTTTGCCGACCGAACGGGTGCTCACCCGTCAAAAGCAGGTACGCGACGATGGCGAGCGCGTAGACGTCGTCAGCCGGGTGCGGGTCGTCACCACGGATCATCTCGAGACTGGCGTAGCCCGGCGTCAGGGCGCCCAGCGATCCGGCGTCGAACCAATCGTCTTTGTCTTCGGCACCTGTCGCGGCACGAGCGATGCCGAAATCGAGAATCTTGACGCGACCGTCGTCAGTCAGGAACAGATTGCCCGGCTTGAAATCCGAGTGAACGATCTCTCGCTCGTGGGCGTATGCCAGCCCCGCGGCCATCTCCTGTATCAGCGGCGCTGCCGCCTTTGCATCCATGCCCGCATAGCCGATCTGTTTGACGACATCGGCGAACGACTTGCCGCGCATCAGTTCCATCGTCAAATAGATCGTCGTTCCGTCGCGATCGAAGTCGTAAACGGTGATGATGTTCGGGTGTGCAAGCTTTTGCGCCTTGACGGCTTCGCGCTGCAGGGAGACGAGCGCCTGCGGATGATCGCGGAACTCGTCGGTCAGCACCTTGATGGCGACCCATGGATCGCTGTCCTGGGCTTCGTCCTTGCGAAGATCGCGCGCCTTGTAGACCACGCCCATGCCGCCGGCGCCTAGCTCCTCCTCGAGTTGGAAACGATCTCTAATGACCGAGCCCGGGCCGATCGGGCCGCTGCCCCTGGCGGTCCACTGCTCAGGATGATCCCAGTTGGACTGCGTACCAACGTCGAAATCGACTGATGCAGACGGCGCTGTCGATTGGCTCTCTACCGCACCGGCCTCCGGACGAATTATCTCGGTCGGTGGGTGAATGACCTCCGTCGGCGGATTGACGATCTCGGTTTTCGGATGCGCCGCGGGTCTGAGACGTGTCTTCTCATCCGCGGGCTGCGCGTACTCTGTCGCCAATCGTGTCTTCTCGTCCGCGGGCTGCGCCGACTCCGCCGCCATGCGCGTCTTCTCGTCCCGCGGCGTGGCGAGACGGGTCGCGTCGTCGGCAGCTTCCGGGCCCTGCGGACCGACTCGCGCCGTCAGCGCCTGATAGACCTGAACGGGAAGACGGCCGGAATCATAGGCGCGCTGCAGTGCTTCGAGCACCACGCCTGCTGCTCCGCCGCTACCGATCCACGTGTCGATGTCGGCTTCGAGTTCGGGGAGCGCGAGCTTGCCCTCGAGAAACGCCGAGATTCTGTCATCGATCTGCATCGCGCGTTCCGCCGCTACCTTGGGTCGCTAGTTTACACGGCGGGCCGTTCCGGCCTACCCGAGCGAGTTCTCGATTCGCATATTCGCCGGACGGCTATTTCCCAGCGATCGTAGCGGAGAAAATACAGATGGAGTGAAACGAGAGTTGTGCCGGCCGGTCACGAAGGCTCGGATGGATACAATGGAAAGTCGCTGGCGATCCGTTCAACCAGAACTTCGAGTTGCTTCGGTTTCGTCTCGCACTCCCAGTACTCCAGCACCCGCCATCCCAGTGCACGAAGTTCGTCAGCCTTTTTACGATCGCGTTCCACGGTGGCCGCGCGCTTATCACGCCAGAACTCGGGATTGGTTGCCGGCACTACTCGACCGTATCGGCAGTCGTGCGAGTGCCAGAAACAGCCGTGAACGAATACGACCGTCTTGTGTTTAGGGAAGACCAGATCGGGCTTGCCGGGCAGGTCCTTGCGGTGGAGCCTGAAGCGGAGACCGAGCGCGTGACAAGCACGGCGCACGATCATCTCTGGCTTGGTGTCCTTCCCGCGTATGCGGGCCATGTTGAAGCTGCGGGTTTCCCTATCGTGAACGTCCACTAGTAACGTTCCCCTGCGATCGGCCTTTCAGGAGACAGCCGTTCGCGTGATCGAGAACGGCTGCAGACATTGCCTCAACGATCTGCCGGCCAATCGCTTCGACAACCAGCGGCACTACCGCATTACCGAACTGCCTGTAGGCCTGCGTATCCGACACGACGATCGGGAACCCGTCATCGTGACCGAAGAAGTCCGCGTAGCGATCCGAGAATCCCATCAACCGCCGTGCCTCTAACGGTGTCAGCCGCCTCGGGTTCCGGAAGCCTCGCTGATCGATAAGTATCTCGGACCCGTCCTTGTAGTAGCGAGCACTGAGCGTTCGAGCGACATCCGAATCCGTAAACAGGCTGTAGCCGAAGCCGTTACCTTTCCGTCTGTGCTTCTCCGCGTAGTCCCGAAGATATTTCCATAGCTTGTCCGACAGCATGTACTTCCGGTCGGGCGCCTCGGGCTCGAGAACGGCCGAGAGCGTCGGGCCGTCTTCGTCAGCCTGCTCCGGAAAGCGAAACGCGATCTCGTCCTCGCGGCCGAATATTTCGCGATCGAAACACACTATGAAGATTCGTTCGCGATGTTGCGGCACCCAGGCACCTGCATCGATGACGCGGCTGAACACCGAGTAGTTTCGATCGATCAGCGACTCCTGAATGACGCGCCAGGTGTTACCTCTGTCGTGAGATCTCAGATTCTTGACGTTCTCGAGGAAC
>CALZMR010000203.1 GCA_945788575.1 uncultured Woeseiaceae bacterium
GCGCGTCGGGTAGGTCAGTCCCGTATAACTCGGCACGGCGTAGTCGAGCACCGTGACGCTTGCGATCGCGGCCTTGACGGACGGCAGTGCTTCGATCTCCGCGATGACTGTATCCTCGGTCTCGTCAATCGTCAGCCGTCGATCGAGATGGATGGTGCAGCCATCGGCGACGGCACAGAGGCTCGGTGACGTCGAGCGAATCTCACTGATCGTGACGGTGCCCTTGCCGAGCGGCTCCCGTGGCTCGAGTCTTTCGTTGAGTCTTTCGATGTCGGCAATAATCCCCGCCATCTTGTATACGGCGTTCTCGCCGCGTTCCGGCGCCGAGCCGTGGCAGGAAATGCCGGACGTGTGCACCTCGAGCTCCATGCGGCCACGATGGCCGCGATAGATGCGCAGGCTCGTCGGTTCGGTAATCACGACGAGGTCGGGCCTGAGGCCAACTTCATTGACGATGTACTGCCAGCACAGACCGTCGCAGTCCTCTTCCTGCACGGTTGCGGTGACGTAGATGGAGACGTTGTCGGGAATGCCTCGCTTCCTGAGCAGTGCGCCCATGTAGACGCTCGAGGCGACACCGCCCTTCATGTCCGACGTGCCGCGACCATATAGGATGCCGTCCTCGACGTCGGCGGAAAACGGCTCGCGATCCCAAAGCTTCGGGTCGCCCACGTCAACTATGTCAACGTGGCCGTCGAAAGCGATGACTTTCTCGCCTGAGCCGATACGGCCGATCAGGTTGCCCATCGGATCGACCATGACTTCGTCGAAGCCGATGTCGAGCATCTCCTTGCGGATACGCTCGATGACCGCGCCCTCCTCCGAGCTCAGGGACGGGATGCGAATAATGTCCTGCATGAAGGACACCAGCTCCGGCTCTATGTCCTTGGCGGCGGCATAGTAGTCACTCGTCATTGTCGATCTCCGTATTTCTGTTTCATGCCGCTGGCGTCGTTGAAAGCGTCGATCAGGCGGTCCCATTCGTCGACGACGTCATCGGAAAACACCTCGCGCCAGAAGTCCTCGTCCCAGAGTTGCTGCAGTTCGTTCGAGCTTCGCCCCTGCTGCTCTACCCACGTGAAGTACTTGAAGTTGTGCAACGCTTTCCTGTCCGCGTAGGTGAGTTCGCGCAGGTGGTCGGTGGCGATGCCCTGCAAGTAGCGCGCGTGGTGTCTGTCTGCCCGGCGTTCGGTGTAGGGTCCTTCGGCGGCATCCAGTTCCTGCATGCGCGACGTGTAGAGATCCATCGAGTCGGTCAGTGGCGTGAAGATCACGTCGCGGGAGTCCATGTCGAAGTATCGCGCGGTCTTTATGCTCGCAACGAGATTGCAGATACCCGAAATGCCGAGTTGGCCAAGTGCCTGCAAGGTAGTGTCGTCCACCCCTTCGCGGCGCAGGCAGGCATGGCCTTCATCCTCATTGAAGAGCCGCATGAGTTGCAGCGTCTGTTCGTCATCGACGGCAACGACGAAGTCCGTGTTGCGCAGGTTGTGAATCCATGGCACGTGTTTGTCGCCAATGCCCTCGATGCGGTGCTCGCCGTAGCCGAACTGCAGGAGTGTGGGACACTGCAAGGCCTCGGTCGCAACGACGCGAATCCCGGGGTGTTGTGTGCGCAGGTAGTCACCGGCCGCAATCGTGCCGGCCGAGCCCGTGGCGCTCACCCAGGCCGAGAGACGGCCATGCGCGTAATGCCCGGCAAAGATCTCGTCGACAATGCCGCCGGTCACATGGTAGTGCCAGATCGCGTTGCCAAATTCCTCGAACTGGTTGAAGATCACCACGCGATCGCCTCTTTTTTGGCGAAGTTCGTGGCATTTGTCGTATATTTCCTTGACGTTCGACTCGGTTCCGGGTGTCGCGATGATCTCGCTCGTGCCGACTTCCTGCAGCCATGCGAAACGCTCGCGGCTCATACCCTCGGGCAGGATTGCGACGGCATCGCAGCCCAGCAGCGCGCAGTCGTAGGCGCCGCCGCGGCAGTAATTGCCCGTTGATGGCCAGACCGCCTTTTGTGCATCCGGGTCGAAGGTGCCCGTAACCAGCCGCGGCACGAGGCAGCCATAGGCCGCCCCGAGCTTGTGCGCGCCTGTCGGGAACCACGTGCCGAGGATCCCGATGATGCGCGCGTCCACGCCGGTCAACGACGGTGGAAACTCGATCCAGTTGCCGTCGTTGAAGCCGCCGCCGTGTTCGGTAGGCTCGTTCTTCCAGGTGATGCGAAAGAGATTGGCCGGATCGACATCCCATAGCCCGACATTCTCCAGTCGCGATCGGATCGCCTCGGGAACCAGTGCCGGATTCATCTGTTGCCGGATCGTCGGCAGCAGGATGTCCCGTGCGCGAGCACGGCCGGTACTCTTGTCCAGTACGGCCTGGTCGATGTCGGGTATCAGTTTCATGCTTCCCCTCCAATGACGGGAATCGATTCACGATCACCCCACGCCAGCTGGACCTCGTCGGCCGGGGCTTCGATTGCGCGCAACAGCTCGTCCTGATCGACGGGCAGACTGCGCACACGCACGCCCGTCGCACGGTGGATCGCGTTTGTGATAGCCGGGCTGACCGGAATACTCGGGAGTTCGCCGACGCCCTTCGCTCCGAATGGCCCGGCCTCGACTTCGTGTTCGACGACGAAAGACGTGATAGCGGGGGCGTGTTCGATGCTCGGCGTCTTGTAACGCGCCATGACGTTGGTCCAGGGCACGGCGTCTTCCTGAATATAATGTTCGGTCAGCGCCTGTCCCGCGCCCATGACGATGCCACCCTCGATCTGACCCTGCAGCGTCAGCGGGTTTATTGCGCGGCCGACATCGTGTGCCGCGATGACCCTGCGCACGCCGACCTCGCCCGAGCGCATATCGATCTCACAAAGCGCAGCCTGGGCGCAGTAGCTGAACGCGACGTGCATGTCGCCTCCCGTGCCAAGCGCTTGTGTCGGCGGGGCCTCGTATTCGAAACGGGCCGATGCTTTTTCGCTCGGGGCCGCCTCGAGCAAGCGGGCCGCTTCTCTCGCGGCGAACCGCACCGCATTGCCGCTGACGAACGTCTGGCGGCTTGCCGTTGTCGGCCCGCCGTCGGGGCAGAAATCCGTATCGCCCAGCAAGACAGTCACGTTGTCGCTGCTGGTGCCGAGTTCCTCGGCCGCAAAGGCGGCAAGCACGGCGGGCAGACCCTGCCCCATCTCCGCTGAAGAGATACGCACCTCGGCCATGAGCCCGCTGTCCGGGTCGCGCCATGCCTCGACTATGGCTTCGGCTTTGTCGGGTGCACCGCCGCCGAGCCCGGTGTTCTTGTAGGCCACGGCCGTTCCCCAGGCGAAAAGGCAGTGACCTTCCTGCCAGGTCCACTGGAAGTCGCCGCTACGCATCTCTGCGTCGACCTTGTCGATGCATTCGCTAAGACCGGCACTTTCACGCAGCAGCTGGCCGGTCGAGGTCGTCGAACCGACCCTGAGCGCGTTCATGCGTCGAAGTTCGACCGGATCGATACCGAGTTCGGCGGCGAGCAGATCCATGTTGCTCTCGACCGCGAAGCAGCTCTGCGTCACGCCGAAGCCGCGAAATGCGCCGGACGGCACGTTGTTCGTGTAAGTCGCGAAGCAGTCGACTTTGACGTTCGGCACGTCGTACGGGCCCGACGCATGTGTCGTTGCCCGTGTCAGTACTTTTTCGCTGAGGCTCGCATAAGCGCCACCATCGCCATAAAGCGTGGCCTGCACGGCGGTCAGTTTGCCGTCGTTTTTCGCGGCCGTGCGAATGCGGATCACCGTGGCGTGCCGTTTCGGGTGTACGAGCAGGCTTTCCCGCCGCGAATACAGCATCTTCACCGGGCGTCCACAGGCTTCAGCAAGCAGCGCGGCATGAACCTGGCCGACGATGTCTTCCTTGCCGCCGAAGCCGCCACCCATGAGCGTTGCGACGACGCGCACCTCGCCGGGGTCCTTGTCCAGCGCTGCGGCAACCTGGTCGCGATCGGCGTACGGAATCTGGCTGCCAACGTAGACTGTGGTTCTGGCATGCATCGCCGTTTCGCCGCGCACGGCGGTCGCCTCGTGCTGGCCGCCAAAGTTCGCCGGATCGTATCCGGCGGGCACCCCGATCGAGCATTCCGGCTCCAGGAACATGTGCTCCGTGGTCGGCGTACGATACGTCTGGTCGATAATGACGTCGGCGTCATCGAAACCCGCGATGACGTCCCCCTTGCGAACCTTGATGTGCTTGAGCAGGTTGCCGTCCTCACGCCCTTCGTGGACGAGCGGCGCATCGTCCCGCAGCGCGCCGACAGCATCCGCAACTACCGGCAACTCTTCGTACTCGATGTCGATCAATTCGAGTGCGGCAGCCGCGATCTCCGCCGTGTCTGCCGCGACAACGGCAACGGCATCGCCGACGTAGCGCACTTTGTCGCCACAGAGTACCGGCCAGTCGAGGCTGACAAGGCCGTGCAGGTTGCGGCCGGGCACGTCCTCGTGTGTCAGGACCGAACGTACGCCCTCGAGATTGCGGGCCGCCGATACGTCGATCGACGTGATCCTCGCGTGCGGCACGCCGGCCCGCTTCGTGCGCGCGAAAAGCATACCCGGGAAGTCGTAATCATCGGTGTAGCGCGCTTCGCCCGTTATCTTTGCGAGCGCGTTGGGATTCGGTCTGGGCTGCCCGACGGCATTTGACGGCGCTCGTGTTTCGGGCAGGTAGGGCGGGACATCCTGGCCTGATGCCTGCAGGATCGCGCGAGCGATGCTTTGGTAACCGGTGCAGCGGCAGTACGAGTCCTTGAGGGCGACCTTGATGTCGTCCTCGGTCACCGCTTCGCTCGCGGCATTCTTCTGGTCGAGGAAAGCTTTGGCGGTCATCAGTACACCCGGCGTACAGATGCCGCACTGCACGGCGCCATGGTCGAGGAAGGCCTGCTGCAAGGGGTGCAGTTCGCCCTCCCGTGAGAGCCCCTCGATCGTCTCGATGCTCGCGCCCTGCGCCTTGAAGGCGGGAAACACGCAACTGTTGACGGGTGTGCCGTTGACGATCACCGAGCAGATGCCGCACTCGGCTTCGTTGCAGCCGATCTTCGTGCCCGTCAGGTGCAGGTCCTCGCGCAGTACTTCGGAGAGATAGCGAGTCTCGGGCACGTCGATGTCGACGGGCGAGCCGTTAACCGTCATTTGCAGGCGACTCATATCGCGCCTCCTGCGCGCTCGACGGCGCGAGCGAGGATGATGGGCAAATAGGTACGAATCATCGTCCGCCGATACTCGCTCGTCGCGCGGTACTTACTGGTGCGCAGGGTGACCTCTGCAATGACGGCCTCGGCCGCCCTGTCGAACAGTTCCCGGGTTGCCGGAGCGCCTCGCAGCACGTCCATAGCCGGTTCGGCCACCCAGGGAACGGGCCCGACGGGCCCCATGCTGATCGTCACCGACTCGATATTCTTGTCATCATCGATGCGTACCCTCGCAGCCGTCGAGATGATCGGAAGGCACAAGCCTTGCGGACGCATGACGCGATGGTGCGCCGAGCCTTCTTTGTCGCTCGTTGGCCTGAAGCGCAGCCGCGTAAGTACTTCCTTGTGGCGATTGACGACACTTCTGCCCGGACCGACAAACGACTCACTGGCCGGCATCCAGCGGGTGCCATCGGCCGCGGCGACCTCGATCTCGCCATCCAGAGCCAGCAACCCGATCGTGCCGTCGCCTGCAGGGAGCGCATGCGCCACGTTGCCAGCAAGCGTGCCGACATTGCGCACCTGCGGATTTGGCTATGCGTAACGCCACAGCCGATGACGAGGTAACCGTCTTCTTCGGTTATCGCGTTCAGGCCTTCGATCCTTGTGGCATCGATGATCGCGTCGGCCGGACGATGCAAGCCACGGCGCGTCTCGACGAGGAAATCCGTTCCGCCACCGATGACGCGCGCGCCGCCATCGTAGTGTTGCAGCAGTTCGATCGCTGCACTGACCGTCTGCGGCGCGTGATAGTTCTGCCATGCGTGCGTCACGATGCAGCCCTCCGCCAGACCGCGGGCGCGCGTTCGGCGCATTGTGCACGGATCGCGGCTTCATCGAGATGTGGCAGCCGGCCGTCGTCGACGAGGACCCGGCCGCGCGCGATCGTCGTCCGAACACGAGAAAAGCCAAGCCCGAACAGCAAGTGACCGTACAGCGTGTCCGCGGTCAATGGCGTGAACGGAACATACTCGTAGATGACTACGTCGCCGAGCTGTCCGGCCGCGAGCGCACCCCGCGCTTCGGGAAAAACTCGATTGGCAATCAGCCGATTCCGGAGCAACAGGGATTCGGCCGCTTCGACGAAGCCGATCGTCGGGTCGCGATGCTGCGCGCGTTGCTGCAGGTACATGGCACGGGCTTGCGAGATCATGTGCCCCGACATGCCGTCGGTACCGAGCCCGACAATGACGCCGTGATCCAGCGCCTCGAGTACAGGCGCTGTGCCGACCGCGTTGTTCATGTTGGATTCGGGGCAATTGACCAGTATCGAATCGGTCGCCTGAAGCTGCTCCAGTGCTTCAGGGTCGAGGTGCACGCCGTGTACGAAGATCGACTTCGGCCCGGCCACACCGGCGTCGACGAATCGATCCATGATCGGCTTGCTGTAGGTGTCGCGCGCCACGCGTACGTCGCACTGATCCTCTGCGATATGTACGTGGAAACCGGCGTCAACGGACAGGCCCGCGTCGACGCAGCGATCGAGTGTGGCATCGCTGAGCGTCATCTGCGCGTGCATCCCGAACAGTGCCGACATCTGCCCGTCATCTGCATCCCGGCATTTCCGGAGGAAGCGAAGGTTTTCCTCGATGCCTTCGCCTTCGGCATTGCGATCCGAGACCTCGTAGCAAAGACAGCCGCTCAGGCCCACATCACGAAATGCCCGCTCGACCTGATCCAGGCTGCCCTCCCAGCAGGACGGCGACGCATGGTGATCGATGATTGTCGTGCAGCCACTGCGTGCTGCATCCATCAGGGCGAGCAACGCCGAGTAATAGACATCGTCGGCGTCGAGTGCCCTGTCGAGCTTCCACCAGAGCTTGCCGAGTATCGCCTCGAAATTCGTCGGCGGCGTTCCCGGCGGCGTGAAACCACGGGCAAACGTCGAGTACAGGTGATGGTGGGCATTGATGAGTCCCGGCATCACGACATTGCCCTGCGCGTCGATCGTGCGGTCCGCCTTGATACCGGCCTTTACGTCGCCAACCTCCACGATACGATTGTTTTCGATATAAACGCTGCCCTTCTCGATGACCCGGTGCCGGTCGTCGAGCGTAACGAGGATGCCGTTTTCGATTAGTAACGAGCCCACATCATTCCTCGTAACCCGGGTGCGCGATCTTCCCGGCTGCCGCGCCGTGTTCGCTCAATGCCGTCGGCAGGAACGGCATCGACTGGCTGATACCGCGCAACAGGGTCTGCATTGACCGTGCATGCCGCCCCGCCCCCTCGTCGACATTCGACTCGATGCGCTCCGTCTTACCGTTGCAGCGCGCCTCCATCGCCCAGCTGCCGTTCTCGTGGAACACCATGAAGGCATTGTCCTGCTGCTCCTCGAAGTCCGCGCGGTTGAGATACAGCCGCGGCTTGTCCCGGTAAGGCTGTCCCGATGTCGGACAAAACGTCGTGCAATTGCCGCACTCGTTACACAGGTCCGCAATGACGGCAACCTGGAATGCCTGCCTGTCCGATTCTTCCGTTGTGTATGTCTGCAAAGCGAGGTTCGGACAGACGCCGACGCAGAAGCTGCAAAAGGTGTGGCAATCCAGGCAGCGCTCCGCCTCGGTCAGCGCCGCTTGGGTGGCATAGGTGAGCATGACCTCGGTGTCATAATCGCGCGCCTCCACGAGTGTCGTCGGGGCGGTAATGCGCCGCTGCCGATGGCTGCGATGCCGCAATAGACCGGCAACGTCCTGCAACCGGACCTTGTCCGTGTTCCGGGCTGGCGGCTGTCCGAGGATATCTGCGGCAATGGCCTTGCCGGCTGCGGCTGCCTTGACGATCGTTGCAGGACCGTCGTTGACGACATCGCCACCCGCGTAGATTCCGGGCACCGACGTTGCGAACGTATCCGGATCCACCTCGATGTAACCTTTCTCGTTCACGGCGATCGCATCGTCGTCGAAGAAGTCGAGCAAGGCGCGCTGGCTGATCGCGAGGATTATCGTGTCCAATGGCACGTCGAAGTCGGAGTCCGGCACTTCGTGCGGGATCTTGCGGCCCGATGCATCGCGGTCCCCGGCATAGGCCGTACGCCGGCAGGTCAGCGCCTGCAACTTGCCGTCGCTGACGACGAGCCTCTCGGGCCTGGCGAACTCGATGACGTCGATGCCTTCCTCGAGCAACTGCTCGACCTCCTCACGATCCGCGGGCATCTGATCGATGCTGCGGCGGTAGATCAACTTGACCTCGGTACCGGGATAGCGGCGGGCGGTGCGCGCACAATCCATGGCCGTATCTCCGGCGCCAATGATGCCGATGCGACGTCCGATGCCAACGGGCTCTTTGTCCCTCGACCGTCGCAGGAAATTCAGGGCATCGAGGACACCTTCGCAATCCTCACCCTCGATACCGAGCTGCATGCCGAGTTGCGCCCCGACAGCGATGACGACGGCGTCGAAACCGTTCTCGCGCAGCGTTGACAGCCGAAAGTCCTCCCCCGCTCGCTTGTTGAAGTGGACCTTGACGCCGAGATCGGTCAGCGGCCTGAAATCGCGGTCGAACACGGCCTGTGGCAACCGGTACTCGGGCACGACACACCCAACCATGCCGCCGGCGTGCGCCTGCTGTTCGAATATTTCGACGCTCGCGCCACCGCGCGCGAGTTCCAATGCGGCAGCCATGCCGCCGGGGCCAGCACCGATGATCGCGACTTTTCTGTCATTCTTTTCGCCAGCAAGCCGGGTCTCGAGCGACGGCGCCTTATCCGTAACGAACCTCTTGATATCGCGTATCGCCAGTGGCTCATCGAGGTGATTGCGGACGCAGACCTCCTCACACTGGTGATCGCACACGCGGCCCAGGGTGGAGGGAAGCGGATTGTCCGCCAGGATGATATCCCTGGCTTCAAGCAGATTGTCATCAGCAACAGCACCCAGGTACTGCGGCACTTTCTGGTGCAGCGGACACTCATCGATACACGGCGCACTGATGCAATCGAAAAACCCGAGCTGGCGCGACGTCTTCGTGCGCGAGGTGAGGAACGTCCCCTTCTTGTAATCGGCATCTCGGCGGACCTCCTCGGCATAGCTCCGGAGGTTGGCACGCGCCGCCGCACTGACATCGATGTCTCTGCCGGCCGACCGGATGATGAACTGATCCATATCGCTTGAACCTGCCTCGGCGAAAGCGGCGTCGAGCGACTCGAAGTAATCCAGCAGTCTCAGGTAACCGCCGGTCTTCAACAGATCAGAGCAGACCGTAACCGTCTGCATGCCCGCGGCCAAAAGCCTTGGGACATTGAAGCAATTCGCGCCGGCCGAGAAAGACATCGGCAAGTCACCGTCGAACTCCTCCGATAGCGCGTCTGCCAGATTGACCGAGATGGCATGCAAAGGGCGACCGGAGAGATACATCATCTTTTCTGAATCTGCGAACACGTGCCGGAGATTCTCGACCTCGAGCGTGTTCGTCAGCTTGACGCCGAACTCCAATCCACCTTCATCGGCTGTCGCACATAGTCTGCGCAGCATCGGGATGGCGTCCGCGTACTTGAGATCATGCTCGAACGCCAGGTCGGGTACCGTGACGTCTGTATAACGTANNTACCGCGACGTCTGTATAACGTAACTCCTCGTTGAGGATCTTCCGCACCCGTTCCGGCCCAAGGAGTGTCGGGTTGAGTTTGACCAGAGTATGCAGGCCGCGATCGCGCAGCAGGTAGGTGCTGATGCTCTCGATCTCGGCAGGCGGGCAGCCGTGCATCGTGGAAAGCGTAACGTTGTCGGAGATGCGGTCCGGAATGTCCAGATTCCGCACCGCCGGATGGAATCTCGCAACCTCGTCCACGACCGTTTGCTTGTATCCCGAGCAGTCGTGCATTTGGTCGAGGAACCATTGCACGTTCGGCCGCTGGATACCTTCGAAGTCGTAGCCGACGCTCATGTTGAACACCATGCCCGGCGCCTCACCCGGAAATCCGAGTTTGTCGTGCAACGCATGGATAAGGACCCATGCGCGAAGATACTCGTCGAAGGACTCGAAGACTTTCAGTTCCTGCGACCACTCGACGTTATAGCCTTCGTCCTCCATGTCGATGCAAGGCTTGCTGACATCGAGAACGTCGAGCGTCTGGACGGTCTTCAGTTCGATGTAACGGGCACCGCAGAGCCAGGCCGCGATGATGTTCTGCGCCATCTGCGAATGTGGGCCGGCGGCAGGGCCGATCGGCGTGTCCAATGCCCGGCCGAAGGCACGACCACGGTACGGCACCGCCTTGGCAGGTACGAAGAAGTGCTGGCGAGGGATGCCGAGTATCGAGCCTCGGCTGCCGAGCTCATTGAATATCCACGCGACCAGTTGTTCCGTCGCGATCGATCGGAACAACTCGGACATGGTCCTTTAACTCCCGCGCGTTTTCCTGGCTCGACGACTGTACTGATTGAACCGCCATTGAGCGGGACGCCGCCATACGCAATTGCCGCAGGCGATTGATTTTATGCGTAATTCGGCGGGCCGGTGGCTTGGTAATCCGGCGGAGAGGGCAGTCCGCCCAAACAAGCGTCCACGCGCAATTCCGGTGAATGCGGACTGACGTTTACGGAGAGGGAGTCTACCGCGGACGATGCTCTCCAAGCTTTTCACTCAAGTGTGCGGCAATAACGACCCGCTGCCGGTTTTATTCGTCGGCACCGAGCGTGCGCATGATGTCGGTTACGGACGCCCGCTCTTCGTGCAGTATCTCCAGACTCGAGTCGGGCAACACTCCGCCGAGCGGAAATTTGGCGAACGCGGGCACCTCGTCAATTCTCGGCAAACCGTTCCCTTCTTCCTCTACAAATTTGTCATGGAGGCGCGCAAGCAGAACAAGGTCTGCCAGTTCGGGAGCGGGCCGGGGATCTCGGAGCCAATCACCTCGGCTACGCGCAACCTCGACCATATCCGACTCGAAACCCCAGTGCATCAGCAGGACCTGGCCGACTTGAGCCGCGTATCTGTCCACGGCGCCGAGCACCTGCGCTTCGTCAGTGAGTTGATCCTGAAACCGGTTGAGGACAATCAGGATCGGCAGCACGCCGATGTCCTGCAGTAGCCCCGCGAGCAGCGCGCGCTCCGGCGACATATGCGGGCATTGTCGGGCAAGCACGGCGGACAGCGCTGCGAGCCGCGCACTCGTCTTCCAAGTCCGTCCCATCAGGGCCGAAAGCATTTGTGAGCGGGTCACGAACATGGAGCGCAGCGCATGCGCCATGATGAGATTGCGCGTGTCTTCCATACCAATCCGGGATATGGCCCTTTCAACCTCTCGTATCGGCGTAACCCCGGCATACATAGCGCTGTTTGCCACCTGCAACAAATAGGTCGTCGTTCCCGGGTCGCCCTTGATAATTGCTGCGATGGTGTTGATGCTCCAGTTAGGGCTGGCCATAGCGCCGTGAATTCGAGCCGCGACGTCGGGCATGCTCGGAAGACTTGCCCGGTTTGTAAGAAGCTTTTGGCAGCTCTGCGATATGAGCGTAATGATCGGTGTCGATTCTGCTTTTGCTGTTTGAGCCATGGAGTTGACGCGCCGTCTGATGGAGACCCTTTCTTGGTATCGGCAACGCAAGCCAAAGATTGAGGCTCGATTTGTGAACGCCTGACGAGATCAAGCGATGCGGCAGGAGAAACCGGTAGTCAGGTTGGCGGAGAGGGTGGGATTGACTCGGGCTTCCGCCCTCGCCCTTCGGGCGCACTCACTTTGTTCGTGCGTCTGTCGGCCGGCTGCGCCGGCCTCGGTTGACGCTCCGCCTGCGGCTCCGCGTTCTCACTTGCGGCTGCGCCGCTGCCTGAGTCGAACAGGATCCGATTCCCAGACCTCACTCGGCGAGAAAAAAGCAAAAGGCCCCCATGTGGGGCCTTTTTGCTTTTTTTTTGGCGGTGGAGCGAGTCTACCGCGGATGATGCTCTCTGGCGCCTTACGCTTTTTTCCGTACCGCCGATCTGCTCTTGACTCGCTGGCGCAGTGAGTCCTCAGTGAAGGATGCTCCGCCATACGTGGGCAGCGAACGATCGTCCCGTGTGATGTCGTCTAACCCCCCTACTCGCTCAACGTGCGCCGTTTTGGTACCGGTAGGCGGCCAAGCCGTTGCCGAATGTGAAGACGCTCTTCAGGAATTGGAACGACGAGGCTATGTGGTTCG
>CALZMR010000204.1 GCA_945788575.1 uncultured Woeseiaceae bacterium
ACTCCGTGCGCGGCGCGCGCAGCCGGATACCGGCGTCCTTGAGCTGCTGGGCCGAGACCGGGCCCGGCGCGCTGGTCAGCGGGCAGTACGCGGTCTGCGTCTTCGGGAAGGCGATCACGTCACGGATACTCGCGGCGCCAGCCATGAGCATGACGATGCGATCCAGACCGAACGCAATTCCGCCGTGTGGCGGGCAGCCATACTGCAGCGCCCTGAGGAGGAACCCGAACTTCTCCTCGGCTTCTTCGCGGCTGATCTCCAACAGGTCGAAGACCACGGACTGCACTGCCTGATCGTGGATACGGATCGAGCCGCCACCGATCTCCGAACCGTTCAACACCATGTCGTAGGCCCGCGAGAGCGCGCCGCCGGGATCGGCACGAAGCGCGTCCGCGTCATTGACAGCCGGCGCCGTGAACGGATGATGCAGCGCGTTCCAGCGTTTGGTCTGCGGATCCTTCTCGAACATTGGAAAATCGACGACCCAGAGCGGGGCCCAGCCTTCAGCAACGAGGCCTCGGTCTTCGCCGAGCTTCACGCGCAGCGCGCCGAGGGCATCGTTGACGATACGCGCCTTGTCCGCGCCGAAGAAGATGAGGTCGCCTGTCTCGGCGCCTGTGCGCTCGAGGATCGCGGTGACCGCCTCGTCGGGCAGGAACTTTAGAATCGGCGACTGCAGACCGTCGCGACCCTGCGCGACATCGTTGACCTTTACGTAGGCAAGGCCCTTCGCGCCGTAGCGGCCGACATAGGCCGTGTAGTTGTCGATTTCCTTGCGCGTCAATTCGATCCCGCCGGGCAGCCTGAGAGCGGCGACACGGCCTTCGGGGTCGGACGCCGGGCCGGCGAATACCTTGAATTCGACTTCAGCCAGAAGATCCCCGACCTCGACCAGCTCGAGATCGATGCGCAGGTCCGGCTTGTCCGAACCGAATCGCTGCATCGCCTCGGCGTAAGTCATGCGCGGGAACGCCTTCGGGAGTTCGACATCGAGCGTCTCTTTGAACAGATGTCGAACGAGGCCTTCCATCGTGCCCGTGACGTCGCCTTCGTCCACGAAACTCATCTCGATATCGAGCTGCGTGAATTCCGGCTGACGATCGGCGCGCAGGTCCTCGTCGCGGAAGCAACGTACGATCTGGTAGTAACGGTCGAGCCCCGACATCATCAGGAGCTGCTTGAAGATCTGCGGCGACTGCGGCAGCGCGAAGAAACTGCCCGGATGCGTTCGACTCGGCACGATATAGTCGCGAGCGCCTTCCGGCGTCGCCCGAGTGAGCATCGGCGTTTCGACGTCGACGAAACCGCTGCCGTCCAGGAATTCGCGCATCGCTTTGGTGACCTGATGCCGCAACATCAGGTTGCCGAGCATATTCTCGCGACGCAGGTCCAAGTAGCGATACTTGAGCCGAAGTTCTTCGTTGGCCTGCTCGTCCTGATGGAACGGGGGCGTTTCCGAACGGTTCAGCACTTCGAGTTCGTGAGCCAGCACTTCGACGTGACCGGTCCGCATGTTCTCGTTGATCGTACCTTCAGGGCGTTCGCGGACCAGACCGGTCACCTTGAGGACGAACTCACTGCGGATACGCTCCGCCTCGGCAAATATTTCCTCGCGATCGGGATCGAAAACGACCTGCAAGAGACCCTCACGGTCACGAAGGTCGATGAAGATGACGCCGCCGTGGTCGCGGCGACGATGCACCCAACCGCATACGGTGACGACTTCACCGATCAGGCTCTGTTCAATTTGGCCGCAGTAGTGACTACGCATGTGAAAAATCCGGCGGATTGGCTGGAAAGGGCGGGAATGTTACGGCGTGGGCAACACGAGGGCAAGCTGCCCGCGGGCCACTAGCGACGCTAATCCCCGGGTAGTTCCTCGGGCCGGTCGAACGGCAGCTCGGCCGTCTGATCCGCGGTCCAGGTGGGGACCACGACGCCGAGCGAGATGATCATTTTCAGGGCCTCGTCGACTTCCATATCCAGAACCCTGACGTCCTTCCTCGGAACAATAAGGACGAGCCCCGAGGTTGGATTCGGCGTGGTCGGCACGAAGCAGCAGACCACGTCGTCGCCGGTCCTCGCCTGGACCTCGCCGAGCTGTGAGCTGGTCTGGAACGCGAGGCTGTAAAGGCCCTTGCGCGGATATTCGATCAGCAGCACCTGCTTGAACGACTGGCTGGCGTCCGAGAACACGATCTCGGCGAAATTCTTGGCCGCGGAATAGATCGAACGCACGACAGGAATGCGCTCCATCAGGGATTCCCAGCCGCCGACGACATAGCGGCCGACGAAGTTCGCGACGAATACGCCGGTCAGCAGCACAACCAGGATGATCAGGATGACGCCGAAGCCGGGTATGTGCACCGGCCCCTCGGTGCCGAACAGCTGCTGCAGCAGTACGCTCGGTTGTAACCGCTGCGGTATCAGCTCGAGTGCCTTGTCCATCTGCCGAACGGCGAAACCGATCAGCAGCAGGGTTACGCCCAGAGGAATCCAGACGAGCAGCCCGGCAACGAGGTATCGACGAAGGCGCATGGGCCCTTACGCCGCGCTCGATTCGGACTTCGTGCTCGGCTTCTTGTCGGTCTTTTCGGGCTTCTTATCGACTGTTTCGCTCTTCTTATCCGACTTTTCGCCGTCGCCAGCGAGGTTGCGCTGGTTATCCGACTTGAAGTCGGTCTCGTACCAGCCCTTACCCTTCAATCGAAAGCGCGGCGCGGACAGCTGCCGTTTCAGCGCCGGCTCACCACACTCCGGACAATCGACGAGCGGCGCGTCGGCAATCTTCTGGAGCGCGTCCAGCCTATGGTCGCAGCTCTTACAGGCGTATCCGTAGATTGGCATGTTCAGTATTCCTCCAGGGACCGCGGATTATAGGGGGTCGAACCGCGAATTTCCGCGATTTTGAGCCCGTTCCTCGCTAAAAACCCGAGGCGGGCCCGCAGTCTCTCAAGCCGCATTCTGGAAATTCAGCTGGTCCTCGTCGACCGCCACCTCAATCGTGTCGCCCGGCCCGAATCTGCCAGCGAGGATCTCCTGTGCAAGCGGATTCTCCACCTGCTGCTGGATTGCGCGCCTAAGCGGCCGCGCGCCGTAGACCGGGTCGAAGCCGGCGTCGGCGAGCTTGTCGCGGGCTGCATCCGACAGGTGGATGCGCATCTCGCGTTCCGCGAGCCTGGCGTGCAGATAGGCAAGCTGAATGTCGACGATCCTGCGAATGTGCTCGCGGCTCAGGGGGTGAAAGACCACGACATCGTCGACGCGGTTGATGAACTCGGGACGGAAGTGGGTACCCACAATCTCCATGACCGCATTCTTCATCGCGTCGTACTGGTCCTCACCCGCCATCTCCTGGATCATCTGAGAACCGAGGTTCGAGGTCATGACAATGACGGTATTGCGAAAGTCCACCGTACGGCCCTGACCGTCGGTCAGCCGGCCGTCGTCGAGCACCTGCAGTAATACGTTGAACACGTCCGGATGCGCTTTCTCGACCTCGTCGAGCAGGATCACGGAATAGGGCCGGCGCCGCACGGCTTCCGTCAGATAACCGCCCTCCTCGTAGCCGACATAGCCGGGCGGTGCGCCGATCAGCCTCGCGACCGAGTGCTTCTCCATGAACTCCGACATGTCGATCCGCACCATCGCGTCGTCGGTGTCGAACAGGAAATTGGCGAGCGCCTTGGTCAGCTCGGTCTTGCCGACACCGGTCGGCCCGAGGAACAGGAACGAGCCGATCGGCCGCCGCGGATCGGACAGCCCGGCGCGTGACCGGCGGATCGCGTTGGCGACGACGGTTACGGCCTCGGACTGGCCGACGACGCGCTGCTGCACGACCTCTTCCATCCTGAGGAGCTTGTCCTTCTCGCCTTCGAGCATCTTCGAGACCGGAATGCCGGTCCACTTCGAAACGATCTCCGCGACCTCTTCCTCGGTGACGTTGTTTCTCAGCAGCGTCGTCTCGCGGCCCTCGACCTGCACGGCATCCGCGAGCTGCTTCTCGAGTTCGGGGATGCGGCCGTACTGCAGTTCCGACATGCGCGCGAGGTCGTTGGCGCGGTGCGCCGTCTCGAGTTCCAGGCGCGCGCGTTCCAGCTCCTCTTTAATATGTGTAGTGCCCTGCATCGCAGCCTTCTCGGCCTTCCAGACCTCGTCGAGGTCCGCGAACTCTCTCCCGAGTTCGGCAAGCTGGGCTTCGATATCCTTGAGCCGTTTCTGTGATGCCTCATCCGACTCTTTCTTGAGCGCCTCTCGCTCGATCTTCAGCTGGATAATGCGCCGCTCCAGCCGGTCCAACGCCTCCGGTTTGGAGTCGATCTCGATTCGAATACGCGACGCGGCCTCGTCGACGAGATCGATGGCCTTGTCGGGAAGCTGCCGGTCACTGATGTAGCGATGCGACAGCGTCGCCGCGGCAACGATAGCCGGATCGGTGATTTCGACCCCGTGGTGCACCTCATAGCGCTCCTTGAGGCCGCGAAGGATCGCGATCGTGTCCTCGACCGTCGGCTCTTCGACGAGCACCTTCTGGAAGCGCCGCTCCAGTGCCGCGTCCTTCTCCACGTACTTGCGATACTCGTCGAGCGTCGTCGCGCCGACACAGTGGAGTTCCCCGCGCGCCAGCGCAGGCTTGAGCATATTGCCAGCGTCCATCGAACCTTCGGCCTTGCCGGCGCCGACCATCGTGTGCAGTTCGTCGATGAACAGAATAATCTGTCCTTCCTGCTTCGCGAGGTCGTTGAGCACGCCCTTCAGGCGTTCCTCGAACTCGCCGCGAAATTTAGCGCCGGCGATCAGGGCGCCCATGTCCAGCGACAGAATGCGCTTGTTGCGCAGACCTTCCGGTACTTCGTTGTTCACGATGCGCTGCGCGAGACCCTCGACGATGGCGGTCTTGCCCACGCCGGGCTCGCCGATGAGCACGGGATTGTTCTTGGTGCGCCGCTGCAGAATCTGGATCGTGCGGCGAATCTCCTCGTCGCGGCCGACGATCGGATCCAGCTTGCCCTGCTCGGCGCTCTCGGTCAGGTCGATCGTGAACTTCTCCAGTGCCTGGCGCGTGTCCTCGGCGTTCGGGTCGTTGACCTGCTGACCGCCGCGGAGATCGTCGATGGCCTTTTCGACAGCGCCGCGGACGATGCCCGCCTGATCGAAGACCGGCTTGAGCGATGAACTATCGTCCAGCGCCGCCAACACGAACAGTTCGCTGGAGATGTACTCGTCCTTGCGCCGCTGCGCGAGCTTGTCGGTCAGATTGAAGAGCTTCGTCAACTCGTTGCCGAGGTGCACTTCGCCGCCCGCGCCCTCGACTTTCGGCAAGCGGTCGACCGCGTTGCCCAGCTGTGAGCGCAACAGATTGACGTTGCCACCGGCTTTGGTCAGCAATCCGCGGACCGTTCCGCCCTGCTGATCCAGGAGCGCGACCATCAAATGCGCGGGCTCGATGAACTGATGGTCCCGACCGATCGCGAGCGACTGCGCATCGGCCAGCGCCATCTGAAATTTACTGGTCAGTTTGTCCAAACGCATGAGCTACCCTTCCCCATTGGGAGAGAATTCCTAAACTTCTGCGGAAATTGCGCCTGGAGCCCGATTTTCAAGGCTTTCGAGGCGTGTCCCCACAGATCTCAGAACCGCGCGATCACGGTCGCCATCCGGCCGGTCTGCCCATCGCGTCGATAGGAGAAGAACGCGTCCTCGTCCGATCGCGT
>CALZMR010000205.1 GCA_945788575.1 uncultured Woeseiaceae bacterium
AATCCGACCGAACTCAGTGACGGGGTTCGGTATCTGCTGGTCAACGGTGCTATCGTGATCGACAACAATAACTACAACGGTCGCCTGCCTGGCCGGGCATTGCGGCTGACCGACTGTAATGACTGACTCGAAGCCCTCGACACCTCTTAGCGTCAAGATTTTCTGGACCGCCGTACTCGCTTTCTGCGTGTTGATCGCGTGGCGGGCGCGCAACCTCGACCCGGCTTCGATCGCCGAACACTACGGATGGATGTCCGTGATGCCCGCCGTCATCGCTCTGGTGATCTGCTTCGTAGCCAGGAACGTCGTACTCGCTCTGTTCATGGGCGTCGTGCTTGGCGGCCTCATCACGACCGACTACAACATCATCAAGTCGTTCCTGATTCCGAGTCTGGGCACGTCTCGCTATGCTGAGATTCTACTGGTGTATCTGTGGGCGCTGGGCGGGCTGCTGGGCATGTGGAATCGGAATGGCGGCGCGATGCATTTCGCGACCTGGATTTCCGAGAATTACGTCAAGTCGCGGCGCTCCGCGTTGTTCTTTGCCTGGTTCATGGGAGTCATCTTCCACCAGGGCGGAACGATCAGCACGATTCTCACCGGCACTACAGTACGGCCTGTCGCCGACCGTGAGGGCGTTTCTCACGAAGAGTTGACCTATGTCGTCGACTCCACGGCATCGCCGGTCGCCACGATCATTCCGTTCAACGTCTGGCCCGTGTATGTCGCCGGGCTGATCGCGATACCGTCGATGAGTCATTTCATCGCCGACAGCGATGAGGCGATCAGCTGGTTCCTCGGCGCGATACCGTTCAACTTCTATGGTTGGCTGGCGGTAACGTTCACGCTGCTGTTCGCTCTCGACAAGCTGCCGTTTATGGGACGCGCGATGCGCCGCGCGCGGGAGCGTGCGCTCACGACCGGCGAACTCGACCGTCCCGGCGCGGAACCGATGGTGTCGGAGGAACTGACGACGGTCAGACTCGCGCCTGGATATCAGCCCTCGCTGCTCGACTTCTTCGTGCCGATCGTCGTTCTGATGGGCGTCGCGATCATCCCGTATCTCATCATCGGCGAGCTGCTGATCTTCGAGGCCTTCGGCCTCGCGCTCGTAAGCAGCATGTCATTGTCGATCCTCCGCGGCATGCGAGTGAAGCATGCGTTTGACGGACTCATCGACGGCATCAAGGGCGTCACTGTCGGTGCCATTATTCTCGGACTCGCCGTCACGCTCGCCAACGTCTCGGAGACACTCGGCGCCTCGGCATGGGTCATCGATAGCACGTCAGGCGTGCTGAACACCGTGCCGTTTATCCTGCCCGGCCTGCTGATGGTGATCTGCATGGGCGTGTCGTTCTCGGTCGGCTCGTCGTGGGGCACCTACGCCGTGGTGTTCCCGATTGCGCTGCCGCTGGCCTACGCGATTTCCGCGGACCCGATGTACGTCACGCTGGCGTTCGCCGCGATCATGGGCGGCGCCGTCTTCGGCGATCAGTGCTCCCCGATCTCGGATACGACGATCCTGTCGTCGCTGGCCTGCGGCTGCGACCTCATGGATCACGTCGTCACGCAGCTGCCCATGGCGCTGGCGGCGGCCGGCACTGCGATCGTGTTGTATACGGGTATCGCGATCGCGATACTTTAGCCCGCGGGTAGATTGCGTCGCGGGCAGTTGTTATATAATGCCCTCCTTCCGGCTGACCGACCCCGGTCCGCCCACTCGATAACACCGGAGCAAGCTGTTGAATCGGGATCAAACGTTTTTTGATAGGTATTCGCTGGTGCTCGGCGGACTCGGCGCCGTCACGCTCGCGCTCATCGTTCTCGCGATGAAAATGTCGGACCTGAGCCAGGACGTGTACACGCGCAACCTGGACGAGTACCAGGCGGAGGTCCAGAGCCGCATTCAGCCCTTCGGCGAGGTGTATCTCCCGGGCGAAGAGCAGGAACAGATGGACGCACCGACCGTGGAGACGGTCGCCGAGCCGGAGCCCGTCGCGACGGTCCAGTCGGGGCCGCAGGTGTACAACGGGGCCTGTAATGTTTGCCACGGCAATGGAGTCGCCGGAGCACCGGTAGTCGGCGACGCCGACGCATGGGCCGCGCGTATCGCACAGGGTTCGGACACTCTCTACGACAACGCCATAAACGGCTACGCGGGTGCAGCTGGCTATATGCCCGCCAAGGGCGGCAATATGAGCCTGTCCGACGAAGAAGTTATTGCGGCTGTTGATTTTATGGTTGAGGAGTCTCGGTAGCGCCGGGCGTACAGGCTTCGATCACACGGTTGAAGAGTCTCGGTAGCCCTGAGGCGCAGCTCAAGGCAAGCCGCAACCTCTCAAACTCAGCGCCTCCGCAACCTGCGGGGGCGTTATTCGTTCCGAACCACAAAGATCGGCAATTGTGCGCGAGACTCTGAGCACGCGCTGATAGCTTCGGACCGAGAACGCGAATTTCTCGGCCGCACGGTCGAGCAGCGCCCATCCCTGGGTATCCAACTCGCAGTACTCCTCCAGCTCGGCGCCTGACAGCCTGGCGTTTCCGGCACCCTGCCGTTCGAGCTGCCGCTGGCTGGCAGCGACCACGCGACCACGCACCTCCTGGCTCGACTCACCGGCGGGCCCGGATCCGCGCAGAAGCTCGCGCGGCGGCCGCCCGACGTTAACGTGAAGATCGATACGGTCGAGCAACGGACCCGAGATTTTCGCTCGATAGCCGGCAACGCGCTCGGCACTGCATCCGCAGCTGCTGGCCGGGTCGCCCAGGTACCCGCAGGGGCATGGATTCATGGCGGCGACGAGTTGGAAGCGTGCCGGAAAATCAGTCTGGCGGCTCGCGCGTGAGATCGTAATCCGGCCGGCCTCTAGCGGCTCGCGCAGAACCTCGAGAACGTTGCGGCTGAATTCCGGCAGCTCATCGAGGAACAGTACGCCGTTGTGGGCCCGCGAGATCTCGCCGGGTCGCGGATCCGAGCCGCCGCCGACGAGAGACGCAGCCGTCGCGGTGTGATGCGGCGATCGAAAGGGCCGAAAACGCCAGCGAGCGAGATCCGGCTCTCTTCCAAGGACTGAATCGATGGCGGCCGTCTCGATGGCTTCGCGCTCCGTCATCGGCGGCAGCACGCCCGGCAAACGTGCCGCCAGCATGCTCTTGCCTGTACCAGGTGGGCCGACCATTAGCAGGTTGTGGCCTCCGGCAGCGGCGACCTCCAGGGCACGCTTGGGCCCGGACTGGCCGCGAACCTCGGCGATATCCGGGCCGGGTTGCTCGCAGGCATTCGGACGAGTACGAGGGCGCACTGCGATATCGACTTCGCCCACCAAATGCGAAGTAACCTCGAGCAACGAGTCAGCCGGATGCACGTTGGGACTGACCAATGCAGCTTCGGCCGCGTTTTCTGAAGGTACGACGATGCGCCTGCCGTCGTCGGTCGCACGCAATGCTGCGGGGAGCACGCCGGGTATCGGCCGAAGCGCGCCATTGAGGGCGAGTTCCCCGTAGAACTCATAGGAGTGCGTGGCCGCCGCATCGATCTGCCGGCTCGCAGCGAGAATGCCCAGCGCTATCGCCAGATCGAAGCGTCCGCCAGTCTTGCGCATGTCGGCAGGACCGAGGCTGACGGTAATGCGCTCCTGTGGAAACCGGAAACCGGAACTCAACAATGCGCTGCGGACCCGGTCCTTGCTTTCGCGCACGGCCGTCTCGGCCATACCGACAACCGAGAACCCGGGCAGGCCGCCTGAGAGAAATACTTCGATGGTTACACGCGGGGCTGCCGTGCCGATCTGAGCTCGGCTAAGTAGTATCGCAACGCTCACACACCGCCCTCCATGGCGAATCAAGCGAACTTACGAGAAGTCCTCAGCCGAGAGCGAGACAAGGCAGCCGAGGCGGCTCACGCCCAAGCATGGGCTGCGCGGCATTCGGACCCCTGTCCATCAAAACGCGGTGTACGCGCGAGTGCATGAACATTCTGAGGCCGCCTTCAGCGCTGCATCGGGCCGCCCAGTGACTTCCAAACCAAGCTAGGTTTCGAGTTCGTCGAGCCGTTTCTCGAGCGCTTCCAGCTTCTCGCGCGTCCTTGCCAGCACGGCTTCCTGAACCTCGAACTCCTCACGCGTGACGAGATCGAGTTTGTCCAGGCCCGAACGGAGTACCGAACGGAATGTCTCCTCGAGGTCGTCGCGTACGGAACGTACCGTCTTCGGGACGGCGTCAGCGAGGCGGCCGGCGAGGTCTTCGATGGATTCGTTTCTCATACCAGCTTGATACCTGAGCCGGTTGGCAAACGCCAGTCGCAATTCCGGGCCCGGCGAATAGATTCGCGGGCGGCTGTCCGTTTCGGGGCAAGGGCCCGAATTCCACGCACCACGATGGTGCGCTGCTGAAATGCGCCCTTCGTCAAGCGTTTGTTTTCATAAGCTTTTCGTAATCCTGGCACGGATGCTGCTCTAAGCGCTGCGACGACGGCCATTGTGGCCTTCACAGCTAAAACGGAGCACACGAAAATGAAAATGACCACAAAACTCGGCATCGCAACGGCAACGTTGCTTATGAGTGGGCTGGCGCAGGCCGAGTGGTCGGCCAACGTCGGTTACGCGAGCGAGTACTACTTCCGGGGAATCCTGCAGAAGAATTCGTCAGCCAGCGGCGGCCTCGATTACGAGAGCAACGGCTTCTACGCCGGTACCTGGGCTGCGGACGTCGGTGACGGACTCGAAGTCGACGGCTACTTCGGCTACGGCGGCGAGATCGACGAGTTCGGTTACAGCGTCGGCTTCACCGGCTATTACTACACCGGCGATTTCGACGATACGTACCAGGAGATCAACCTGGGCGGCAGTTACGGCATTGCCTCCGTGGAAGTGTCGATCGGTGAATACGAGAACTTCACGGGACCGACGCTCGACTACGTCTACTACGCGCTGACCGTCGAACAGGACGGCTTCTATGGCAAGTACGCCGGTTTCTCCGAGGACTTCTCCGGCGATTACTTCGAGCTGGGCTACGGCGCCACCGTCTCCGATATCGATCTCGGCGTGTCGCTGATCTTCAACGACAGCGACCTCAGCGGCACCGGTGAGTCCGACGAAGCCATCTTGTTCACGATTGGCAAGTCATTCGCTCTGTAAGGCACTTTGCGGGGCGGCGATAGCCGCCCCGCATCTTTGTAAAAAGTAAGGGGAACAGCATGAAAATGATCACTGCGATCATCAAGCCCTTCAAGCTCGACGACGTTCGTCAAGCGGTTGCCGATATCGGCATCCAGGGCATCACCGTGACCGAGGTAAAGGGCTTCGGCCGTCAGCGCGGTCACACGGAACTCTATCGAGGCGCGGAATACGTCGTCGATTTCCCGCCAAAAGCCAAGATCGAGCTTGCGGTCGACGATGACGTCGCCGAGCAGGTGATCGAGGGGATCACCAATGCTGCCCGCACGGGCAAGATCGGTGATGGCAAGATCTTCGTCACCGAACTCGAGCAGACCATACGAATTCGCACCGGTGAGACCGGTGCCGAAGCTGTTTAACCACTGATTCCATAAGGGAGGTTAACTAATGGAAGACGTCACACAGATTTCGGCGCAGGTCACTGAACTGGCCTATGCGCTCGATACTTTCTATTTCCTCGTCATGGGGGCGTTCGTCATGTGGATGGCGGCCGGCTTCACCATGCTCGAGTCCGGTCTCGTCCGTGCCGCGGCTACACGATTATGTATCCGGACGCCGCGTCGAACCTGTTCATCCAGTTCGGCGACGGTTTGCTCGGCTCGGGCGACAACACGGTCGAAGCAGTCCTTGCGACCGCGGGTACCGACGACGCCCTGTACTACTCGGACCTTTCCGACTTCTTCTTCCAGGTCGTGTTCGTCGCGACCGCGATGTCGATCGTCTCGGGTGCCGTTGCGGAGCGCATGAAACTCTGGTCGTTCTTCATGTTCGCGGTCGTCCTTACCGCCTTTATCTATCCGATACAGGGCTTCTGGAACTGGGGCGGTGGCTTCCTCACCACGAACTTCGGCTACTTCGACTTCGCGGGATCGGGCACCGTCCACCTTTGCGGCGCCGCCGCGGCGCTCGCTGGCGTGCTCGTCCTCGGTCCACGCAAGGGCAAATACGGTCCCGCCGGCCAGGTGAATGCAATACCAGGCGCCAACCTGCCGCTCGCGGCGCTCGGCACGCTGATCCTGTGGCTCGGCTGGTTCGGCTTCAACGGTGGTTCGGAACTCAAGGTATCCGACGTCGGCGAGGCCAACGCCGTTGCGCTCGTGTTCGTCAACACGAACATGGCGGCAGCCGGCGGTCTCGTGTTCGCGCTGCTATTGTCGCGCTTCTGGTTCGGCAAGGCCGACCTGACGATGGCACTCAACGGCGCGCTCGCCGGGCTCGTAGCGATTA
>CALZMR010000206.1 GCA_945788575.1 uncultured Woeseiaceae bacterium
GCCGGCGCGTCGGCACCCGGCAGTATGGTGATCGTCTGCTCCGCGAGCGCCGCCACTCGCCATTCTTCATCGTCGATATCGAACCATGGCAACTCGATCGCGGGCAGCGTCACGCCGCCCGTCTGCGATCCGATCATGGCGTACTGATCGGTACGGATGCCGACGATGCCATCCGCCTCGATACGTCGGTTCAGCGCCGGACGGTCGGGGTACACGTTGATGCCCGGCGTGTTCGGCGGCTCGGTGACCGGTATCTGCGTTTCGAGCTGACCCAGTGCACTGACCGTGATGTTGCGGGAAACAGGCTCACCCGCGGTGAGCTCATCGAACTCTCGCGACCATTCCTGCGAGAGCGTCACATCGCGGGCCGGCAACCAGATCGCGTCCGGGTATTCCTCGGGCGGATTCGGAATCGGCTCGACGACAATGGTCTGCATCTCGGACTCGAACACCCTTCGACCGGAAATGCGGCCGTCTCTGAGAACCCGCGCCTCGAAGCGAGCCGGCGATATCGTCACCTCGCCGCTTTCCTGCGGGAAGATCGCGAAGGTTCGCTCCGACACGGCGTAGGCGCGGTCATTGAGGATGGCCTCGTAGCTGCGTTCGTCCCCTGCCAACTCGATCAGCACTTCCGCACCGGAGAACTGCGGCTCTCGCAGTGCGCCCTGGCGTGTCGCGACCGCGCGATAGACCCGTATCGTGTACAGCACCTGCGCCTGCACCCAGGTGCGTCCGAAATTCACTTCCGCCGTGACGAACACGTCTGCCTCACCGGGCGGCTCATCGCGCGGCTCGCTGACCGTGATCGTGACCGGATTGCTCGATTCGTTGCCGACCGGAATCGAGGTCATGCTGCGGCGGATCTCGCCATACTCGATGCGCGTGTTGCTGAGCCGGCTGGCCTGGCCGATCATGAAATCGGCCTCGAGTCCTGACAGGTCCGGAGTCGCGTCGATATTGGTATCGGTGACGATCTCGAGCACAAAAGACTCGTTCTGCTCAACCCGGTCGCGGTCCACGCTGGCGACCACATCGGCGTGGGCGAATGGCACCATGAACAGACCGGCAAGCAGAATAATAAGAACGGTCCGGCTCACCATGGCTGCGCCTCGTTGTCTGGCCATAGGCTGTTGCCGTCCTGATCCGTGCCGAGCCGCTGATACTGATAGCGGAACTTGCGCCGCAAGAGGCCGCCCGGATCGTTCGGTATGCGGCGCAGCCACTGTTCCATCGCTTGTTCCTCAGCCTGCTGGTAGCGCAATTCGGCGAGTTCCTCGGGCGACAGCTGATCCGACTGTTCGGCTTGCTCAGCAGCGCGTTCCAACTCCTGCTGCAGCGCTTCGAGCGCCTCTTCGGCGCTCTCGTCCTCGGCACGATCAGTGGACTCACTTTCCTCGGACTCGCCCGGCGAACCCTGGTCGCTGCCCTCTTCCTGCTGTTGCTCGCCCTCGCCGTCCGACTCCTGGCTTTCGCCGCCCGACGACTGCGAGTTCTCCTGCTGGTTGTTTTCCTGCTGTCGTTGCTGCTCTCGCGCCAGCGCCTGGGCGACAAGATCTCGGTTATACGCCGCGTCCTCATCGCCAGGGTCGAGTTCGAGCACCTGTTCGTAGGCATCGATCGCCGATTCGAGTTCGCCCTGCATCGCCATCGCATTGCCCAGGTTATAGAGATTGCGGGCATCGCCGTGCTCGGCGAATTGCGCGGCGCTGCCGGCATAGTCGCCGACCCGGTAGCGTGAGACGGCCTGCCACTCGCTGTCCTCGAACAATTCGGCAGCGGCAGCGGCGTCACCCTCCTCGAGCAATCGCTCGGCCTGCTGATTCCGGTTTTGCCAGAGATCGCTCCACTCGAAAGCTTCGGCGCTGGGCGCCACAGGCAGGATCGCGACGATCAGTATCAGCGCCCAGCCGCGCCGAAACGCGAGCGCCGCAAGCGGCAGCATCAGCAGCACCAGCCACGGGCCTTCCTCGAGCCACTGATCGGTGACCTGCGAATCGTCGCCGGCACGACCCACAGTGACTTCACCGGAAAGCAGATAGTCGAGATCGCTGCTGTCCGCGGTCAGCGTCGCGTAGCGTCCGCCGCCGGCCGCGGCAAGATCGCGCAGCCCGTTTTCCTCGAGCCTCGGCACGGCGATACGGCCCGACTGATCGGTAACGAAGCCGCCGGTCGACCTGGGAATCGGCGCACCCTCCTGAGTTCCGACGCCGAGAATCGAAAGCGAGAAACCGGTGCCGCGGAGTTCGCGCGCCACACGCTCCGCCGCGGGCGACGAACCGCCATCCGTAATCAGGAGAATCTCACCGGCACTGACCGACGCCTGTTCGAGCAGTTGCCGGCCTTTGTTGATTGCTGCGAACGGGTAGCTGCCCCGGCTCGGCATGATGTCGGTGCTGAGGCTGTTGACGAGCGCGGCAACCGTGTCCGTATCCGTCGTCAGCGGCGTTACCGTGAACGCATTGGCTGAGTACACGACCAGCGCTGTTTGACCACCGTCCCGCCGCTCGAGCAGATCGAGAATCTTGAGTCGTGCGCGGGCAAGCCGGCTCGGGCTGACGTCCTGGGCGTCCATCGATCGTGACAAATCCAGGGCAACGACCAGCGACTGGTCGGACCGGAACAACGGCTGCTCGATGCGCTCCCAGGCCGGCCCGGCCAGCGCGAGAATGCCAAGGACTCCGGTCAGTGCAAACAGCAACCACCGGCCATCGCGGCGTTTCGCCTGCGAAACGGACAGCACGTGCGGCGCGAGTTCCGGGTCGACGACCGACTCCCAGTGGCCGCGACCGAAACGCCGCCACGCGAAAAGCAGGGCAATAACCAATACCACGGGAATCGCGAACAGCCACTCGGGCCTTAGGAAAAGGAACTCAGCCGGCATCGGCCTGCACCACGAGAGCGGCGGCGCGCCGCCGCACCAGGATCCTCGCAAGGCTCGCGAGACACATCAGAACAGCCAGCGCGTACGCCCCGGCGAGCGGCACGAAAAACAGGGAACGCACCGGCCGGAAACCCGCCTCGGGCTCCTCGACCGGCTCGAGTTCGTCGACGAGCCGGTAGATATCCTGCAAGCCGGCAGTATCGCGCGCCCGGAAGTAACGGCCACCGGTGATTTCCGCTATTTGCGTGAGCGTCGCCTCGTCGAGATCCGCCGAAGGGTTGATCCGGCGGCGGCCGCCAACCAGCGACGACACCTCGAGCTGCTCCGCGCCGATACCGATCGTGTAGACCCTCAGGCCCACCTGGCGAGCGAGTTCGGCGGCCTTGATCGGCTCGACCTCGCCAGCGGTATTTGCGCCGTCGGTCAGCAAAATCAGCACTTGCTCACCACCGTCCTGTTCCTGTTCGTGGATGCGCTTAACAGCCAGCGTTATCGCGTCACCGATCGCGGTCTTCTCGCCAGCAAGGCCGATGAAGGCCTCCATGAGCAGGGTCGTCACAGTGGTGCGATCCAGCGTCAACGGCACCTGAAGATACGCGCGCTCGCCGAAGAGGATGAGACCGATCCGGTCGCCTTCGCGTCGATTGATGAAATCGCTGGCGACGGCTTTGGTCGCGGTAAGCCTGTCGACACGCGTCGCGCCGAGTTCGAAGTCCTTCTGGTCCATGCTGCCCGAAAGATCGACGGCGAGCATGAGATTGCGCCCCGACACGGGCACGTCCAGTTCCTCGCCGATGTATTCGGGCCTCGCCGCGGCGGTGACCAGCAGAATCCACGCCAGTGCCGCTACCCACAAGCGCCAGTTCAGGAGCTGCTCGGTCTCGGCGCGGCCGGTGAGTATCGAATAGCGGCTGAGCGCCGGCACCCGCAGCCCGGCTTCCTGCAGAGTCGTTGCCTCTGGCAGTAACCGCCATGCGAGGAACGGCAGTGGCAGCGCAACGAACGCCCAGGGCCATGCGAACGACAGCATCAGCGCCTCACCGGAGTCTGGAGTCTGAGCCTGACGGCGTCGACGAACGCGCCGACATCGGACCGATCGACGGTCAGGTCCGCGCCCTGGTATGGCCATTCGATGAGCGCGCGGCCATCGCCGTTAGCAAAATGTGACCGGTCGAGGTCGCGATCGAGCCATTCGAGCCAGGCCTCGCCCGTCAATCCGGCCACCTCCGCGCGCGGCGCATACGCGAGCATCGTCCGGCGCACGAGTTCGGAGACCTGTTTACCGAGTTCTACCGCGCTGCCATGACCCACGTACGCGCTGGAATAGCTTTCGAGCTTACGCAGCGCGTGCCGTCGAGCCGCCGTAAATGCGCGGTGCCGGAAATACACGATCGTGAGCCAAACGCCGCCGAGCAACGCGAGGCCCGCCAGCAGCCACCAGCCCGGCGCGAGCGGCCACCAGCCAACCGGCTCCGGCAGGTGCAGATCTCGCAGGCTTAGCTCGGTCGGGTTCATTCGCAGTATCTTTCCTAGTGCGTCCGTCGTCCGAGCGCGGTCTGCAGCGCCTCGACCGGATCGTCCGCTGTCGACAGCGGCATGCGGTGAATACCGTAACGCTGACAGAACGCGTCGAATTCACTGGCCTCTGCGTCGAATGCATCGCGATAGTCGCGCCTCACCGCCGCAGTCTCGGTATCGATTGCGAGTTCGTGTTCATCGTCGACGAGGCGATATCGCCCCGGTGGCGGTAACTCGCGCTCGAACGGATCGTGGAGCCTGATCGCCAGCACCTCATTGTGCCGCGCGACGCTCGACAGGTACGACTTACCGGCCCGCGACAGACCCTGAAAATCGCTGAGAACGACGACCAGACTGCCGGGCCGCGCGACGCGACGAAGCGCTGACAAGGCCATGGTCAACGGCGCCTCTCCGTCATCGGGCGCGTTGCGAGTCTGCCAGTCGGGATGCTCGGCGAGCGCGTGCACGAAGCGCAGCGCCGCACGGCGCCCGAGCCGCGGCTTGAGCTCGCGGTGCACGTTGTTGCCGAAAATAAGTCCGCCCAGGCGGTCGCCCCGGTGGTGCGCGGCCCAGGACAGCAGCGCCGCGGCGCGGCTCGCATTGACCGACTTGAAACAGCCGCGGGTCGCGAAGTGCATATTCGCGCGCAGATCGACCATGACCAGCACCGGCCGCTCGCGCTCCTCGCGGAACAGCTTGGTGTACGCGGTCGTGGAGCGTGCCGTCACGCGCCAATCGATAGAGCGCGGGTCGTCTCCGGGCTGGTACGGGCGAGACTCGTCGAACTCCATGCCGCGGCCGCGGAAGTGTGAAACATAGGCACCGGTCTGCAGGGAATTGACCCGCAGAACGTCGAGCGCGATCGCGCGCGCCGGGCCGTTCAGCCGAATCAGCCCTGACTGGGTGACGCTGACCGGTGAAGCGTCCTCGGGTACGTGATCGAGGTGGACGGTCACGGCACCCCGACTCCATCGAGCAGCCGCTCGATGACCGAGTTCGCGTCGACGCCGTCGGCCTCCGCCTCGAAGCTGAGCACGAGCCGATGGCGCAAGACGTCGGAAGCGACCGCCTGGATGTCTTCCGGACCGACGAAGTCACGGCCGGACAGCCATGCATGCGCGCGTGCCGCGCGGTCGATGCCCATGCTGGCTCTGGGGCTTGCGCCGTAGAGAATCTGGCCTTCGAGCGATTCGTCGACGGCACCGGCGTTGCGAGTGCTGGTGACGACGTTGACGATGTACTGCTCGAGTTCGTCGGCGAGATGCAGCCGTAGGATGTCCTGGCGCGCTTCGAAGATCGATTCGGCGGATAACAGTTCCGGCGGCTGGAAGGCGTCGCGCTCGGCGGATTTCGCCTCGTCACGATTCAGGACGAGGATTCGCCGTTCGTCCTCTGGCGTCGGGTAGCCCACTTCGACGTGCAGCAGGAATCGGTCGAGCTGCGCCTCGGGCAGCGGGTACGTGCCCTCCTGCTCGATCGGATTCTGGGTCGCCATGACCATGAACAAGCCTTCGAGCGGGTAGGTATGCGCACCGACGGAGATCTGGCGCTCCTCCATCGCCTCGAGCAGCGCGGACTGGACCTTGGCCGGCGCGCGATTGATCTCGTCAGCGAGGATCAAGTTATGAAACAGCGGCCCCTTGCGGAACTCGAACGTGCCCTCCTGCGGACGATAGATATCGGTACCGGTGAGGTCGGCCGGCAGCAGGTCGGGCGTGAACTGCAGGCGATGAAAATCGCCCTCGACGCTCTCGGCGAGCACCTTGATGGCTCGGGTCTTGGCGAGGCCGGGCGCGCCCTCCACGAGCAGGTGCCCGTCGCAGAGCAGCGCGATCAGCATGCGGTTGATCAGATGCGCCTGACCTATGATCAGTCGACTCGCGTGCGCCTCGAGTTTTTGAAATTGTTCTGCGACGCTCATTCGCGACTCCGAGGTGGGATTGGGCTCTGCCAGAGGGCGAGACATTTTAGAGATGATGCATGGTGAGGCCAACCGGTCGCGGACTTTTTTGCGGAAGACCGGACACTTAGGGTAAATATGCACCCTCTTGAGACCGCCCG
>CALZMR010000207.1:0-5678 GCA_945788575.1 uncultured Woeseiaceae bacterium
ACCCAGCGACAAGCCTGAATTCGACGACGTCGTCGAACTCGTGCGCGCCGAAATGGCGGCAGTGGATCGCATGATCTCCAAGAGTCTTGCCAGCGACGTGGCCCTCGTCTCTCAGGTCGCAGAGTACATCGTCATGAGCGGCGGCAAGCGCTTGCGGCCGATGATCGTCCTCCTTGCCTCACGCGCATACGGCTACGAGGGAGAGCAACACTTTCGGGCAGCCGCGATCATCGAGTTCATCCACACGGCAACCCTCTTACACGACGATGTCGTCGACTCTTCCGAACGACGCCGCGGACGAGACTCCGCCAATACTGTTTTCGGCAATCAGGCAAGCGTGCTGGTCGGCGATTTCCTGTATTCCCGCGCATTCCAGATGATGGTCGACATCGATAGCATGCGGGTGATGCAGATCCTCGCCGACGCGACGAATACCATCGCGGCCGGCGAGGTTATGCAACTGATGAACGTGCATGACCCGGACGTCACCGAAGAATCCTATCGCGATGTCATTTATCGAAAGACCGCACGCTTGTTCGAGGCCGGGGCACAGATTTCGGCTGTTCTCGCCGGCCGCTCCTCGAGCGACGAGGCAGCGATGGTTGCCTACGGCCAGCATCTCGGTACGGCGTTCCAGCTCGTCGATGACGCTCTCGATTTCGAGGCCTCGGCGGAGGAACTCGGCAAGAATCTGGGCGACGATCTGGCCGAGGGCAAGCCGACCCTGCCGCTGATCTACGCCATGCAGAAAGCGGCGGCCGGTGACAGGGAGATGATCCAACGTGCAATTATCGAGGGCGGGCTCGACCGTCTCGAGGACATCCAATCGGTCATTGAATCCACCGGTGCCCTCCAGTACACTGCGGCGCGCGCTCAGGAAGCCGCCGATCTGGCGATTCGCGCCTTGTCCGACGTTCCCGACTCGGACCACAAAAAGGCCCTCATCGCGATCGCGGAATTCGCGGTCGAACGACGCTCCTGAGACCCGCCGGCCATCCGGCCATCGGGGTATAGCTCAGCCTGGTAGAGCGCTATCTTCGGGAGGTAGAAGTCGCTGGTTCGAATCCAGTTACCCCGACCAATAAAAAAGCCGGCCCCTCGCAAGAGGCGGGGCCGGCTTTTTTATTGGTCGGGGTAACTGGGAGAGACACCTGGTTCGTACCGAGCCGGGCAAAGCCCAGCGACAAACGCGCGAAGCGCGTTCATCCAGTTACCTCCCCTCAGGATAAGGCAACGTCACTGCCGTCGAAACACTTGTTCTAAAGATCAATCGGCAATCACCGTTTGCGGCGATTGCTGCCGTCGCAGGCCGATCGCGACCGATTGAACCATATAGGGCAGTCTGGCTTTGACATAACAAGCATCAGGCCAAAACAGGAACGGGTCCACAGAACTATTACGCCGATTCATATACAAGTCTTGGATGCAGGCAATCCCCCGTATTTCCCGTGCGATTTCAGGCGTCTTGGGCCTGTCCTTCGTGTGCCTGTTGAGTGCCTGCTCGCTGCTGAATGAAGCGCCGACAGAGGCACCGGTGGTCGCGGAGCCGGTAGTCGAAGAACCGCGAGAGCCAGAGATACCGATTATCCCGGCACCTGCCGATCCACAGATAGTCGAAATCACACCCGATCCTCTGCCCGAGCCGCCAGTCGTCGCCATTGCGCTCTCCAGTCGGCAGCCAGCCTATGAGGCCATCGCTCGCGAACTCTCGTCGATGCTCGACGAATTTGCGATCTACGATTTGAGTGATCGCAGCCAGCCGCCCGTATCGGCATTTCGATTGATTAACGACTCGGACGCAGGCGTCGTGGTCGCGATCGGGCTTCGTGCCGCGCGCTCATCGCTTGCAATGTCCGATACGCCGGTGATCTTCAGCCAGGTCTTCAACTATCAGGAACATGAACTGCTGTCGGAGAACAGCCGTGGCGTGTCTCCGCTCGCCCCCCTCGTCGCGCATCTCGCTGCCTGGAAAGAGCATGATCCGAACCTCGCATCCATTGGCGCCATTATTGGCGAAGGGCACGATGACCTGATCGACGAGGCGCTTTTTGCAGCGGAGCGGCACGATATACGCCTTGAAATTCGAGTGGTCGGCTCGGACCAGGAGGCCCTCTATCACTTTCGGCGCATGGTCCGCGACATCGACGGCTTCTGGCTGTTTCCGGATAACCGCGTTCTGAGCGCGCGATCCCTTACAGCGATATTAGAGCAGGCCAACCAGCGGCGTGTCCCGGTGGCCGTTACCCATGAGCCGCTGCTGGCGATGGGGGCGACGATCAGCGTGTCGGCTGTCGCCGAAGACATCGCGAAGACGATCGTACAGATCATTCGTGAAATCGAAGCGGGCCGGATAGACGGCGTCCCTCCGATTACGCCCCTGAGCGAGGCCCGCATAGCGCTCGGGGAACCCGACGGGCAGAGACGGACGGCGTCGCGTTCTGACGATGACTGAATCATGCGCCACTTAATGACACTGGAGCCGTTCGTCCGTCGTGTCGAGCGAGCGATACGCGATCGTCGCCAAGGCAAACGACGGCTCGTCGACGAGATCCTCTCGATTCAGGTCTTGAGCGCCGCTGTGGTGGGCGCCCTGGCCGTGGCCGCACTCTATTGGGGTGGACAGTGGGTTCTCAAGGACAGCTACAGTCGCTGGGCGTTGCAGTGGACCCAGGAACTCAACGAACTCGGCTCGCCGCTCTATCTGGCGGACGATGAGGAAGCGCTGATTCGGCTCGAGAGCTTCGTCTCGAGGTATCCGGAAATCGACCGTGTCAGCTACTTCGGTTCCGACGGACAGCCATTATTCTCAGTCCGAAATGACGGGGACGGTGGTCAGGTGGCGGCGCTCACGGACAGCGACGTTTCGGACGCTACCGACCTCATAGGCATGTCGGAGCCCTATCTGTTGAAGAGCCGCGTCCTCGACCCGCGGCGCTTCGAGATCATCGCACCAATCTGGACGGAATCCTTCGCCGATGATGGGCTTTTCGGCTTCGACCCGGCCACCGATGAAGTGCTGGCGTCGACCGAACTCATCGGCTTCGTAGGAATTCACCTCGACTACCTGATGTTTCACAACCAACTGTTGAGCAACATCAAAACAGCGGTCCTGTTCCTGCTCATTCTCCTAATCACGTTCGCAATGTTCGGCCGGCGTGCGTTGCAGCACGCTTTGTCGTCGTTTGGCGAACTCCAGCAACCGCTGCGCGAACTTGCCGACGGCAATCTCGATGTGTCATTCGAGCCGGCGCGGCATCGCGAGATTGCTGAGATCGTCGAAGCTCTGGAAAGCACGACGACCGCGATCAGCGAACGTAATGACAAGCTTCTCGAGCTTGCCAACCATGACAATCTGACAGGCTTGTTCAACCGGAGACGCTTCTTCGAGGAATTCAAGTCGACGCTCTCTTCCCAGGCAGACTCACGACAGGCGAGCGCACTCCTGTTCATCGACCTCGACCGCTTCAAGTACATCAACGACAGTTGTGGCCATCCTGCAGGCGATCGCATGATCCGCCGCGTGGCCGTCGAACTCGAGCGCAGCGTGAAAACGAGCGGGACCGTCGCACGCTTCGGCGGAGACGAGTTCATCGTCCTCATCCACGATGCTGACGAAGATGAAGCCCGTGTTGCGGCCGAAGATATTCTGGCGAATATGCGGCAACTCACCCATATCGAGAACGAAAGAATCTTCCATGTCCACTGCAGCATCGGCATCGCGCTGATCGACGGAGAGAATCTCGACCATGACGAGCTCGTCGCTCAGGCCGACATCGCCTGCCGGGAAGCCAAGCTCGCCGGCCGCAACCGCATAGCGGTATTCGAGACGGCGCACGAAAAATCCGCGCTCGCTACGGCCGACGCCGGCTGGATGAGCGTATTACGGCGCGCCATCGATAACGACGAGTTCGAGCTACACTTCCAGCCAATCAATCGAATCGACACCGGCGAGACCACGCATCACGAGGTACTCATTCGGCTGCGCGACGATCGGGGACGCCTGATTAAGCCCGACGCATTTCTGCCCTCCGCGATCCGCTTCGGATTACTGTCCGAAATCGATCTATGGATGATCCGCCACGCGTCTGCCGCATACGCGGTGTACAAAAAGAAGACACCGCAGATTCGTCTCGCAATAAACCTGTCGGCGAATGCATTTGAAGCCGACAATCTCGCCGCTTACGTCGAAGAGACGTTTGCCGAATTCGGTGTGGATCCGACGCGCATCGTTTTCGAGATCACAGAGAGTCTGGCGGTTCGCCGCCCCGCGCATGTCGAGAAACAAATTTGTGCGCTGCGCGAGTTCGGCTGCCACCTCGCTCTGGACGACTTCGGCACAGGCTACAGTTCGTTCAGCTACCTGCAGAAGCTGCACTTCGACTTCATAAAAATCGATGGTGCATTCGTAGAGGACATTCTCAACAATCCAGTGGATCAGAAGATGATTCGCCTGATCGCGGAGATTGGCCGAGAAGCCGGAATGCAGACAATCGCCGAATACGTCCAGAATGCCGAGTCGCTGGCATTGCTTGGTGAACTCGGTGTCGATCTGGCACAGGGTTACTTCGTCGGCCGTCCGGCGAAGCGCCCGAAGTTCCGTTCCACGCCCATCTCGCTGAGCTACCAGCGCAACAAGCGTCATTCGAAGCAATAGACTAGAATCGCTGCCAGACGAACCGTCGAATACGGCAGCATCATGAAACGAGCAAGAACCGTCGACGAATACATCCGCGGCGCTCCGGCCTGGCGCCCGGAACTCGAGCATCTGCGCGATATTCTCTTATCCACCGGACTAACAGAAGAGGTCAAGTGGGGCGGCCCCTGCTACACGCACAAGGGCAAGAACGTCGTGGGGATTGGCGCCTTCAATTCCTACTTCGGGCTCTGGTTCCACCAGGGCGCCCTGCTGGCGGACGACGCCGGCGTGCTGATCAACGCCCAGGAAGGCAAGACACGCGCGCTCAGACAGTGGCGAATGACGACGCCGAAGGACATCGAGGCAGCCGTCATCAAGCGCTACGTCAAACAGTCGATCGCGAATCTCGAGGATGGGCGCGAGATCAAGGCAGATCGCTCGAAGCCGCTAGCCGTTCCCGATGAACTTAAAGACGCACTTCGACGCACCAGGGGCGCGACGGCGGCATTTCGCGGGCTGCGGCCGGGACTCCAACGCGAGTACGCGGAGTATGTCGCCAGCGCGAAACAGGATGACACCAAGGCTCGCAGGATCGAAAAGGTCCTGCCGATGATCCGGTCCGGCGTCGGACTGAACGACCGCTACCGCTGACGTATCAACGCGGCCCGAGGACCGACGGTGCTAGGCGGTCGGCGGTATGTTGGCGTTGAGCCGGAATAGGTTGCCCGGATCGTACCGATTCTTGACGGCAACGAGTCGTTCTAGATTCCCTTGATAGTTGCTATTGACGACACGTTGCGGCTCGTTCGAAACCTCGTTGGTGTACCAACCGTCGGTATATTTCTCGAATGAATCGAAATACGAGCGTATGTAGTCAATATGCGGCTGCCCGTCGATGTCGAGCGGCCAGCTGACGAAGATCAGTAGGTTGGCAATCGATCTCCGGTGCGCGAATGCCGTCTCATCTGCAGCAACCCGGCCGATCGCACCGCCGGAGTGCTGCATGTAGATCTGTACGGAACGCTCGGGATGTGGTTCGAAC
>CALZMR010000207.1:5715-6915 GCA_945788575.1 uncultured Woeseiaceae bacterium
ACTCGTTGATGAATCCGCCTTTGACATACTGACCTTCGTTTCGTGGATCCGTATTGTCGAAGACAGACTGGATAGCAACGTAGTCGATGGAACGGACGGTGTTGGCCAGCGGCTCGCCAAGCCTGTCGATGGGTGCGAGCGCCCGCCGAGCACCATCTTCCGGACCCGAATAGCAAACGTGCAGACCTGCGAAGCCATCGCCGCCGCCCATCGGCGCCATGATGATCGGATCGCAATACACATCGTCTGGCGCCTCGACGACGAAGTCAGCATAGAACGACAGTACATCTCTGGCGCGGCTTAGCGGGAACATATATTCGCCCCCGATGACCTGCCGCCGTGCGGGGTGCAGTCCGAACTCGAAGTTTGTAACGACACCGAAGTTGCCGCCTCCGCCACGTACGCCCCAATACAAGTCTTCGTTCTCCTCGGCGTTCGCATACCGCACCGAGCCGTCGGCTGTCACGACGTCGACAGCGTGCACGTTGTCCAGCGAGAGCCCGTACTTGCGGGCGAGCCGACCGAAGCCGCCGCCCAGGGTGAGCCCGCCGACACCGGTATGCGAGACAGTGCCCGCGGTCGTCACCATTCCGTATGCCATGGCCTCACGGTCGAGTTCACCGAGCAGGCTGCCGCCAGCCACATGGGCGGTGCGCGTCGATGGATCGACTCGAGCATGCCGGAACGTGGAAAGGTCGATCTGCAATCCGCCGTCGCACGTGGACTTCCCTGCGAAAGAGTGGCCACCGCACTTCACGGCCAGCAGAAGCTGATGGTCGTTGGCAAACCGAACGGCGTCCTGGATATCAGCAACGCCGGAGGGCTGTACGACAAGCGCCGGGTGCCGGTCGATGCCGGAGTTCAGGACGCGGCGTGCCATGTCGTATCCCTCAGCGCCGGGCAGCAGCAGATTGCCGCGCAGAGCCTGAGCGAGTTCGTCGACTTCCGCGCGCAGCAACGACAGCGCCTCGCCATCGCCACCCACAGCCGCGATCTCGGCAGGCAGCGCCTGAGCGGCTGCGAGCGAGCCCCAGGCCGGCAATTGCGGGACAGCGGCCCCTACGGCGGCAGCCAGCGAACTTCTCAAGAATCTCCGACGATCCATGTTTTTTGCGACCGCGGCAGAGGACTGGCGAGTGTCGACCACGTGACGGAACAGAACTTTCTGAATTCTGCATTCATGACATGCGACGTTGGTTC
>CALZMR010000208.1 GCA_945788575.1 uncultured Woeseiaceae bacterium
TTTTTCCAGGTGACGGATAATCGTTTCAGCCGAGGCAATACTTGAAGACCTGAATAATTTTCGTAAAAGTGACAAGGTCAAAGCCATAGTCCTGCGAATCGACAGCCCTGGCGGGGCAGAATTTCGGCATGATCGCAATTCCTCGGATCGGTCATGAAGTCATCGTCGATTTCCTCGAGGGCGATCCGGACCAGCCAATCATCGTCGGCAGCGTCTACAACGATAACAATAAGCCGCCTTGGGAATTGCCTGCCAACATGACTCAGTCCGGTCTCCGGACTCGAAGTTCGCCGGACGGTTATCAGTCGACTTTCAACGAACTCCGCTTCGAAGACAAATTCGACAGAGAAGAGGTCTTTTTGCACGCCGAGCGAGACATGAAGCGTGTAGTCAAGAACAACGACGAGCTGGAGGTCGGTGCCGAGCCCAAGTCCGGTGGTGAAGGAAATCAGAAGATCACCATCTTGAACGATCGCACTGTGACGCTCAATGAAGGCAATGACACGCTGACCATTGAAAGCGGAGACCACGAAATACAAGTGGAAAGTGGCGAGCAAAAGGTCTATGTCGCCAGGAAGATTGATATCGAGGCCGGCGAAGAGTTCAGAGTCACGGTTGGCCAATCCGAGCTTACGATGGATGCGAGCGGCACTATCGATATCAAGGGAATTAACATTACGATTGACGGGGTCAACGTCACGCTCAAGGCCCAGGCGGCGTTCAAGGCCGAAGGCCAGGCGCAGGCAGAAGTAAAGGGTGCCATGACAACGGTTGAAGGCAGTGGAATTCTCGACCTCAAGGCCGGAGGGATGGCGAAGCTCAAGGGCAGCATCACGATGATCGGCTAAGGGAGCTCAGGGATATGTCTACACTCGATCTCGGCGCCGATTCACGGCGCAAACCATCTGAAGTCATCTCCGACATCGCGCTGTCGGACGATGCGCTTGCACTTATGGACGACTGCAACAACACGCTGTCTTATCTGCACCGCCTCTGCGACGAAAAGCTGTTTCACGACGCGTTCCTAACCCTGGCGCGAACGCTGCCGCGGCAGTACGCAATCATATGGGCTGACAAGTGCATCGAGACCAGGGCGGGGGCGGCGCTGTCGGACGAGGACAAACAGTGCGTGCACATCGTTCGGCAATGGCTGTCGAGCCCGAGCGACGAATTGCGGCGTCAGGCAATGGATATGGCTGACCAATTCGATTTCGCAGGCCCCATTGCCTGGCTGGCAGCGGCAGTCGGCTTCAGCGGCGGAAGTCTGGGTCCCGTCGATCAGGCCGAAGTGCCGCCTCCGCAGCATCTAACGGCCGTCGCGATCGCGGCCGGCCTGACCGAGCTCATTTACGCTGATCCGGATACAGCGCCGTCCACCAGCCGAGAACTCATTGACGCCGGTTTGGCGATGGTTGCGCTACCCGGATCATCCGGGAAGGATCACTAACGATGATGCCGGCAGCTCGAATCACTGATATGCACGTTTGCCCCATGGTCACGGGAGTGGTGCCGCACGTGGGCGGTCCGATATTGCCGCCGGGCGCGGTGACAGTGTTGATCGGCATGCTGCCGGCGGCCCGCGCCACGGACATGGCGACGTGCGTAGGCCCCCCCGACGTGATTGCCAAGGGCTCCGCCACCGTCATGATCATGAACCTGCCAGCAGCGCGTATGCTCGATAACTGCGCCCACGGCGGCATGATCGTCGCTGGTTGTCCCACAGTTTTGATCGGCGGCTGATTGCGCGTCAGAATGAGAGCATGTATCTAGCCTTACAAGTCACCAGCCCGAACGCGCCGGCTCTCGGACCGAACGCGAGCCGAGTCTTCGGTGAAGGGGGCGGCACGATCGGCCGTGCGGCGACCAACGACTGGGTGCTACCCGATCCCGAGCGCTACGTATCCAGCCGGCACGCCATCATTCGATTCATGAACTCGATGTATTCGTTGGAGGACGTCAGCGTCAACGGCGTGTTCATCAACGGTCAGCCGGATCCCGTCGGCTCTGGTAACGATCCGGTCATCATCCGCAACGGCGACCGCATCCAGATCGGCGACTACGAGATTTACGCGAGCATTGTTGACGACATCGGCGCCGTGCCGGGGCCGGCACAGGCTCCGGTCGATCCTTTGATAACGTCGCCGACAGGTTCGATAACAGCGCCGACTTCGCCGACGGCGGCGCCGAATACCGGTGCCTCGACGATCGGCCCCGTCGATCCGCTGGAGATGCTCGGCGACGCTCCTCCGGCGCCCGCGGCACCGCCAGTATCCTATCCCGACAATTCACCGGCTACGTCCGACTATTTCGCCCCGCCGGGGCCAAGTGCGCCGGCAGGTGGTGGCGGTATTCCGGAGAACTGGGATTTGACCGAGATGCCCGGGGCGCAGCTACCACCCGAGCCGATAGCCGTGCCCCCGCCCGTGCCGGATCAACCGGCGGGCGGAACCGCGCGTGTGCCGACGATGGCGCCCGGTGCGCCGCCTCCCGCGGCCGGCGGTACGGCCGTCAGCGACGAACTCATGATGCTGATCGTCCAGGGAATGATGGACGTTTTGCGGTCGAGAGCCGAAATCAAGAGCCAGTTCAGGCTGGAACTGACCAGCCTGAAACCCGTGTCGAACAACCCGCTGAAGTTTTCGCCGACGGCACAGGAAGCGATGAACAACCTGTTCGGCGGCGTGAGCACGAGCTATCTGCAGGCGTCCGACGCATTCGCGGAAGGTTTCAACGATATCAAGGCGCATCAAATGGCGATGATCGCCGGGATGCGGGCTGCATTTGAGCACATGCTCGAGCAGTTCTCGCCGCAGGTGCTGGAGGAACGCTTCTCAGGCGGCGTCAAACGCGGTGGCCTGATGAACATGGCGAATAAAGTTCGCTACTGGGACCTGTACTGTGAGATGTTCGGCCGCATAACGCGAGACAGCGATGACAATTTCCGCGAAATGTTCGGCGAGGAATTCGCGGCTGCCTACGAGCGGCAGATGAGTCGGATAACAGGTAGAAACTAGTACGGCCGGAAGAAGGGGCCCGAGTGCCTCGTCGGTCGAAGAAAAAAAATACGAATCGACAATCGGTTGCCGTGAGCGGCTGGAGGGGAATATGAGGAGAATGGCGAGCAGAGTCGTAGTGCTCGGTGTCTTTGTTGCGTTTGCATTGACTGCCGGCTGCGCATCGGGCGGACCGCCCGAAGACGTAGAGATACGAGGCAGCATCACGGTTTCAGAGTCCGTCAATCCGGATTCGTCGGGAAGGCCCTCACCGTTGATGATTCGCATTTACGAACTCAGCGCCGTGGAGTCGTTCAATGCCGCGGAATATTTCGCCCTGACGGACGATCCGCAGTCGGCTCTGGGCGGCGATCTGCTCGGCGTGCAGCCGATCATGCTGACACCGGGCGAGTCGCGACCCTATGAAGCGCGGCAGTGTCGTCATAAGGGCCGAGCAATTGGCGATCAGCGTTACGGTTGATAACTGATGGCACCGGCGGAGTTCTGATCGATGTCACATAGAAGCAAGGTTGTCTGGTCGGAGGGTCTTTTCTTAAGGCCACAGCACTTTCAGCAGCACGATCGTTATCTGGAGCGTCTCCTGCATTTGCGCAGCGCGGCGCTCCGCGGCCACGGCTGGGGTTTCTCCGAGCTCCGGATCGATCGAGATCTGTTGCGGCTCGGCAAGCTCGGTATCAGCGCTGCTCAAGGCGTATTTCCGGACGGCACACCGTTCAGCATGCCGGACGACGATCCGCTTCCCGACCCTGTCGAGATCGACGAGAAGATTCGCGATCAGATCGTGCTCCTCGGATTGCCGGTGCAACAGGCCGAATCGCAGGAGATCGATCTTGCGGGGTCGGGCGACGTACTGGCCCGTTACGAATGCATGGAACTCGAGGTCCGCGATGTGAGTTCCAGTTCCTCGGCTGCCGCGCCGATGCAGGTCGGCGGGCTCAAGACGCGCCTGCTTCTGGGTTCGGAGGATCACAGCGGCTATGTCACGATTCCGCTCGCGCATATCGTCGAGGCGAAAGTGGACAAGCACGTCGTGCTTCAGGACTCGTTCATCCCCAGCGTTTGCAATGTAAAGGCTGCAGGTGTGCTGGACGCATTTACGAACGAGTTCCTCGGTATGCTGCATCAGCGCGGCGAGGCGCTGTCGGCACGTGTGTCGGCGACCGGACGCGGCGGTGCGGCGGAGATTGCGGACTTCTTGCTGCTTCAGGTAGTCAATCGACTCCAGCCGCTCATGCAGCATTTGGCGGCCGAGGGCAATCTGCACCCCGAGGATTTGTATCGCTGCTGCCTGATGGCCGCGGGCGAGCTTGCTACGTTCACGCACGCCAGCAAGCGCTCGGCGGAGTTTCCGGCCTACACGCATGACGATCTTCGGGCGTCGTTCGAACCTGTGATAGGTGCGATCCGTGAGTCCTTGAGTGCCGTGCTCGAGACGACCGCCACGGCGATTCCGCTCAAGGCGAAGCAGTACGGCATCAGTGTCGCAACAGTCGGGGACAGGAACCTCCTGACCTCGGCCACCTTCATTCTCGCGGTCAACGCGGACGTGCCGGCGGAAGCACTCCGATCGCAGTTCCCGATGCACATCAAGATCGGTTCGGTGGAGAAGATCCGGGAACTCGTAAATCTTTCGTTGCCGGGAATTCAGATTACACCGCTGCCGGTTGCGCCACGCCAGATTCCCTACCACTCCGGGTTCGCCTACTTTCAGCTCGATCGCAGCAACGAGCTTTGGGCCCAACTGGTCGAGTCCGGCGGACTCGCGATTCACGTAGCCGGGGAGTTCCCGGGACTGCAGATGGAGTTCTGGGCCATCAAGGAATAATGCCGTGACCGACGACGATTTCCCTGACGAAGCCGAAGACAAGACGCTACTCAGACCGCGTCCCGGAGGACGTCGTGGTGCCGCTCAACCGGGCGCGCCGCAGCCGCCTGGGCAACCTATTCCACCTCAGCAGCCGGCTCCGCCGCCGCAACAGCCCCCCGGGCAACAGATTCCACCGCAGCAACCGGTTCCGCCACCGCAGCAACCCATACCGCCGCAGGCCGGTCTTCCGCCACAGCAGCCGATTCCGCCGCAGGCCGCGCCGCAGCCACCACCGATGGCTGCCGCAGCACAGGCCTCCGTGCCGTCGCTCGACTCGATCAGAGGCGCTGGCTCGAGCCCGTTGGCTCAGGCCGCATCGCCGTTGCTTGTCCTCATGTCGCAGCTACGTGGCCTGCCCGCACACGCTGACGTGAATGCGCTTCATCAGCAGGTGATCGGTCGCGTGCAGAAATTCGAGTCGGATGCGCTGGCCGCCGGTGTCAGTCCGCAGATCGTCGCGTCGGCGCGATACGCGCTGTGCACCGCGCTGGACGAAACCGTGCTGAGCACGCCGTGGGGTACGGAGAGCGTCTGGTCCACGCACTCGCTCCTGACCACCTTTCATCAGGAGGCGTGGGGCGGTGAGAAATTCTTCCAGATTCTGGATCGCCTCAAGGCCAATGTTTCGGCGAATCTGGATCTCCTCGAAGTTATGTATTTCTGCCTCGCACTCGGTTTCGAGGGAAAGTACAAGATTCTCGAGCGCGGCAACGTTCAGATCGCGGGAGTGCGTGACGAGCTCTATCGCCTCATCCGGCAGCACCGCGGAGAATTCGAGCGGAGACTGTCGCCGCGCTGGGAAGGCGTTGTCGACCGGCGCAACCCGCTGACGCGCTATGTGCCGCTCTGGGTCGTGGCCGCCGTGCTGTTGACAGTGCTGCTCGGCCTTTTCCTCTCGTTCCGCTTTGCATTGAGGGACAGCGCAGAGCCGACTAATCGGGAATTGGCGCTTGTCGGCATTCATGACCTCGGGGTGGCCCCTCCGGCGCCAGTGAACCGGCTGCGGCCGAGGCTCGCCAATCTCGAATCTCGGGGAGAGATCGTCGTGGAAGAGGTTGGTGGAAGAACCACGATCACTTTGCGGGGCGACGAACTGTTTGCATCGGGCAGCGCCGACGTTGATGACGAATACAGGCCAGTCTTGCTGGAGATTGGCGAAGCCATCGAACAGGTCCCCGGGACTGTGCGCATTATTGGGCACACGGACAACGTAGCCATCCGCTCGTTCCGTTTCCAAAGCAACTGGGAATTGTCTCGAGAACGCGCGATCGACGTGGCTGAAATTCTCGCCGAGCGCGTCACCGTGCATGCGAGGCTGATTTCGCAGGGTGTGGCCGATACGGATCCAGCGGATCCGCGCGACACTCCCGAAGGGCGCAGGGCCAACCGCCGCGTCGAAATCGTCCACACGGCACAGGTGGCATCGCAATGATCAGCCAGCTGAGAAGCGTGGTCTCCAGTTCTGGCATTTCGATCCTCGGCCTGGTGTTGGTCGCGATCGCGATTTGGTGGATCGGGCCTTACATAGGGTTCGGCGACTTCAGACCACTTGCAGGCGTGATCACGAGAATCGTCTTGATCGTACTGGTCTTCGCTGTATGGCTGATCCTCAAGCTCGTCAAGATGCGCAAGGCCGCGAAGGCCGACGAGCAATTGGCGGACGACCTCGTCGAGTCCGCAGACAGCGGCGCTGATGCCGCCGAAAGCCAGTCCGCGGACGAAGTCGCGCTGTTGAAGAACCGATTCGAGGAGGCCATCGCAACCTTGCGCGAGAGTTCGGGCCGGCGCTCCAGTGTCAGTCTCTACGAACTCCCGTGGTTCGTGATCATAGGGCCTCCCGGCTCCGGCAAGACGACCGCCTTGATCAATTCCGGATTGGAGTTTCCACTCGAGCAGCGCTTTGGCAAGGAGGCGCTGCGCGGCGTCGGTGGCACGCGAAACTGCGATTGGTGGTTCACTAACGACGCGGTGTTGCTGGATACAGCGGGGCGTTATACCACCCAGGACAGTCACGCATCCGTGGACCGGGCCGCTTGGGAGGGTTTCCTCGACCTGCTGAAGAAGTACCGCAAGCGACGGCCGATCAACGGCGTAATTGTCGCGATGAGTCTCTCGGACTTGATGACGCTGAGCGACAGCGAGCGCAACGCCCAGGTACTCGCGACCCGTCACCGCATCCAGGAACTGTACCGGCATTTCGGGATTCGATTCCCGGTATATATGCTGTTCACGAAGTGTGATCTCGCGGCCGGCTTCATCGAGTACTTCGACGATCTCGATCAGGAAGGGCGCAAACAAGTCTGGGGGACGACGTTCCCGCTCGCGGAAGGCAAGCGCGCCTCCGTGGACGACATCAAGCAGTTCCCCGCCGAGTTGCAGCAGCTGCTGCACAGGCTGACCGACCGAATGACATGGCGGATGAGCCAGGAGGTGGACCAACACCGGCGCTCCAAGATCTACAACTTTCCTCAGCAGGTCATCGCGCTGGCCGGCACACTGGAAAACTTCCTTGCCGATGTCTTTTCGTCGAGTCGCTACGAGGACCGGATACTACTTCGCGGCATCTACTTCACGAGCGGCACGCAAGAGGGCACGCCGATCGATCGCATGATGTCCGTGATGGCGCGGACCTTCGGCATGCAGGAACAGGCGCTACCATCCTTTGGCGGCAAAGGGCGTAGCTACTTCATCACGGACCTGTTCAAGAAGATCATCTTCCAGGAGTCGGGGATTGCCGGCGTCAACCCGCGTGTCGAACGGCGCCGGCGCTGGCTGCAGAGCGCGGCATATGTAGGTTCGATCGCGTTTGCAATACTGGCAACGTTCGCCTGGATCGGCAGTTTCGCGGCTAATCGTGGATACCTGGGCGATGTCGCCGAGTCCATGACGCAGTATGAGACGGTCGCAGCGCGCCCGCTGCCGTCGAACGCCTCGATCGAGCAGCTGTTGCCGCGGCTGGATGCGCTGCGGGACGTTGTGGACGTCGCCGCGCAGCACAACGACGGCGTCCCGCTGCACATGCGGATGTGGCTCTATCAAGGTCGCGCGATGACGGACCGAGCCGGCGACGCCTACCTGCGCGAGCTGAATAGCTCTCTCGGCAGAACGGTCATGAACATCCTCGAAACGCGCATCGTGGAGAAGTCCGGGGACCCTCAGGCTTTGTACCAGTATCTGAAGGCCTATTTGATGCTCGGCGACCCCCAACGCATGGAGCCGGAACAGCTGTCCGGCATCATGCAGCTTGAGTGGCGCAACAGCTACGGCGCGCAGGGAGATGTGTACACGCGTCTCGTACGGCACACCGACTATCTGTTCGCGCACGACGTGCAGCCGTATCCGGTCAATCAGCAGCTGATTGAAGGTGCTCAGAGGACGCTTTCGAATGCGCCGCTTGCCGATTTCCTCTACGCACGTATTCAGCTGCTGGCGACGCGTTATGACAGTGCGGATCTTGTGCTGACAGACAGTATAGGTCTCGGGCTCGGTGAGGTTTTTCGCCGCAAGAGTGGGCGAGAGCTCTCCGAGCCGATCTCTGCCCTGTATACGAGGGATGGCTTCCGCATGCTGTTCCCGAAGCTGTCGTCCGATGTCATCGATGCAGCGGACAGCGAGAACTGGGTGCTCGGGCGGGAAGACAGCTCATTGGAGTATCGTGAGCGGCTGGCATTGGCGGACGCGCTGCTGGACCGTTACGTCGCCGACTACATCGAAGTGTGGAAGGGCTTGCTCGAAGATCTCGAGGTTGCGCCGTTCAACACCCCATCGCAGGCGATGGCCGCGCTGTCGCAGATCACAGCGCCACGATCTGCGCTCCGGCTGCTTCTCGATACCGTTCGAGAGAATACCGATCTTGCGTCGGGGCTGGGTTTGGGTGCGGAATCGGAAGATGATTCGACCTCGGAGCTGGCACTGCTCCTCGGTCAGGCACCAGATGTCGACGTGCCGCGTGTCGAATTCCCGGGTGCTCCGATCGCACGCGAGTTCGCCGAGGTCAACCGCCTGGTTGCTGGCGAGCCGGGTCAGCCGACG
>CALZMR010000209.1 GCA_945788575.1 uncultured Woeseiaceae bacterium
CGAGGACAGCGCGAGTTACATCGCAGTGGCCGTGTTCCACAAGGATCTCAAGTCCTACATCTTCGACCAGACATTGCTGTTCGACTTCACGGGCCTGCCTCCGCAGGGACCGCCGCCGAACATCAACATCGGTCCGACGACGTCTGCGGAGAACGGTGAGGGTGGCTCGATCGAGGGCTGGGAAATCGGTACGACGATCAGCTTCGATATGTTCAGCCCGGCACTAGAGGGCTTCGGCGTCGTCGCGACCTACTCGCACAACGACTCGAAGATCGAGCCGAACGGACCGGGCAGCGGCTCGGCTCTGCCAGGTCTCTCGGAGAACGTCTGGAACCTTACGGCGTTCTACGAGAAGGAAGGTTTCTCGGCGCGCATCAACAACCGCCATCGTGACGGCTTCGTTGGCGAGGTCGCTGGCTTCGGCGGCGCCCGGACGGGCTCGGATATCGCTGAGGAAACGATTCTCGATGCGCAGATCAGCTACGAGTTCCAGCAGGGCACGCTCGAGGGTCTGACGATCCTGTTCCAGGGTCAGAACCTGACCGACGAGCCTTACCGCAGCCTCGACGTAGGCACGGGACTGCCGACTGAGTACCAGACCTTCGGATCTACGTACTCGATCGGGTTCAGCTACCCTGTCTACTAAGCAAGGTGTAGTCATGTAGACTGCAAAGGCCTCCCCGGACGCTGCCGGGGAGGCTTTTTTATTGGTGGGATACTCGGGTGCGAGACATGCAGGACAACAGAATAAGAAAGGTCGTCATCGTCGGCGGCGGTACGGCAGGCTGGATGTCGGCGTCATTGCTGGCACGGGTGGTATCCGGCGGACTCGAGATCGAACTCATCGAGTCGGATCAGATCGGTACGGTCGGCGTCGGTGAGGCGACGATCCCGCAGATACGGTATCTGTGCGATGCGCTGCAGTATCCCGAGGCGGACTTCCTAAGAGACGTCAACGGCACCTATAAGCTCGGCATCGAATTCGTCAACTGGGCTCGCCTGGGCGATCGCTACATACACACCTTCGGCGACGTGGGTCGTCGCCTCGGCGTACTGGACTTTCATCAGGTGTGGCTGCGCGCCCGCGAGATGGGCATCGACCGCGACCTCGGCGAGTTCTCGTTCAATACGATCGCCGCTTACGCCAACAAATTCGCTCACGTCGAGAAGCTCGGCGATACGGGCCTGCTGGGGCTTGGCTACGCCTTCCATTTCGACGCCACGCTCGTGGCGAAATCGCTTCGGAAGCTGTCCGAGGCTAACGGCGTGGTTCGAACCGAGGGCAAGATCTGCGACGTGCACCTGAACGGCGAGACAGGCTTCATCGAATCGGTCGAGCTCGAAGGCGGCAAGAAGGTCGAGGGCGATCTGTTCATCGACTGTTCCGGTTTCCGCGGGTTGCTGATCGGCGAGGCGCTCGGCGTCAAGTATGTCGACTGGAGCCATTGGCTGCCGGCGAACAGTGCCATCGCCGTCCAATGCGAAGGCGTCGAGCCTCTGTTGCCGTACACGCGTTCGACGGCGCACTCGGCCGGCTGGCAATGGCGGATCCCACTGCAGAACCGGATCGGTAACGGCCACGTCTACAGCGACAACTACATGAGCGACGACGAGGCTCAGAACATCCTGATGTCGAATCTCGACGGCAAGGCCGTGACCGAGCCGCGCCAGCTGCGCTTCACGACCGGTAAGCGCGAGCACTTCTGGCACAAGAACTGCGTCGGCTTAGGCCTGGCAAGCGGCTTCATGGAACCGCTCGAATCGACGAGTATCCACCTCGTGCAGTCGGGTTTGAGCCGGCTCATCGACTCGTTCCCGACACGGGATTTCACGCAGGTCGACATCGACGAATACAACCGCCGAACGCACTTCGAGTTCGACAGCATCCGCGACTTCCTTATCCTCCACTACCATGCGACGGAGCGCGACGACAGCGACTTCTGGAATTACTGCCGGACGATGGACGTTCCCGACTCTCTCATGGAAAAGTGGAACCTTTGGAAAGCGCACGGCCGCTTCTACCGGAACGAAGACGAGCTGTTCACGATTCCGAGCTGGGTGCAGGTGTTCCTCGGCCAGCACATCGTGCCGGAACAGTGTCACGGTATCGCCAAGCTGCTTCGCGAAGCCGACGTCCAGGACTACCTCGAGAAGATCAACGGTTTCCTGATGCAGACCGTCGAGAAGATGCCGAGTCATCGCGAATATATCGAGAAGACCTGCCCGCTGCAGGAGGCGAGCTGACGAAATGAGGTTCTCGCGCCGGCTGATTCTCGAGTTCCTGGCCGCTGTCGCGGCGGCACTCCTGATCGGCGGCTGCGGCGGGGGAGGCGGGGGATCGGCTCCGCCACCACCGCCTCCGCCACCACCGCCGGCACAAACGGTCGAATTCTCGTACCTCAGAGTTGACCCTGCCTACGACGGCTGGGGGCTGCATCTCTGGGGCGGCGCCATCGATGCGAGCGTTGCGACGACCTGGAATGCGCCGCGCATGCCGGACCGGATCGAGAACAATGCCGCGATATTCGAGATCCCGATCGTCGACCAGGCGCAGCCGCTCAACTTCATTGCCCACAACGGCGATCTCAAGAGTCCGATCTACGATCTGAGCATTACCCCGCAGACATTCGGCAACGCGGCGTGGATCGTGCAGGACGAAGTCGCATCGCTGAACGGCAATATCGGCGTGCCGTTCGACAACGAAACCGCGGCGCTCGCGGCACTGGCCGCGCTCGGCAACAAGTCCGCGACTCTCGATCTCGGCAATGTACCGGTCCAGGACAGCGACTCCGGCCTCGATGCCGCCTGGGCCCAGTCGGCGAGCTTCATCGAAATCTACGTGCGCGGCTATCAGGATTCGGACGGCGATGGCGTCGGTGACTTCCAGGGGCTGATCTCACGCCTCGACTATCTCCGCGACCTGGGCGTGACCGGCATATGGCTGATGCCGATTACCGAGAGTGCAGACAACGATCACGGCTACGCGGTAGAGAACTACCGCGACGTCGAGAGCGACTACGGCTCGATGGCCGACTTCGAGCAGCTCATCGCCCAGGCGCACTCGCGCGGCATCGCGATCATCATCGACTACGTCATGAATCACGCGGCGAGCACCAATCCGCTATTTCTCGATGCATCGACGTCCGGCACCAACGATAAGCGTGACTGGTTTATCTGGTCTTCTTCCCGGCCGTTGGGTTGGAATACCTTTGCCGGCGATCCATGGCGTAACAACGGGAACGGCTGGTACTACGGCGTGTTCTCGGCATTGATGCCGGACTTCGATCTGCGCAATCCGGAGGTCGTCACCTATCATCAGGACAATCTGCGCTTCTGGCTCAACAAGGGCGTGGACGGTTTCCGCTTCGACGCCGTCGGCGTGCTGTTCGAGAACGGCCCAAGCGCATGGAACAATCAACCAGAGAACCACCCGTTGCTGGGCGACGCCGCGACGATCATCGGCGGCTACAGCAAACGCTATCAGGTCTGCGAAGCTCCCGACGATCCCGTTGCTTACTCGGCGCCCACGTCCTGCGGACGGGCGTTCGCATTCCAGGCTCCGGGTGCGATCCTGAACTCCGCCAGGTCAGGTCTCGTCGACGTCGGCTTCGCGAATCAGCTCTTCATGGCGAACACGGACAACATGCCCCTGTTCCTCTCGAACCACGACAGCTTCGCGGGCGCGCGGGTCTGGAATCAGTTGGGTGGTAACGACACCGAGTACAAGCTTGCCGCAGCAAGCTATCTGCTCTCGGCGCGCACGCCCTTCACGTACTACGGCGAGGAGATCGGACTCGCAAACGCCTCGTCGCTGGGCGGTGATCACGCGCTCCGGACGCCGATGAGTTGGACAGGCGATACGGCGAATGCGGGCTTCACGACCGGAACGCCGTTCCGCGATTTGTCCGCCAACGTCGCGACCCATAACGTGGCGGCCGAGACCGGGAACGGCAACTCGCTGCTCGAGTACTACCGCGGCCTGTATCAGCTCCGGCAGACGTATCCGGTGATTGGCGCAGGCACGCTCGATGTGCAGTCGAGCGCGCTCGAGCCGGTGCTGGTGCTGAATCGATCAGGGGGCGGCGCGACGGCTGTCGTCGCGATCAATTACGACACGAGTCAGCAGGTTGTGACTTCGGCCACGGGCGTCCCAAGCACAGCCTTCGACGCAGTCTTCGGCACCAGTGGGCAGTTGATCAGCGACGGCGCCGGTGATCTGACACTTACTGTTCCGGCGCGGTCGGTGGTCGTCTATTTCAACCAGCAGTAGACGCTCATTCGCTGAGCAAAAACCCCAGCGGCGTCTCCACGCGCTCGGCCCAGAACGTCTCGCGGTGTCCCGTGCCTTCGTACTTCAGCGACACGAAGTCGTCGCCCTGCGTGTAGCCCAGTTCGACGAATACTTCGTCGACTAGTAACTGATGCACTTCGTAGTATTGATCGAGTTCCTCAGTACCGTAGTCGAAATAGAAGCGGTGTGAGCCCGGTTCAGGCAACGCCGTGCGCAGGTACTCGACAACACGCTCGGTGTTCGTCGTTTCAAACGTGGGGTCGGCCAGCGGCCAGTGGGTCGATACGCAGGCCGCCGCCGCGAACACGTCGGGATAGGAGATCATCGCGTACAGCGAGATGAGGCCGCCCATGCTCGAGCCCATGACGAACGTGTTTTCGCGGTCGGGCAGCGTGCGGTACTCGCTGTCGATGAAGGGTTTCACTTCCTCGACGACGAAGCGCAGATACTCGTCCGATAGCGTGTTGCCATTGATCGCGCCGTGGATGTTATTGCGCACTTCCTCGGCGAGGCTGTCCACGAACTGCTGCGGCAGGTACTCCTGGTAGCGTCTCTCCGTGTTCCAGATGCCGACGACGATCGCGTCCCGGACGAGGCCGTCGTCGATCAATCGCTGCAGCTCATTGTCGATGTGCCATGCCTGTCGGTTCCAGGTGACTTCCGGGTTATACAAATTCTGGCCGTCGTGGGCGTAGATGACAGCATACTCGCGGTCTGATTCCGCGTAGCCCTCCGGCAGCCAGACGTCGATGTGACGGGGGTCGACGTAAGCCGACTCGAAATACCCGTGGCGCATGATGTCCTGCGCGCCGACAGACAGTACGACGGATTCCAGAGGGCCAAGCGTAATCGAGGCGACACCGTGGCCGTCCTCGACGATCAGCCGCGAATGGTTTTGTCTGTAGAGTTGCTCGTCGAGCATGTAGCGCCCGTCGGGGAGTCCAAATCGGTCGATGACCTCCTGGGGTACGTCGACGAGGAAGCTCTGTTCCGATTTTGCGTCGAAGTTACTGGCGACGATAAGCCGCTCGCTGTCGACCCAGCGAACGAATGCGAACACCTTGTCATTGAACTGGTTGTCGGGTCCGGACCGGGTCGACAGCGGAGAGTAGTCGCCAGCCATCGCCGGACTTGTCGCACTGATGTTCAGTACGCGCACATAGAAGTCGCGCAAGCTCCGCTCGTCGTCGCTCAATGCGCCGCCGTCGAAGCGGCCGCCGTTCATCCAGCGCTGATGTGCCGGCACACCCCAATAATCGAATATCGTCGTCCGAGTCTCGGAACCGAAGCCGGCAGTGCCGTTGCCCGGTACGCCGACGTCCTGGCCGAAGTAGATCATCGTCGGCGAGCGGCTGATCAGCGCGGACACGAC
>CALZMR010000210.1 GCA_945788575.1 uncultured Woeseiaceae bacterium
CACAGTGAGCGATCTTCGCGGCAGAGTGCAGGATGATCTCGCGAGCGTAGCTGCGCGAGCATCAGACATTGCCTACGCCAATCCCAATCGCTTCTCCAAATAGTGTATGTCCGTACCGCCCGCCCGGAACGCCGCGTGCTGGAATATCTCCTGATGCAACGGCACGTTCGTCCTGATGCCTTCGATGACAACCTCGCTCAATGCGTTGCGCATGCGTCCGATCGCCGCTTTGCGGTCGGCGCCGTGTGCAATCAGCTTTCCGATCATCGAATCGTAGAAAGGCGGCACGTTGTACCCGGAATATATGTGCGAGTCGACGCGAATTCCCGGACCGCCCGGCATGTGTACCAGCGTGATCATGCCGGGTGACGGCATGAACGTTTTCGGGTCCTCGGCATTGATCCGGCATTCGATCGCGTGCCCCAGAATGTGAACGTCCTCCTGACGGAAGCTCAACGGTTCGCCGGCCGCGATGTTCAATTGCTCGCGGACGATGTCGATACCTGTGATCATCTCCGTGACGGGGTGCTCCACCTGCACGCGCGTGTTCATCTCGATGAAGAAGAACTCGCCGTTCTCATACAGGAATTCGAATGTGCCAGCGCTGCGGTAACCGAGTTCTAGACACGCGTTAACGCAACGCTCGCCGATCATATTGCGCTGCTCGTCCGTAATCCCCGGCGCAGGCGCCTCCTCGATGACCTTCTGATGGCGGCGCTGCATCGAGCAATCGCGTTCACCCAGGTGGATCGCATTGCCCTGGCCGTCCGCCAGCACCTGGAATTCGATGTGCCGCGGCTGTTCGAGAAATTTCTCCATATAGACTGTGTCGTCGCCGAATCCGGCGCGCGCTTCGGCCCTGGTCACCGTGATCGCCGCGACGAGCGATGCCTCGGAGTGCACCACCCGCATTCCGCGGCCACCGCCGCCGGCCGCGGCTTTAATGATGATCGGGTAGCCGATCTCGCGGCCGAGTCTGATGTTCTCGTCGTTGTCCTCGCCCAGCGGGCCGTCGGAACCAGGCACGCAGGGTACGCCCGCGCTCTTCATTGCCCGGATCGCCGAGACCTTGTCACCCATCAGGCGGATGGCGTCAGCCTTGGGGCCGATGAAGACGAACCCCGACGACTCGACGCGTTCGGCAAAGTCCGCGTTCTCTGAAAGGAAGCCGTACCCGGGATGAATGGCGACGGCATCGGTGACCTCGGCAGCGCTGATGATCGCCGGCATGTCGAGATAGCTCTCGGCAGAGGAGGGCGGGCCAATGCAGACGGATTCGTCAGCGAGCAGTACGTGCTTCAGGTTGGTATCGGCGGTCGAGTGTACGGCGACGGTCTTGATGCCCATCTCACGGCAGGCGCGCAGTATACGAAGCGCGATCTCGCCGCGATTGGCGATGACGACTTTCTCGAGCATCTGCTGATTACTCCCGGCTCAGCCGCGCTGGTCGATGACGAACAAGGTCTGTCCGTATTCGACGGGCTCGCCATTCTGCACGCGTATGGACTTAAGAACCCCGGCAACGTCTGCCTCGATCTGATTCATCATCTTCATGGCCTCGATGATGCACAGTGTGTCGCCTTCGTTGACCCGGTCCCCGACCTGCACGTAGGGCGCCGCGCCTGGCGATGCGGAGGCGTAATAGGTACCGACCATCGGTGCGGCAACTTCATAGCCATCTTCGTCGACGGGCGCGGGTGGCGCAGCCGTTGCTGCAGGGGCTGCTGCTGCCGAAGGCGCCGGCGCGGGCGCAGGCGCGGCCATCGCGACCGGTGCAGGCGCCGCGGTGACGGGTGCGCCGGCAGCGTAACGGCTGATGCGCACCGACTCCTCGCCTTCTTTGATTTCGATCTCGGCTATGCCCGACTCGTCGAGCAGTTCGATGAGCTTCTTGACCTTACGGATATCCATTAGTCTCCCTCTCGTGCGGCGACATGTTTGCCGGCGGCCAGTAACGCCAGTTCGTAGCCAAGGGCCCCAAAACCGAACAGGCAGCTGACCGCGATGTCGCTGAAATAACTACTTTGACGGAATTCCTCTCGAGCGAAGGTGTTGCTCAGGTGGAGTTCGATGAACGGAATGCCCACTGCGAGCATGGCGTCGCGAAGCGCTACGCTCGTGTGGGTGAACGCGCCGGGGTTGAGGACGATGAAGTCGACGCCGTCGCGTCCGGCCTGTTGTACCCGGTCGATGAGTTCGTGCTCGGCATTCGATTGATAGCACTCCAGGGAATGTCCGAGTTCTGTCGCGATCTGCCGTGAACGTGCCTCGATATCTGCCAGAGTCGTCGACCCATAGACCTCAGGCTCGCGCGAGCCGAGCAGATTCAGATTTGGGCCGTTGATCAGCAGGAAATCGGACATGGATTCTTGGTATTAGGCACGATTGCCGAAATTGGGCGCAATTCTAACCTTTTTCGGCCCTATTAGCGCAAGTTTCTCGCGTAACCTCCAGTCTTGGGTCACGTTGGCCAGGCGCGGCCGTCCGGCCGGCACGTCTTCCTGCAATTGACCAGTCGCGCCGCATGCTCAAGAATCGGCAGGACGCAGCAGGAGGCCACCAAATGACAGACGTCGAACGGGCAGAGCAGTACCGGCTCGCCGAGGCACTGATAGCCGAGCAGAACTTCGTCAACGGGCTCGCGGCCGGGGTGGTCGCGTCGATCGCGGGGGCGATCGCCTGGGGCGCCATATCCATCGCAACCGGCTACATGATCGGCTGGGTTGCCATCGGCCTGGGCGTGCTTGTCGGCTACGGCATGCAGGTGTTCGGCAAGGGGCTGACCGCAAAGTACTCGGCAGTCGCGGCAGTGCTCGCGGTCGTCGGCTGCCTCGGCGGCAACTTCGCTGCCGCTGTCATGTTCGAAGTGAAGAACTATGGCGTGCCCGTCGGCGATGTGCTCTCGACGTTGACGATGAGGGACATCGTCGCGTTCTACACCGAAACGCTCGAGATCATGGATCTGGTGTTCTGGGCTCTTGCGGTAGGCGCTGCCTGGCAGTTCGCGCCCCGCAATCTCACGGACGAAGAAGGTTTCGCGATGCGGGCCTTTGCCGATCGCCCGGATGCCGGGCAGGGCATGATTTCCTAGAGCAGGTCGAAAGCGCCCTTCGCCTCTTCGGCGCTAATGTCACCGGCATCGAGCCGACTGAGAATGCTGTCGATGTCATTCAGGTGGCTGCGGTGCAGTTCGCCGAGGTACGCACCCAGCAACTGACCCTCACGCGAGACGAACATCGTGAACGGCATCGCGATGAACTGCACGCCAGAGGTTTCCGCGACCTCCATTGCCGTCTCCTGGCCGATCAGGATGGGGTAGTTGAACTCCGCGGCCTCCGCATACCGCTGTACGTCCTCAAAGAAGTCGACAGCGATTCCCATGACGAGAATGCCGTCATCGCCCTGTTCTTCCTGGAAGGTCTTCAGCAGCGGGATCTCGCGGCGGCAGGGCGTGCACCAGGTGGCCCAGAAGTTGAGCATCCGATGCCGGCCCTCGTATTCGGAGAAAGCGCGCTCGTTGCCTTCGAGATCGACGAGCGTGAACTCGGGATACTCGACGATCGCCGGTGCTTCGCCCAGGGGCGCGGGCGCCTCGGCCTGCTGCACCGGGATGCGGGCAGCATAGAAGAGGGCGCCAGCCATAAGGGCTATAAGCGCAAAGGCAAATATCAAAAAAGATCGATTCATGGGGTTTGGTCTTTCCGTTCTTTCGGCTGGTCCACTGCCTCGGCAGGGATAAGAGGCCGTATCGTAAATGCTGGGACGGCTGCTGGCGACTCCGTACGCGTCTTGTCTAATGCTCGTGCCGCGTAGCGCACGAGATTATCCTCAGCCATGTCGCAGTTTTCGCGCACGGTGCTTGCGTCGCCTTAGCTTTTGATGCCCTGGTCTCTCGAGGTGGTTTGTGCCGTGTGGCGCGAGATATGGGCGGGCGTTTGCCTCAATTTCCTGACGTCTCGTCCGCCAGTAATTGCGCAGCTTCGCTCGCGATACTGTCGTTGGGCTTGGCGCAGTATTCACGCACCGTGCTTACGGTGTCGAGAGCTTCAGCGCGATTGTTCTCTTTGCGTCGTTACCGTTGCCTGTGCTCGTGCAACCTCATCGAGCGGTAACGAGTTCCTCGCCGGCCGATGGCGTCGTTTCCGTCAGCCCAAACGCTCTGCGTACGTGCGCTGCGAAGTCCTCGGAATTCTTGAAGCCCACCAAAGTGTAGCCAGAACGCCGCTGGCCATTGGTGTCAAAGAAGAGAATTGTTGGCGGTCCGTAGACTTTTTCTCCGAAGGCTTCTTCGAAGTAGTCGATTAGCGCTCTGTCCTCGGCGTCGTTGCGCGTCACATCCGCTTGCAGCGAGACGGTATTCGACAGAGCCGAATGCACCTCTTCGGTGATGAATGTGTAGTTCTCCATCTCGATGCACGACACGCACCAGTCGGCGTAGAAGTCGAGCATCACCGTCTTGCCGACGGCATTCGCTGCCGCGAGCTCGCGCTCGAAATCGTCGACGGTCTTGATGCGCACGAATTCCAGATGCTCCTCTTCGTGCCCGTTCGAGACGCCGGCGCCACCGCCGAATTCCACGCTCGCGAGCGGCTTCAGCGGGTTCGTGCCGCCGGTCAGCGCACCGAGGAACAGGATCAGGCCATACAGGATCGCCAGCACCCCAAAGCCCTTGCCGAGCTTCTGCGTGATAGTCGATTCAGAGGTCAGTGACGTCAGACCACCCATGAACACGCCGCCAATGAAGATCAGCGTTGCCCAAAGCGCCATGGCGATGCCGCCGTCGATGAAGCGGCCCAGCATCCAGATCGCAAGCCCCAGGAACAAGAAGCCGAAGCTGCCTTTGACCGCGACCATCCACGGACCGGCCTTCGGCAGGAGCCGACCCTGTGCCGCGCCGACAAGCAGCAGCGGCGCGCCCATGCCCCAACTCATTGCGAACAGCGTCACGCCGCCCCGAAACGCCTCTCCGGCCTCCGCAATAACGGCCGCGGCCGCGACGATTGCCGGCGCGACACATGCGGTAACGACAATCGCGGACAGTGCACCCATGATAAACGCGCCAATGGCTGAGCCGCTCTCCTGACTGCCGCTCATGGTCGCAATCCTCGATTGCACGCTGGAAGGCATCTGCAGGTCGTAAGCGCCGAACATGGCTAATGACAGCAGGACGAAAAGGACGGCAAACAGACTCAGGATCCATGGTTGATTGAGCACGGCCTGGATGTACACACCGGCTAACCCGGCGCCGACGCCCAGAGCGGTGTAGATCAGCGACATGCCCAGTACGTAGATGGCTGCCAGCATGAAGCCGCGGGTCGGTGTGACGTTTTCACCCGCGCCGGCGATGATGCCCGACAGGATCGGCACCATCGGCAGTACGCACGGCGTGAATGCGAGACCGAGCCCGGCGAGGAAGAACAGGCCGGCCGCGATCCAGAGCGGCGAATCGGTAATGATGGCCGCAAGGCGGCTCTGCTCGGAGACCATCGGCTCGGTCGAGATCGCGACGTCGCCGGAACCGGAGACGACTTCAGTGCCGGCCGGATTGAACATCGGCTCCGGATCGTCGGGGATCGTGACGTCGGCGACGGCGCCCGTCGCCGGCAGACTGACGGTGATGACCTCGGTCAGCGGCAGGTA
>CALZMR010000211.1 GCA_945788575.1 uncultured Woeseiaceae bacterium
CTCGGGGTCAAACAATGCATTCCGGGGCTTTGTTACAAGCGCTTACAAGTTGTCGCATTTCAATCAGTTAGACTGTCTCTAACAGATACGGATTGGCAGCACTATGACCCCCGCTATTCTTTGGTTCCGACGCAACCTGCGCCTCGTCGACAACGACGCGCTCATCGCCATTGCGGACAGCGGGCGCCCGATTATTGCCGTCTACATAAGCGACGAACTTGATGGCGGCGGCGCCAGCCGCTGGTGGCTTCACGGCAGTCTTTCCGAGCTGGACGCATCGCTTGAAAGAAAAGGCGGTTCGCTCATTATTCGCCGCGGCGACCCTGACGAGATCATTGCGGAGATCGCGTCGCTGACCGGTGCGACCGAGCTGTACTGCACCGCGCGCTACGAAGCGGAAGCGCGTCGTCAGCAGAACGCTATCAGGCGCGCGCTGGGCGAGGACTTCGAAATCCAGGCGTTCCACGACGGCCTTATACATCATCCGAGCACGGTACTGACCAAGACCGGTTCGCCGTACAAGGTATTTACGCCGTTCTGGCGCGCCGCGTCAGCCCTTGGTGACCCGGCTCTGCCCAGGCCCGCTCCGGACACGCTCCGATTCGCAGAACACGATCTCGAGTCACTAACGGTCGACGATCTGAACCTCCTGCCCACCACACCGGACTGGGCGAGCGGCCTGAGAACGACCTGGACTCCCGGCGAGACCGGCGCGCTTGCGCGGCTCGAGGCGTTGTCCGAAACGGCGCCGCACTACGACAAGCGCCGCGACCGGCCCGACATGGACGGCACGTCGAGGCTCTCGCCGCACCTGCATTTCGGTGAGGTCAGCGTCCGTCAGGCCTGGCACGCCGTCAGTGACGTCGTGCGTGGGTCGGCTTCGGGAGCTGGTCCGTCCGCGCTTTTGCGGCAGCTTTTCTGGCGCGACTTCAGCGCGTACCTGCTGTACCACTTCCCCGATTTGCCGCACAAGCCGTTACGCCCGGAATTTGCCGACTTCCCCTGGCAGGACAACCCGGACATGCTTCGTGCATGGCAGCGTGGAGAGACCGGATTCCCGATCATCGATGCCGGCATGAGACAGCTCTGGCACACCGGGTGGATGCACAACCGCGTGCGGATGATCGTCGCCTCGTTCCTCGTCAAGGAGTTGTTGATCCCGTGGCAAAGCGGCGCGGCCTGGTTCGCCGATACACTCGTCGATGCCGACGTCGCCAGCAACTCCGCGAGCTGGCAGTGGGTTGCCGGCTGCGGCACCGACTCGGCGCCATACTTCCGCATCTTCAACCCGACCCTGCAGGGGCAGAAATTCGACCCGAACGGTGACTATGTGCGCCGGTGGGTCCCCGAGCTGTCAAAGCTGGACAAACCCGTCATACACGAGCCGTGGCAGGCGAGTTACGGTGTTCAGAAAGCAGCGGGCGTCGTGATCGGCAAGGACTATCCGTCACCAATCGTCGATCGCAGTGTCGCTCGCGAGCGGGCGCTCGAGGCCTATCACTCGTTGCGCGGCGCTGCAGCCTAGGTACGCACTATTCAGGGTGCTCCTGCCCTAGCGCAGCGGAATACGAATCTCGAAGCAGGCCCCCGGCTTATCGTGATCGACCAGCGTCAGATCGCCGCCGTGCGCATTGGCAACCAACTTGGCAAGGTAGAGACCCAGGCCAGTGCCGCCTGAACTCCTCGTTCTCGACGGGTCGGGGCGATAGAACGGCTCTCCGATATGCTCGGCCTGCTCGACCGGTATACCCGGACCGTCGTCACCGACGGTAAACACGAGGTCCGATCCGTCGACGAACCAGCGAACGACAATCGCGCCCTTCGACTGGCTCGAGTAGCGGAGCGCGTTGCTCAGCAGATTCTTGAGCATCAGCGTGATGCGGGCTTCGTCCAGATTCGCCGTTAGAGCTTGCTCGGGCTCATCCACCGCGATGCGTTCCAGATCACGTGAAAAGTAGTTCTCCAGCATCTCGCGGACCAGATCGCCGACGCCGACTTGCGTCCGGCTCAACTGAGCGTGGCGGACGTTGAGGCGCTCCGCTTCGAGCAGGGATACGACGATCTTCTCCATCTCGTCGATCTCGGCCCTGAGGGTCGCCTGGTCGTCCTCGTTGTCCAGAAATTCCAGCGCCAGGCGCATGCGCGATAGGGGTGTGCGCAGTTCGTGGCTGATTCCGAGCAGTAATGCCCGTTTCGCATCGAGCATCCGCTCGACGTCCTCGGCAAGTTGATTGATGTCGACTGCCAGGTCGCCGAGCTGATCGCGGCGTATGTTCTCGATGCGGTAGTCGAAATTTCCCCGTCCTATACGAGCGGCGCCGCCGCGAATGTCGCGAATCGGTTTGAACAGCCAGTTGACCGCCAGGTAGCCGATCAACAGGAAGCTCAGGCCTTGCATCAATACGACGTTGACCAGGTTCGGCTGTGTCGTGACGTCGCTGATACGGGGACTGGAAACGACGATGTCGTAGTCGCCATTGCGCAGCCTGAGGAACTTATGATTCTCGGAGTCTGCGAACTCGATGCCTTGCAGGGGGTCGACCCAGGCAGTCGGCTCGTCGCTGAACCTCGGGCTCTGACTAAAGTCGAGCTCCGTGATCAAGGGAAAGTCCGGATCCGATGCCCAGTCGACGTCCGGGCCGGTGACGCGAATGTCGACGGGCACGCGCTCCGTAATCGCGAGCGCGCGGTCCAGCCTCGGTGGCGTTCCGATGTCGTCGCGGACGTATTGAACGTGCAGTGACAAGTGGCCGCTGATCAGGCCACGGATCTCGTCGCTGTTGTAGAAATTCTGGATCGACTTGAACGTGCCGTAAACGAACAGCCCTCCAAGGACGAGGAAGATGGCGAGCAGTCGGAAGGAGAGCGATCGTGAGAGCCGGTTAAGCATCCGTTACAGGCACGCCCACAAACGAGTAGCCGCGTCCCCAGACGGTCTGAATGAACCGCGGCGGTTTGACCGAGTCGCCGAGTTTCTGCCGCAACCGACTGATCATAATATCCACAGAACGCGTCAGAATGGCCGCGTCGATACCGCGCAACTCGCTCAGGATGTCGTCGCGGGAAAGCTTGCGGCCGTGACGGCGCGCGAGAATCAGCAGAAGCTCGAACTCCATCGACGTAAGCGTGACCGGCTTGCCGTCGACCTCGACAGTTCGCGTTTCGGTCTCGATCGACAGCCCGTCGAATTCCAGCTTGCCCGGCGCCGGTCCCGTGGACTCCGCGCGCCGCAACGTTGCCTGTACGCGGGCGACGAGTTCACGTGGCTCGAACGGTTTCGCGACGTAGTCGTCGGCGCCGAGCTCCAGACCCGAAACCCGATCGATGACGTCGCCCCGTGCCGTCAGCATGACAATCGGCAGGTTGCTCGTCTTACGCACTTCGCGGCAAATCTCGAAGCCGTCCTTGCCGGGCAGCATAACGTCCAGCAGCAGCAGGTCGGGATCTTCCCGATTCAGCTTCTTGAAGCCTTCTTCAGCGTCATACGCACAGATCAGGTTGATCCCAAAGCGCTTGAAGTAGGCCTGCAGAAGTTCCGAATGCTTGCGGTCGTCGTCGATTATCAGGACTTTATTCATTACTCATAATACCGTGTAAATGCGCAATCCAAACATTGGTTCCCGGACAGGTTACAACCGGAAACAGTATGAAACACTCCTGTATCCGACCGGCTATCCCTGCGCGCTGAGGTCGCTCAGCCAGTTTTTGATCTGATCCCGCAGCGCCGCCTCTTCACGCTCCCAGCGGGCGACTTCTGCCTGAATCCGCTCGTCTTCGAGTAGCGGCGCGTATTGCGCCTGGCTCAGCGTTCTACGCCAGCCCAGATTCATGGCGACCGGCTGCGTGAAATACCGTTCGAGGGCCACGTCGATTGCCTCGTCATAGTCGCCGCGGAGCGCAAGTATGCCCACTGCCGTGCCGGGATCGTCCATCGGATCGATGCCGGCATCGCTGAAGAGGCTAATGAGCTCCTCCATACGGACAAGCATTTCCTCGCGCGGCAAGGTCACGTACCACGCGTCGAATGCTGCACCCTGGGCGCCACGGTACTTCGGCTGTGAGGTCGTGTCACCGATATCGAGGATCCCCGGCGCCCGCTCTTCCAGCCAGGCTAGTTCTTCCGCCGCCCGTCCCTGTCGAATCGCGGTGCGCAGCAGATACTGCACCGCGCCAACGAACGCGGACCGGCGTTCGCTCACGTCGTCAGTGATCGCGCGACGCGCGCTGACCATTCCTGCGTCGATGTCGTCCGTGACGATCGCGCGGAGCAGCTCGAGCCGGTAAGCAATTTCGCTATTGGGAGCAACCGCGACTACGCGCTTGCGGAAGTCATCGGCTTCCTCGACGAGTCCCAGCTCATACAGGAGCGCGGCTATCAGCCCCGGCAATTCGTGATCGAACGGATCGACTTCGATCGCCCGCATGAACTGCCGAAGATACTCGGCACCGTCGCCCTGATTCAGCGCCGACACGCCGATTATGGCGAACGCATTGGGTTGTGCGGGCTCGATCTGGAGCGATGTTGCCAGTGCGGCGGTTGAGAGTTCCCATTGCTGTGTCGCAGCGTACAGCGACCCCAGCTCGTAAAGGATGGCGGCATTGTACGGATCAGTCTCGAGCGCCGCTTGCATGAGTTCGATAGCGTTGTCGAACTGCTGCGTCCCCTGATAGAAGCGCGTGAGCACGATCTTCGGCTCCAGCGGCGCCGGGTGTTCGGCCACCAGGTCCTCGAGCTGCGGTATCGCGTCCGCGAAGACCGCAGGCCCTTCGCTCTGCGCGCGCCGGAATGTCGTCGCGAAAATCGAAATCGCCCGCGCGGTCGCGTCGTCCGGGCGAACGCTCAAAACCTGCTCGGTGATAGCCCCGATTTCAGCGGCTGCCGTTTGCGGATCCATCGAGCCGGTTTCGAGCTGCCGCACGTAGTTGATGGCGAGTTCGACCTTGGCGTCGAGATAGTCCGGGTCAATCGTCAGCGCCGCCTTCAGCAGCACCTCCGCCTCGCGCAGATTCCTGTATGAGAAGGTCGCGCGAGAGTTCCGTGCCTGCAGATACAGATCGTAGGCATCGGAATTCGTGGTCGTGGTTTCGAGCATGTCGCCGGCATTGCCGAGCAGAGTTCGCGACAGCGCTCCTCCGACATTGCGCGCGATCTCGTCCTGCACGCCGAATATGTTGTCGATCGTAAGATCGTAATTTCGCGACCAGACATGAAATCCATCGTCGGCCCGGATGAGCTGCGCCGTAACGCGAACCTCGTCGCCGGACCGTTGGACGCTGCCCTCGAGAACGTGCGCAACACCGAGGGCTTCGGCGATTTCCTTGATGGTCTTGTCCTGATTCCGGAACGAAAAGCTCGACGTTCGAGCAGCCACCTGAAGGTCCGGAATCTGCGTGAGCATGTGCAGAATGGTTTCGGTGAGACCGTCCGAGAAGTACGCGTTATCCGGATCGGCGGACATATTCTCGAACGGCAGCACCGCGACAGACGCGACATTGACCGGCGCCACGACCCGGTCGGCCGGCGCCGCGGTCCACCAGGCGCCGCCGATTCCGAGGACGAAGACGATCATTACCGTACTGCCGATGGCCAGCCGATCGCCGAACCGTCTCTCCGTCGGGTCCGCAGCGCTGATCCTTGAGGATGCCCTCGGGCGTGACGTCGTAAATCCAGGAGAACGCGATCGCAGGCAGAATTCCGAGGGCGAAGACGAGCATCACGGCACGCGATACCCATGCAGCCGCACCGAACTCGGGCAAGAGCGTCGTAAGGACTTCGGTCAGCAGCCAGCCCACAACGAGATATGCCGCTGCCACGCGGTAGACGCGCCGTCGCTTGAGTTCGTCGAATACTGACACGGGTGACTTCGAGGTTGGAGTGTCTGGCTGCCTTGCCAGAATTCTAAAGGTGCGCCGAGGCACACTCTACCCGAATATCCGGGATCGATGGCTCGTACATACCTTTGAGATGCCGGTCGAGCGGCAAGCGTTTGTCGTATATCCCCTTATGGCGGCAGCCCTGGGCGCATGCTACCAAGTGCCTGTCGACCGGCGATTGTGTCTGGAAGTGAGGTTGCGCCATGGCAAGTACGACAGAGCTGATTCTCAATTCGTCTCTGGGTCTCGAATTTTCGGAAGAGGACGCTGCGATTATTGCCGCTCTAATGGACGAGCGGACGCTTTCGGACGGCGATTATCTGATCGAAGAGGGCGTTTCCGACGACTCGCTGCACGTCATTCTCGACGGCAAGTTTGAAGTCGTGAAGAAGACCGGCGCCGATGAGACGGCGAGCCTCGCTGTCCTTAGAGAGGGCGAGATGGCCGGCGAGCTGAGTTTTCTCGATAGCGAGAAGCACACCGTAGGACTGCGAGCGCTATCCGACTCGCGGGTTGCCAGCCTTCCTCGCAAGAAGTTCGAGAGCATCATCGACGAACATCCTCAGCTCGTGTATCGAGTCATGCGCGCAATCGCTCGGTCCACTCACCGGATCGTGCACCGGATGAACACCGACTTCATCGAGATGACCAACTATATCTTCAAGCAGCACGGCCGCTACTAGCAGCGCGGCTGCTAGAGGTCGCCGGCTTCGTAGACGACCCGGCCGCCGACGACCGTCATCTCGACGGCGACGTCCTTGATCGTGTCCGGATCGATCGTAAGCAGGTCGTCGGACAGCACGACGAGGTCTGCCAGCTTACCCACGGTGATCGACCCTTTGATGTCTTCCTCGAATGACGCGTACGCCGTGTTCAGCGTATACGCACGAATCGCTTCCTCGATCGAGATTCGCTCGTCCGGGAACCAGCCGCCTTCGGGCTGTCCCGACATCGTCTTTCGCGTGACCGCGGCGTATACGCCGAGCATCGGGTTGAGGAAATAGCGCGACGCGTTGGTACCGGGCGAGTCCGAGCCGAAACTAACGACCGCGCCCGCATCCCAGAGCCGGCGGAAGGCGTATGCGCCGCGAGATCGATCGCGACCGATCCGCTCCTCCATCCACCGCATGTCGTCCGAGACGTGATAGGGCTGCACCTCGGCAACGATGTTCATCGCGCCGGCACGCGCGATGTCGCGATCCGTCATGACCTGGGCGTGAACCAGCCGAAACCGGCGATCCGCTTCGCCGTTCTCGGCGATGATGCGCTCCAGCATGTCCATCAGATAGCCGTTCGCCTCGTCGCCGATTGCGTGCACGGTAAGCTGAAGGCCGGCGGCGTCAGCCTGCAGTGCGAGCCGCTCGAGCCGGCTCTGCATCTCCTCCGGGTCGTAAGGGCTGCGCTCGAACGGGAACATGATGTCGCGCCATATTCCGCGGCTGTCCGGATTGTGCGTGTACGGTTCGTAGAATCGGGCGGAGCTGTTGCCCATGATGCCGTCGATCCACGCTTTGACCGAGCCGAAGCGGATCCACTCGTCGCCGAAGCCGACACGTATGCCAAGCGCGGCCATCGAATCCCACTGTTCGAGTGACGGCCGGTAGCGGACTCGGGCGGTCATCAGTCCCAGGTCACGCAGTTCGCCGTAAATGTCGACGTAGATAGGGTCGGACGTGACGTCTGAGTAGCTGGTCACCCCCACGCGCGCCATTTGCTCCCAGGCGGCGAGCGTCTCCGCGGTGCGCTGCTCCCTCGACGGCTCGGGAATCAGCTCGTTGAAGAGTGCACGCACGTTGTCACGGACGAGTACCGTGGATTCGACGGCGCCGCTCACCGGGTTGAACAGGAGTCCGGTCGGCCTGCCATCTTCGCCACGTTCGACGAAAATGCCGTCAGGATCGGCAGAATTAGCCGATATTCCCGCACGTTCGAGCGCGGTGCCGTTGGCCAGATATACCTTCCGGTCGAAGCGATTGACGAGTACGGGGCGATCCGCCGTGAACCCGTCG
>CALZMR010000212.1 GCA_945788575.1 uncultured Woeseiaceae bacterium
CATGTCAAAAGAGAAATTTGAACGTACAAAGCCGCACGTAAATGTAGGCACGATTGGCCATGTAGACCACGGCAAGACGACGCTGACGGCGGCGCTGACGAAGGTAATGGCGGAGAAGCACGGCGGCGAGGTATCGGCGTACGATCAGATCGACAACGCCCCGGAAGAGCGTGAGCGCGGCATCACGATTGCGACGGCGCACGTGGAGTACGAGAGTGACAACCGTCACTACGCGCACGTTGACTGCCCGGGGCATGCCGACTACGTGAAGAACATGATCACGGGTGCGGCGCAGATGGACGGCGCGATCCTGGTGGTGAGTGCGGCTGACGGCCCGATGCCGCAGACGCGCGAGCACATTCTGCTGGCTCGTCAGGTCGGTGTTCCGTACATCGTTGTGTACCTGAACAAGGCTGATCAGGTTGATGACGAGGAGCTTCTGGAGCTGGTCGAGATGGAGGTCCGCGACCTTCTGTCGACGTACGAGTTCCCGGGCGACGACACGCCGATCATAACGGGATCTGCGCTGAAGGCGTTCGACGGCGACACCTCGGACATCGGCATTCCGTCGATCAACGCTCTGGTTGAGGCGATGGACAGCTACATTCCGCAGCCGGAGCGCGCGATTGACGGCGACTTCCTGATGCCGGTTGAAGACGTGTTCTCGATATCGGGGCGCGGCACGGTAGTGACGGGTCGAATCGAGCGCGGCATTGTGAAGGTTGGCGACGAGATCGAGATTGTCGGCATCAAGGACACGGAGAAGACGACCTGCACGGGCGTCGAGATGTTCCGCAAGCTTCTGGACGAAGGTCAGGCCGGCGACAACGTTGGTGTTCTGCTTCGTGGCACGAAGCGAGAGGAAGTTGAGCGTGGTCAGGTACTGGCGAAGCCGGGCTCGATTACGCCGCACACCAAGTTCGAGGCAGAGGTTTACATTCTGACCAAGGACGAGGGTGGTCGTCACACGCCGTTCTTCAAGGGCTATCGTCCGCAGTTTTACTTCCGCACGACGGACGTAACGGGTGCGGTGGAGCTTCCGGAGGGCACCGAGATGGTGATGCCGGGCGACAACGTGAAGATGGTGGTTGAGCTGATTGCGCCGATTGCGATGGAGGATGGTCTCCGTTTCGCGATCCGTGAGGGTGGCCGCACTGTCGGCGCCGGCGTCGTCGCAAAAGTGATTGAGTAAACTTGTTGGCAGTGCACGCGCCGCTTAGGCGCGCGTAACTGCCTTAACTGGTACGAGGGCATACGGGGCCCGCAAATGCGACCCCGTATTTGCCTAACAAACTGAACTAAGGGTAATAACGTGGCAACGAATCAAAACATCCGAATTCGCCTGAAGGCGTTCGATCATCGGCTGATCGATAACTCGGCGCGCGAGATCGTGGACACGGCGAAGCGGACCGGCGCCACGGTTAAGGGCCCGATCCCGCTGCCGATGAGGAAAGAGCGCTTTACGGTGCTGATCTCGCCGCACGTCAATAAGGACGCGCGCGACCAGTACGAGATCCGTACGCACAAGCGGCTCATGGACATAGTGGATCCGACTGATAAGACGGTCGATGCGCTTATGAAGTTGGAGCTGCCGGCCGGCGTAGACGTTCAAATTAAGCTGAACTGAGGTTAGTGCAGTTGAGCTCGCCGGCGCTTTGCGCCGCGAGCTATCTGCCGAAGATGGCCTCGCTCATATCGGGCTCTTCTTGCGAAGACCCGATATTTTATTGGGCATGCGGCGCGGGGCGGGGCTACGGATCCGGCACTGCTGGATTTCGCTCAAGTCTCGGCCTTCAAGGGCAACTTCAGAGTTTATTTTCCGATTGGTCAACGACCTTGTTAAATCAAGGGGTTACGCTGGAAAGTAGGCCCCCGCCAAGGATGATCTGTTGCGCGGCTTGCCGCGGCAACAGCAACAGCCAGCGAGAGCGTCAATACAAGCCCGAAAAACTCCATATTTCGGCTTGTATTCGCCAGTTTGGCTGGTAATATGGCGGGCTCGCTGGATCAGGCCGGGCCGGGAGTCGGCCTGAATCGGCACAAGAGTCATTTGGCAGTACGCCGGTGACTCATTTTTTTCGGTCGCCAGGAAATCGAGGGCGACACGGCAAATCCCGGAATTGCCGGGCCGGACAGATGTTCGGACCGGATCATTGGGTCAGTCCCAGAAGCCTTAAAAGAACACGATGTTCTCGGGCGCGGCTGGCCCTTTCGCGTGTCTGAAGGGAACGCAATATTTGAGTGCGTCGATGCGGCGGCGGAGGTTCGCCGAATTGTCGAGCTCGGTCAGGCAGCACCAACCGAAGTGATGCTGGTGAAGAAGTGTTGGTTTGTAAGGCGCCGGCCAATCGAAGTCGGTGTGGAGTTTGAAGATGACGATGGGTCTTGTTGGCCGCAAATGCGGCATGACACGTGTCTTCACGGAGGATGGGGAGTCGATTCCCGTTACCGTGATCGAGGCACAACCAAACCGAATTACACAGGTTAAGACCGTGGATACGGACGGCTATCGTGCGCTGCAGGTTTCTGCAGGCAGTCGTAAAGCCTCCCGCGTGTCGAAGCCTCAAGCCGGCCACTTTGCTGCAGCGAAGGTTGAAGCCGGCGACCTCATCACCGAATTCCGCGTTGCCGACGGCGACGATACGGAATACGAGCTCGGCACCGAGCTGCGCGTCGACCTGTTCGAGGCGGGCCAGAAGGTGGACGTCATCGGAACGTCGATCGGTAAGGGCTTCGCAGGTACGGTCAAGCGCCACAACTTCAGCATGCAGGACGCGACGCACGGCAACTCGCTGTCTCATCGCGCCCCCGGTTCGATCGGTCAGAACCAGACGCCTGGTCGTGTCTTCAAGGGCAAGAAGATGTCGGGCCACATGGGTAACGCTCGCCGCACGATTCAGAATCTCGAAGTCGTGCGCATCGATAACGATCGCAATTTGCTCCTGATCAAGGGCGCCGTGCCCGGCTCCAAGGGCGGCCGCGTCATCGTCCGTCCCGCCATCAAGGCGCGGAACTCACAAGGGGCCAGCTGATGAAGCTCAAGATGCAGGGTAAAGGCTCCGTTGACGTCGCGGAAGCGGCGTTCGGCGCAGATTTCAACGAGGCGCTCGTGCACCAGGTCGTAACGGCCTATTTGTCGGGCGCCCGCGCCGGCACCAAGGCTCAGAAGAACCGCTCCTCAGCTCGCGGCGGTGGTGCTAAGCCCTGGCGCCAGAAGGGCACCGGGCGCGCCCGCGCAGGCACGATCCGCAGCCCGATCTGGGTCGGCGGCGGTCGGACTTTCGCAGCTCAACCGCGCGACCACAGTCAGAAAGTGAACAAGAAGATGTACCGGGCTGCACTGCGTTCGGTGATCTCCGAGCTCGTGCGTCAGGATCGTCTCGTCGTTGTTGAGTCGCTCGCGATCGATGCGCCGAAGACGAAGCTGCTTGCGACGAAGCTCAAGGAACTCGAGTTGGACAACGTGCTCGTGTTGAACGAAGCGTTCGATGAGAAGCTGTTTCTCGCGGCACGCAACCTGCGGAACGTCGGCATCTGCGATGCGGCGTCTATCGATCCGGTCGTGCTGATCCGGTTCGAGAAGGTGCTGGTCACGTTGCCCGCGTTGAAACTCATCGAGGAGCGTCTGTCATGAGTCAGGCTCTGCGTCAGGAACGTCTGATGACCGTCATCCGCGGTCCGCATCTCTCCGAGAAAGCCCACATGGCTTCAGAGAGCAATCAGGTCGTTCTCAAAGTTCGTACCGACGCCAACAAGGCCGAGATTCGCCAGGCCGTCGAACTCCTGTTCGACGTCAAGGTTGCGGAAGTTCGCGTCGTCAACGTCAAGGGCAAGAACAAGCGTTTTGGCAGGACGCTCGGTCGCCGCTCGGACTGGAAGAAGGCATACGTCAGGCTCGCCGAGGGAAGCTCGGTCGAAGAGCTCCTGGGCGTTGAATAAGGGTTAAGCCAATGTCATTGCACAAAGCCAAGCCGACATCCGCTGGACGCCGATTCGTCGTCAACGTCAAGACTGACGGTCTGCACAAGGGCAAGCCGCATGGTCCGCTGCTCGACAAGAAGACGTCGAAGGGCGGCCGTAACAACAACGGCAGAATCACGGTTCGTCACCAGGGCGGTGGCCACAAGCAGCGCTATCGCATTATCGATTTCAAGCGCGATAAGGACGGTATTTCGGGCGTCGTAGAGCGTCTCGAGTACGATCCGAATCGCAGCGCTCATATTGCGCTTATCAAGTACTCTGACGGCGAGCGACGCTACATTCTCGCGCCGAAGGGACTTCGCACGGACTCGCCGGTAATGAGCGGTGAAGACGCGCCGATCAAGCCGGGCAACGCATTGCCGCTGCGCGCGATTCCGGTCGGTACGGTCATCCACAACATCGAGATGAAGCCCGGGAAGGGCGGTCAGCTCGTGCGTTCGGCTGGCGGAGCAGCGCAGCTTGCCGCTCGCGAGGGTATGTACGCAACGGTGAGACTGCGTTCCGGCGAGACGCGTCGGATCCACATCGACTGCCGCGCGACGATCGGCGAGGTCGGCCACGGCGAGCACAACCTCCGCAAGCTGGGCAAGGCCGGTGCGAAGCGCTGGCGCGGTGTTCGCCCGACGGTTCGTGGCGTTGCCATGAACCCCGTCGATCACCCGCACGGTGGTGGTGAAGGCCGCACCTCGGGCGGTCGTCATCCGGTCAGCCCCTGGGGCACGCCGACCAAGGGTGCCAAGACGCGTAAGAACAAGCGTACGGACGGCATGATCGTCCGCCGCCGCAAACGAAAGAAGTAGCTTGAGAATTTTTCCGGCACTGCATTTGCCGCATTGCGCAAATGACTGCCGAAAGGATCATAAGGGATAGATAGATGCCACGTAGTGTAAGAAAAGGCCCATTCGTCGATTCGCATCTGGCGAAGAAGGTGGCCGAGGCAGCTAAGAAGAACGATCGGCGACCGATCAAGACGTGGTCGCGACGTTCGATGGTTCTGCCGACCATGGTCGGACTGACGATCGCCGTACACAACGGCCGGCAGCACGTGCCGATTTTGGTTTCGGAAAACATGGTCGGGCACAAGCTCGGCGAATTCGCAATGACGCGCACGTTCCGTGGTCACTCCGGCGACCGCAAGACCAAGTAAGGCGAGGGAACAGGAAATGCAGGTTGCAGCAACACTTCGATACGCACGCATATCGCCGCAGAAATGCAGGCTGGTTGCGGACGTGATCCGAGGCAAGACCGTGGACGACGCGCTTCGGGCACTGACTTTCTCGCCGAAAAAGAGCGCGAGAATCGTCAAGAAGGTGCTCGAATCGGCGATTGCCAACGCCGAGCACAATCACGGTGCGGATATAGACGAACTGAAGGTTTCAACCATCGAGGTGAACGAGGCGCCGACGTTTCGACGCTATCGCGCACGGGCCAAGGGCCGTGGCGCGCGGATCATCAAGCGGAACAGCCACATCACCATTCAAGTGGGTGACGAGTAAAAGGTATGGGTCAAAAAGTACATCCAACAGGTATTCGCCTCGGCATCGTCAAGGACTGGGCGTCCAGGTGGTATGCCGATTCG
>CALZMR010000213.1 GCA_945788575.1 uncultured Woeseiaceae bacterium
TGGCCACGTCGTTCGCGCCAATGCCCCAAGCCATGAAAATGCCGAACAAGGCCGCCAGGCCAATGTAAATGTATTCAGCCTCCATTGAATTGCCTTCCCGGGATCACCTGTTCTGGTTTTTGTTGGTGAGTGCTGCGGTAGCTCAGTGAGAGAGCAGCAGCTCCAGTCTTCGCCCGACGCGCTCGGCCATGTCTGCTATGTCGCCGGTCTTCTCGATCGTGCGGTACAGGAATATAGCCTGAATCGGACTCATGGAATCCTCTATCTTGAACAATCCCCGGTTCAGTCCCACCTGACGTTCATCGGTATCGGTCTCGATTCGATCCAGTTCCTCGATCATGCCTTCGACCAGTTTTGCTTCAGCGCCTCGAAATCCGCTGGTGAACAGCTCGTCCAGCTCGTGGACGCTTTTCTTCGCCTGCTTCGTGGCGTCGATGACCCTATCGACGAACTCCAGATAATCGTCGGCGATCTGCTCCGGAATCTCGATGCGGCGGCCCATGACAATGCCTGCAACATCGCGAGCTCTGTTGGCGATCTTGTCCTGAACGAGTAGCAGCTCGAGCAGATCCTCACGCGGCACCGGCATGAACAAGCTCTTGGGAAGATGCAGCCGAACCTCTTTCTTCAGATCGTCCGCCTCATGTTCCAGCCGCTCGATGTCGCCATAGGCCTTCGCTACGGTCTCCCAATCTTTGGCAACTGCAGCAGCAAACAACGGTCGCAGTTTCTTTGCGCAGTTGTAGGCGATGGAGATGTGTTTCTCGAGCGGTTGAACGGGCGACGAGCCGAATATGTTGGCCAGCATGTTTGCCATCTAGGGCTCCGTGGCAGGCTTGTGATGCCATCGTATCACATGGATTCCGGATTCTGTCAGGCAAAAAAACCTATAACAATTCGTAACTTGCGGCCGGCCATGACGCTGTCCGTGATAAACTCGCCCGCGTTTACGGCGACGCAATACGAAGGGACTGGAATGGCCTTTTGGCTGATGAAATCTGAACCGGATGCCTACGGTATCGACGACCTCAAGCGCGACAAACGCGAACCATGGGACGGCATCCGTAATTACCAGGCACGCAATATGATGCGCGACGACATGCGGGTCGGCGACAAGGTGTTCTTCTACCACTCAAACTGCAAGGAGCCGGGTGTGGTCGGCATCATGAAGATCGCGAGCAAGCCGTATCCGGACCCGACGCAGTTCGATCCCGACAGCAAGTATTACGATTCCAAGAGTGACCCGGACAACCCGCGCTGGATCCTCGTAGACGTGGCTTACGTGAAGAAGCTAAAACGCACGATTACGCTGACCGAGATCAAAGCGCACCCCGAGCTTGACGACATGATCCTGACGCGCAAGGGCAACCGCCTGTCGGTCATGCCGGTCACAGAGGACGAATGGGAGGTCATCCTGGGGCTGGAATAGAGCGCCACTCTTTGCTGATCACCACTCGCTCGGCAAAGCCGCCGTAGGAGCCCGCCGTATTGGACTGTCGCCGCCGATGTCGATCTTCAACAATTGCCGCATTGTAGACCGGGCGAACGGCGCCCGAAACAACAGCCCGCAGCGACACATCTCAGCGGCTCAGGACTCCAGAGCAGCTTCCACGACAAGTGTCAGCCCCTCACGCTCGACAATGCGCACGGCCTCCCCGACCTCGAGCTGCATATCCGTGTCGGCGGTCTGGCGGGCATTCCAGGTCTCTCCGCGAATCGTCACTCTGCCCCGCCCGTTCTCGAACCGCTTCTTGACGACCCCGATGTCCTTCGGTAACTCCCCTGTGTGCCAACGCTCGCCTGGACCGATCTCCACACGTGTCGGAGAGATCGTCTGCATGATGATCGCGAGCACGAAATCGCCGATCAGAACGAGCGCGACGCTGATCTTCAGCACCGTCGCCACGGAGAAGTCGGTGAGCAGAAGCAGCAAGACGAATGTGCCACCGCCGGTCACGGCGGAAGACAGCAGAATGGCGGCCCACCAGTATTTCGAATATCGCTGCACGCTTGTCTGCCCTACCAGGGGAACCCGTATTTCATCAGCGCGATCAACATGATGATTGCGAACGCGATGGCCAGTAGAAGGCCGCAGCCGAGCAGGTCTTCCTTCAGCCCACGGGCCTCCTCGGCCTCGGCTTCCTCCCGCTCGAGCCGCCCGGTTGTCATCCGTTCGTAGTCCGCGCCCCGGCTGGTCAACTTCAATCGCCTGCCCGGTTGCAATTCTTCCGGGTGGAACATCCAGCCCGTATAGATCCCGTTGTCCAACTTGATGAGCCAGTTGTCAGGCGGCTTCTTCTCGTCGTTCAGTTCCAACGCCGTCTTGGGCGGAATATAGACCACGGTGCCGGGGCGCTTTCGACGCAGAAACAGACTCGTGTATTCGATCCGATCGCCTTCTCGAACCTCGTCGTCCGTCCCGAAGTATCTGAGTGAGGACTTCATGAGCTAGTTGGCACTCTGTTCGGATTCGGCATCGCACACTCGAATTGAAGCAACGGTGCTAGCCATTGTCTTCGGCAACGATCCGCAACTCGCCATCGTCACCGCGTCGCCAATAGAGTCGCTTCATCCTGACGACAGGTCCGTTTTCGCCGACTGTCGTCTGCCGAAAGCGGCTCAGGAACAACGCGTCTTCTTCCGGATCGGCCAGCAGCAACAGATCCTCAATCGCGACCTCGACGGCACCCGTTTGTTCGAAATTCGACAGTCGCAGCGCGGCCCACTCGCCGGTAGTCATTCCACGGTAGGCAAAATCATCGGCATAGAGCGACAGGTAGGCGTGCAAATCAGCCTCGGCGATGCTTGATGCCCAACGCGCTACAACATCCCGAAGATCGCTGCGCAACGACGCCCGGGACTCGTCGGACATCCACTCGATCTCGCGAGTGACGATGACCGGCGTGACAAGCGGCACGAAACGAGCCTCGAGCGCCGTAAGCTCTTCGTTAGGCAGAGCCAGGCAGCCGTCGGTATCGAACGGCGGCCGAGGCTCCTCGCCGGGCAATACGCCGTGCACCCATATGCCGTCGCCGGAACGTTCGTTCTGTCGGTCCCACTCGTTCGGATAGTCGAGTGGAAACGCGGTGACACCGTACTTCTCGTGCAAACGGCTGGTATCGAGTTGATCCACGACGAAATAGATACCAAGCGGGGTGCGTTGGTCCCACGCCCTATCCTTACCGACCCCACGCTGGCCGACCGACATATAAGTCTCTTCGCCGGCAGTCAGCACGTCGTTTTCGTGTTCGAAGCGATACAGGATGGCATTGCCCGCATCGGCCACAAAGACGTCCTGCACACTGTCGGGCAGTTCGATGACATAGGCGGGCAATTCCGTATCCGCGACGGCGGTCATAGAGGCCAGCATTAGAAAGGCGGCGGCGAGGCGCATAAGGCGATGTTACAGGCCGGATTCGGCGCGCTCCACGACCTGTGTAAAGAATCGATATCGGAGCTGCCACCGAAGAGGGCTGACCCCGTAAAGAACATGTCGTTATATGCGGGGTAGTTGTGTGAGCTGTGCCTCGTCCTCGCGCGAACTTTCGACTACCATCAAGGTCGAACGAAACACGCGCAGGGGGGCAGCGTATCAGCCGGCATGTCGACCTTCACCGGACACATTATCGCGGGGCGGTTCTCGTCCTGACCCTTGCGGCCGCCACTTCTGCACTTTCCAACCCAGTCGAATCCACCGCCGGCGCGGATGCCATGCGGGCGTTCCATGAGCGCTACGAAGAATCGATGCAGGCCGGTTTCTACGATGAGGCCGCAAGCGCTGCGGATGGCTACATCTACACCCTATTGAATCAGCCCGATTACGACCGCCGGGACTGGGCGGAGAGTCTGATTCGACTGGGACACGCACAGCGGTCGGGCGCCGACTTCGATGCGGCCATCCGAAACTACGATCTGGCGATCGACATCCTGCAGACCGAAACGGACCGTCTCAATGCGTCGCTCGTGGAGCCGATGCTGGGCGCCAGCGAGGCGATGATCGGACTGGATCGCTATGCGCAGGCCTCGGACATGCTCGAAGGTGTTCTGCACCTGCAGCAGGTCAATCATGGTCTTCACGACCTGTCTCAGGCCGAACCGCTGCAGTTATTGAGTCAGGTGTATCTCGCGCTGGGCGACACGGATCGCGCGTTGTCGCGCCAGCGAGCACACACGAGTCTCTATGACCGCAATTATCCCGGCGATGACGTCCGCAAGCTCAACGCATTCCTCGCCGAGGCAGGACTGCTCGACGATCTCGGCATGCGCGTGGACTCGCACACGATGTATCGGCGGACCATCAGCATGGTCGAGCGCGCCGAGGGGCATAGGGCACCCGAACTGCTGCCGGCGCTGATACTGATCGCGGATCTGTTGGCAACCAATGAAATCCAGGACGGATTCGACGGCCGTCCGCTTGCCCGGCGGTACATGCAAAAAGCCCTTTGGGTCGCCGACCACGGCGAGGACATAACGGCGGTCGAACGCGCGGATGCGTACATGGCCATGGGCGACTATTTGTCTCTGAATACGATGGACCGCAACGGAGCGCTCCGGCGCTACCGAGAAGCATGGGACGTACTCGCCGCCGAACCGGAGCTCGATGCCGAACTCCGGCAACGCTTCGGCGAACCCGTGCTATTGCAGGAAATACCACGCACAATCGCACCCGACATGCGCAACTTGGTGATGCGCGCGTCCACGAACGACGCGGCGCCCGGCTCACGCATCCTCGTACGCTTCGATGTGAACGAGGTCGGCGAGCCCGAGAATATCGAGGTCATCGAGGGTAACCCGACCGGCTACTGGAGTGAGCTCGTCGTAGAACATGTCGAGAAGTTCATTTTCCGGCCGAGGTTCGAGGACGGCGAGCCAGTCCGTCACGAAGGCATGTACTGGGATATCTCCTATATCGCTGACGGCGAAGACCTGCGCGGCTAGCCGTCATTGCATTGAGAGAAAGTTCAGGCGGCGTATTACTTCGTCACAAGCGCTCTCGAAATGCTCGTTTAGCAACTATAGTCTCCGCGTTTCTCGCGCGCTCCTTCCTCGTACTGCATTCACCTGATCATTCTTGATCGGGATGCAGCAGATGAGGATCGTCAGGCGGCACGTGCCGCTGTAAGAGAATTCCCAATTCGCCTTTCTCCTTCTGCGCTCGCCTGAATGCTTTTCCACAGCTCACTAATTCCGGCAGAATGGGGGGCCAGGAACTGCCCTCATAATGTCAGCCGTGAACCCAATCCAACAGGCGATCTCCGCCGGCCGCTCCGCGCTCGAGCGGGGTGATCTCGATACGGCCCGCTCGAAGCTGTCTGGCATCGAGAATCCCGAAGCGGCCTACCTGCTGGCGATCGCGCACGTCCAATCGGGCCTGCCAGACCAGGCCGTTGCCTCTTACCGTCACGCTCTGGAGCTCGAACCTCGCTTTGACCAGGCGCGCAGGACGCTCGGCCGGCTACTCATTGACCTCGAAAGGTATGAGGATGCGTTGCCGGAATACGAATTGATTCTGGACAACGATCCCGTGGGCCTGCCGGCACGCTACGGTTATGCGACTG
>CALZMR010000214.1 GCA_945788575.1 uncultured Woeseiaceae bacterium
CCCGGAGCTGGCCTCGCTCTGGCAACGCTCCGGTCACTCTTGATCTAAGCGGCGTTCCGCAGCGCGCTTGCGACTCCCAGTCCGTGTTAGTGCCGCATTCCCTGGGACCACCAACCGGGTCCAGAGTTATGTACACGACGTAGTGTGTCGGGAAAGGAACAATATTCCCGCTTGCGCCCGGTCCGTACCAATCTACCGGTACCGCAACTGCTTGCTGCAACCTTCCATTGCCGGGAATATCCACCCTTGCCTGACCCCAACCAACGGGCTGGCCACCCCCACCGACACTTGTGCCCGTTGCGTCATCAGTCCACGGGGCAGTGCCGAGCATAATCCAGATGTTCACATGCTCCGCTGAAGCAGGCAGCGATTGCAGATTGAGCGGCACGTTGAAGGTATATTCGACGACCTCGGGTTCCGGCTCAGGCTCAGGCGCCTCCTGCTCCGCAGCCTGAGCCGATGCGGCCGCTTGCTGGTATCTCTGTTGAGCCACTTGTACGCCGGTTACTCGCGGGGCAGGACGATTCACCTGCGACAGCGAATCTGTGAGCTGCGGTAGTCTGTTCTCTGCCCTCCGTACTTCGGCCTGAATACCTTGCACGGGCGTCGCCACCGCCTGCGATCGTCCGGTTCGTCCGCTCGTACCGACCGCGCGCCGTTGCGTGCCGTCCGGTGACAAGACCATTACGTGGACCTGACTCGGGCCAGCCTGCACCGAAATCGACAGCGAACGTCCGATGGACTGCGTGTGCGTGCCGCGTTCCGCGGGCACCTGCACAGTTGACCCGTCAACCGTTGACTCCAGTTCAATCGAACCGTCTGATGTCTCTCTTGCGAGATACAGGCCCGCTCGCACACGGATGCTCCCGAATGCCACCTCCGTCGGGATCATCACTGCCTCGGATCGCTCATCTGAAATCGCTTGACCTGCTGCGACCAGCAGGAACGTGATCGAGAGAATAAAGAATTGTCCGATTAGTTTCGTCATGGACTACGGCTCCTCAACGTCTCGATTGCCGGTCATCAGAATCGACTGCGTATTGATGGTTTGAGGCGACCGATTGCCGGTCAGCAGAATTGGTGTAGTTTGAATAGGCTGCGGCATACGGTTGCCGGTCATGAGAATCGATGATGTATCAATTTGCGCGGGCGCTCGATTCCCTGTCATGCGGATCTCGGGCACGCTGACATCTTGCTGTCCGAGCGCAACCGGCATGCAGCCAATAGCACAGCAAGCAAGAATCGCCTCTCGTCGCCGTATTCGGACTCTTCGTCGCATGTCTGCCGACCCTCTGTTTTCTTTTAGTGTAGCCACATCTCGCGAAAGCGCAGACCGTGGCTCCTTCCTTACCTATGCAAGACGCTTCACGTTATGAAAAGTCAGGCCGACTCGAGAAAGATCGGTGTGCCGGGCCTATTTTCCGCGAGACAGTCGACTGTGAGCTCCGTCGATATTTTGTGGTAGATTCTCCGCCATGAGACTCTCCGACCAAATGATCGCCGCCTATCCTCGGCTTGCTCGGTACGTGAGCCGGGACATTCCGAATTTCGAGCATGCCAGGGCCGTCGTGGACGCCATCAAGAAGTTCTCGGGCAGAACGCCCAGAGCAACTATTGTTGAGGCACTCCAATGGGGGCAGGGCCCGGAGGTCATCGTCGTCAAGCGTCTGGTCTGTGCCGGAACCCCGGCCTACGGCTGCTACTCGTGGGGCAGCGACATGCTGCATATCGACGGGGTCACCGTCAGTGAGTACGAAGCCGGCCGGGGCGTGGTTAAAGACCTGGACGGGCAACGCGTGCCCCTGATCGGCGTGACATTGCTGCACGAGCTGACGCACTGGGCAGATGCACAGGACGGGGTCAACGACCCGATTCCCGGCGACCCTTCGAACGAAGAAGGCAACGCCTTCGAGAGAGCGATCTGGGGTACGGTCCTGGGCTAGGCTGCCTTGACGCCGCAGGGCACAGAGTTACTGCTGGTTGTCACGCACCGTAGGTCTTTGTCTCTGCCCCAATTCGTCGAGAACCTGAAAATTTGGCCGTTCCGCATTTTCAAGCGTGCCGATAATGCCCTCCATCGGAACCCTCAGCTGCGGACTCTGCGTTTGTAGAGATTCCCCAAGCGCGATGAACTGCTGGCGCTGTATCTCTGTTGTCTGCGCAATCGTTGATACCTCGGCGATCAGCGCGTCATTATTGTCTCTCAGGGTATCAACTTCCTCCTGAAGAGCATTGAACTCGACGAGCAGATCGTCACCAATCTTGATGGTGACCGATGAGAAGACGGACAAGCCGATCAGAACCGTGCCGAAGATCGACAGCAGCGTCCCGCCGAGCTGGAAATGCTGCTTCGACATCCAAACCCAGATCACGCTGAGCAGCATCAGGCTGCCGAGTATGACTCCGGCGTAAATAACCATGTCGTTTATCTGATTGCCTTGCATAGCGCCTCCCCGAACAAACAGCGAAACCCGTCTTGCGTGCCCGCAACGAAAACAACAGGCGATAAGCCAACGCAAGTCCGCCCATCAGCGCAGTGCCGACGACGAGTTACTCAGCGACGCCGCGTTGTTATTTTGATCGGGCAGCGCGGTCTTCCGGTCAGTATAGACTCGATATGTGGGATTATCATTCCAGAAACGTCGATTCCGGCCGCTTGCAGACGCAATTCGAATCCTGAAATCATCCATTCCTAAAGAATGCACCCAGGGACACAAAAAAAACCCCAGAAGGATTCCGCACGCTTTGTTCATCGCACTGCTCTGATTGATCCCGACGACGGCCAACAGCCAAGTCATATCGGAAGAGGTATACAACAGCATCGTACGGGTTCAGACGTCCTTGTCCGAGGGCAGGTATGATGACGCGCTTGCGGAGTTGGGAAGCGCACTGCGGAGTCCCGACATGTCGGACTACGAGCGTTCTAACGTCGATACCTGGAGGATTACCAGAAACAATGAAAACTGTATTAACTGCTCTGGTCACACTTCTTGTTCTTGCGTCGCCAGTATCGCTGGCAGAGGAAAGCTACTTTGTTGCCGTCATCGGAACCGGCGACATGGGTAGTGCTCTCGGCGTCCAACTTGCCGCGGCCGGGCACACCGTGACCTACGGCAGCCGGGACCCGTCACGCCCCAGCGTGCAGGAACTGGTTGAAACAACCGGCGCGAGTGCCACGGCTGCGACTCAACGCGAAGCCGCCGATCGCTCGGAGATCATCATCCTCGCCGTGCCGTGGTTCGCGGTCGAATCGCTGATCCCTGAACTTGGCGATCTATCAGGTAAAATCCTCGTCGACATCACGACTGGCAGCCAGCAAGGCAGCGACGGCTATCCGGAGTTGGCGGTTGAGACGTCCACATCCGAGCAAATACAGGCATGGGCGCCGGATGCGCGAGTTGTTAAGACGGCGTTTGCCAGCGCCACAACGGTTCGCGATCCGCACCGATACGGGGAGCCTGTGATGACGTACATTGCGGCCGACGACCGTGAAGCCAAGGAGATTGTCGCAGGGCTCGCGATTCAGCTAGAGCTCTTTCCCCTGGACGCCGGACCCTTACGCATGTCCAGAACGATCGATCATCTGGGCATCTTGTATCTCACACCGATGATCCAGGGGCGGAATCACACATGGGAGACACTGCCACGCATGGACATGGACTTGTCCTGCGTGTCGACAGAGGGTTGGTTCGAGCCGGTTGAGGATGACGAAAACCTGGCTCGCTTTCCAAACCTGGAGGCTGTCGACAGACAATGTGCTGACTGAGCGCAGGGCGACCAACGCTCGAAGAACGTATGGGTCGTGCAGCTGGAGAAGAGATATCGAATCGATGAACTGGAATGGCCAAGATCATCCCGACCCGCACTAAAGAAGGTTCAAGCGGCGTAGGTGGCGAACGGCACCAAGACTGACAAGGTAACTGACCGTGACTGAGAACAAGACCCTACCGACGCCGGAATCGGTTGACGGTTTTATCGCCGCCGTAGAGAACGACGGTCGCCGCGCCGACGCAAGGGTCGCCTTGGAAATGTACAAGGAAGTGACCGGCCTGCCGCCGGTCATGTGGGGGCCGTCTATCGTCGGGTTTGGGCAATACCACTACAAGTACGAGAGCGGGCGTGAGGGCGACATGCTGGCGGCGGGATTTTCGCCGCGTAAGGCGAACATGACCTTCTACGTCGGCACCAAATTCGATGGCGCCGAAGCACTCTACGCCAAGTTGGGCAAGTACAAGAGATCGAAGGCCTGTCTCTATATCAACAAGCTCGACGACGTCGATCTCGAGGTCCTGCGGGAGATCATCGCCCGTGACTATACCAGGACCGTTCAGGCTGACTAGATCGGCAGTGGAATCGGAACCCAAAAACCATAGGGGCTTCACTCACCATGCGCGCATACGTCATCACTGAGCCCGGCGGGCCGGATAAGCTTGAACTCAAGGAAGTGGACCAGCCGTCACGGCGCAAAGGCTGGGTCCTGATCCGAAATCGGGCTTTCGGACTGAACCGGTCGGAGTGGTTCACTCGGCGGGGCGATTCGCCCTCTGTCTCGTTCCCGAGAATCCTCGGTATCGAATGCGTCGGCGAAGTCGTGGAGGCTCCGAACGGAGACCTCGACTCAGGGCAGACCGTCGCGGCGATGATGGGCGGCATGGGGCGCCAGTTCGATGGTTCCTACGCGGAGTACGTTCTCGTCCCACGCGAGAACGTATTTCCGCTGCAAACGGAGCTGGAGTGGGGCGTTCTCGCCGCGCTTCCGGAAATGCTGCAGACGGTGAATGGATCGCTGTACACCGGCCTGGAGATCGATCGCGCAGAATCCCTGCTGGTACGGGGCGCGACCTCGTCCATCGGCTTTACGAGCATGGCACTGGCGAAGGCCGCCGGTCTCGAAATCACAGCGACTACGCGCAACCCGAACAAGTCCGAGGAACTGCTAAAGGCCGGTGCCTCGTATGTCGTCGTCGATGACGGATCGATCGCGGACAAAGTCCGAGCGATCTATCCGGATGGCATAGACCGCGTCCTGGAACTGGTTGGCACGACGACGCTGCTGGATTCGCTCAAAGCGACGCGGCGTGGCGGCATCGTTTGCATGACGGGAATACTCGGAGGGCAATGGACGCTGTCTGACTTTCACCCGATGGGTGACGTCCCCACCGGCGTTAAACTGACTTCCTACAGCGGCGAGGCATCGGATATCTCGCTCGAACAGCTTCAGCGCTACGTAGCGATGGTCGAGTCAGGGGACCTGAAGCTCAAGACCGGGCCTCGCTTCCAATTTGATCGGCTCCATGAAGCGCACGTATTGATGGACGAGAATCGGGCGAACGGGAAGATCGTTATTGAGGTAGGTTAGGCAGCCGTCGTGAGTAGACCTTGGTCGTCGCTTGGTGACTCCAGACCTCGTTGCCGTGGAGCAACACGATGAAGAAAATTGCGTTAGTCGGTGGGCTCGGCCCGGAAGGTACGCTCGACTACTATCGCGGCATTATCGACGGTTTTAAAACCGACTATGAAGAGCTTGGCTACCCCGAGATG
>CALZMR010000215.1 GCA_945788575.1 uncultured Woeseiaceae bacterium
GGGCCCCGCCGATCACGCTTGGATTCGAGAGAACTCAGACAACAACACAGGGAGAACAATGGCCAAGATCCAGTGCCCGAGCGTCCACGAGATCATTTCCGTCATGAAGAGCAAGGGCTATAGGGTCTTTGAAAACCCGAGCGGCCACGATCTGAATCTCGTTGGAATTCGTACCTCGTCATCGCGAGCCAACGCGTTCGACGATTGGCTGACCCTGTTCTATTTGTTCGACGGTGTTTGGAACATGTTTGCTTTCCCGTCCACGACCGATCCCGGCACGTACTATCGCGAGAATCCTCTGAACGTTAAGGGAACGGCAATCATGAAGCCGGGCCAATATCGACGTGCCTTCAAAGTAGGCAGGCACAAAGGCTACAAGGCGATGCAACAGGTTGGACCGATTACGGTGTATCGGGACAACGACAAAGACGTCGAACTGGATACCACGGGCACGGAGGAGGACTCCGGAATGCACGCCGTAAACATTCATCGTGCGAGCAGGATCCGCGCATCGACTCGCGTCGACAAATGGAGCGCCGGCTGCCAGGTGATGCAGGATCCGGATCATTTCGACTTCTACATGACCCTTTGCGATCGGGGCGCGCAGAAGTTCGGCAACTTATTCACGTATACGCTTCTGGAGAGTGACGACTTCGCGGAATGAAGGCGGGACTTGCCGATACTCTGTAGTGAGTGCGAGACAAAAAAAGGCCCGCAGAGTATGCGGGCCTTAGTCGTGCTCGGTGATTAGCTCTGGAATATGTTCCAGAGATCGTAATGACCGGTTCATGCGTAAGCCACGACGCCAATCGTGGACGCGCCGATTGCGAGGATCCAGGACACTGCGTAGCGAAGCATCTTGCGGTCAATCAGCGGTGCGTGGTGCATGGTCATCATGCTGTGCGTAGACATGTATTGCATTTTGGGCCTCCAAGCGATTGCAAAACGATTGTCGTTTGACGAACGTTGTGCCGTTCGACAGAGGCAACGATACGCCCCTGCCCGATGCCCACAACCGCTAATAACTCACGCCAGAGATGAGCAAAATTCACGACCCAGCAACGACGGGGCCTGCGGAGCGAAATGGGCTAAATCCGCTTGTTTGAACTGCGACGGGGTTCACACTCGAGGGCTGGGCATGGGGACTATCGATGGGCGCTGTCCGGTAGCCAACGGCCGGACCCGGAAACTCAGGTCCACTGAAACAGGACACAGATCGATTCGTTCGAGCGCGGTGCCATGGACCGGTAGCGGCCAGCCGGCGACCTATGGCTACGGCAAGGCCTGAATCTCCGGCGATCCATTGATCCGACTCGAGATGACGCTCGTCAGGTTGCCATCGCCGTCCGTGATCGATCCGATGTCATACCAGCCAAGGGTGAATGCGAGGAATCCGTTGTACGGAGCGAGCGAATCGTCATGAAGATTCAACTCAACGACCCGCACTCTGTCACTGTTCAATTCTCGCGAGTATCGAGCGACGTAGTACATGCTCCCCCTGTAACCTCGGTGAACGAGGTTGGTGTCGCCCTCACGCAGGGTCCACCATACGCCGAGGACAATATGCAGCTGCTTGTTTTCGACATCGACGAACACCTCGTCGCTCGTCAGGCGGATGTCTTCTGACAGCCTCCTCCCGGCAAGCGTCAGAGTCCCGCAATCCAACGGCTTGATGCAGTGCAAGTCGACTTCGGGCGCGTCATCCTGCATCAGACTGATACCGAAAGGCGGCAAGCCTGATGGCGGACCGTCAAGTTCGCCACCCGTGCTCAGGCGCGTAATCGTCACCAGCGCCATGATGATCGCGAGCAGTAAGATCGGCACATACAGCCAGCCCGACATGCGGGCCAAAGAACGTTTGATACGCCGACCCACACTACCAAGGCCGGGCAGCTCGCCGAGCCTATCGGCGAGCGTTTGAACGTCGTAGTCCCAGCGGTTATCCGAGATCTCGTGTGCCTGCAGGTCGGCAAGCGCGGCGATGCCTTCAGGAAGCTCGTCCCGCGTTGGCACCTCTGCATTCCCCACCAAGACCGGAATGACCAGAATGTCGCGGTCGAGGGCGGTTTCGATCTCGACCCTTACAAAGTCGTCCGGATTCCCGAGCCGTTCGATCGAGCTGCGCCAGTGCGGCCCGACAACGGCGAGAAAAACCTCACTGCTGTTGAGCGCTTCATCGATCTTGCGGTGGAACCGATCGCCCGGGCCCAGCGAGTCCATGTCATGGAATATCTTACTGGCAGGAAACTGGTGAGCGAGATCCCGCACCAGCCGACCCGCGTGTCCCGCGGTGTCCTTGCGTCGGTAGCAAACGAAGATATCGGCCATGTGCCGCACCCCCAGCGCGAAAATTCGGCGATCGTGCCCGGCGACAAATGCACAGAGTTCCTGCGGCCGCCGGATACCGAGCCCTCACCCTAGTTTAGCGGCAATGGCGTCGGAATTACCTCCGCTCGTTTCCCGGCGGTCGAGCGCTCAGCCGATGCCGGGGACCTCTGTCACCACTATGGGTTGATCGGGTCCTGTCTTGCTGAGCACGACGGTGAACGCTCCACCGAGGGAACTGCCCGACCCCAACCGGCAACTTTCAGAGTAATCACGTCTGTTACCTTTGACGAGTAGGTCTGCGATACCGTCGTTGTCGAAATCGGCTAACACCACAGCTCGTATCTCGATGCGATTCCGTATCTCGCCACATTCCATTTCGCGCAACTCCAGCGTTGCCGCGAATTGACTAAGCTCACTCGAAACCTCTGTCATCGACAACTCACCGAGATCTTTTCCAGCGACCATCGCGTCACGTTCCTGCCGTGCAAGCTCCCATCCCTCCTCGGAATAGACGCCGCCCGACATCGGGATGACTTCGGCCGGCACTGCCTGCCACCAGTCAGCGGAATCCAGAGCGAAATAGTAGATAGCCGATTCCTCTGCGTTCTCCAGCGCCTCCATCGTTGCGCATCGGGCAGCATAGGCAGACTCAAACTGGATATCCGACATCGTGTAGCCGGAACAACCGCGCTCGCGCAGATCCGAGAATGACGCGCAGGAGTCGAACCATTGATGCTCGCCGCCCGAGGCCGTTTCGCAATACAGCTCACCGCCGCCGTCAACATCCACACTGAACCGCTCGCGATAGCTATCGAGTGATTGAATCGACCAGCCTGCCGTTTCGGATGACGCATCGCGAACATTCGTGACCAGCATCGGCAACGACCACGCGCCGCCCGGCGCGATCAATCGGCACAATCCGGTGGACCGCGATAACGTATGGATGAACTCCTCGCCGTCCCAGGTCCAGCCATCGGTGTACCAGCAGTCACCCAGTCCCCTGCCCTTGTGCGACGCGTAAATCCTGCCGTCGCTGTAGTCGGTGCCCGATGTTGTGACAAGGCTTGGATTAAACGGGGCTGTGTCGTCTATGACCCAATAGGCGGACGTGACGTTGTACGCGCCCGTCCGGCATACCGTGGATACCAGTAGGTTCGTATCCGACAAACGGCTGACATACAGCGTCGTATCCGCTGCCGTCAGCGTCGAGCACTCGATTTCCTCGACCGTAACAAGGAGCGCGCTCTGCAACGCCTCACGAATGTCGGCGGCGAATTGATCGTCACCGGGCAACGCGTCTGCCACTGGAGCTGTGATGACGACCGGTTCTTCCAGCGCCGGCAGCACGCTTTCCTCGCCGGCCGTCCCCGGCCTGTACAGCGCGCCGACGGTGCCAACACGCCCCTGATACTCATCCATCTTCAGGAAGACGGCCGATGAACCGCTGTCGGACAACTCCCACGTCAGCTCCGCGACCGTCCACCGGATGCTGCTGCTGCCGGTCAGCGCCACGAGAAGTGCACTAACTTGCTCTGAGGACAGGTCAGCCACCCATTCGTCTTTCTGCATCGCGACCTGCCCGAGCATGTTGTCATCGATGTACATGGTGAGCTCGAACTCGTCCGGCAACTCGTCCAGGCCTTCAAGTTCGTCGTAGCTGCCGAGCTGCACCTGTCCACTCACCGGCTGATCCGGCCCGGCCTCGCGCGTGAGCAGAACGGAAACCGGCAGCTGCTGGAGAAACTCGTCGTCGACATTCTGATAGCCGGCTGCACGGCACGTGCGCGTGTTGTCGCACACAAGCTGCCAATCGTTGTGCGTGAAGCTCAGGCCGGCTGGAGCGTCCGCGTGCGCGATGAGCGGCAGCATGATCAATATCGAACTGAAGAGTGCAAGTGGCTTCAACATCGTTTCCCCTGTATGCGGCGAGAGCGTTCGATCGCTGCTTGGGGCAGCAACACCAGTCAGCAAGTTTACTGGACTTCGAACACCGCGTTCCCGGCTTCGCTTCCGATCTCTGCCGGAACAAAGATGCAGTAATCGGCGTCTGACCCCGATTAACGATCAACTCGGCTAGCTCCGGTTCGCGATCCTAACGCCATCTGTCACCCGATCGCTTGGGTGTGCGATTACTCGGTCTCCCGCCTGCACACCGCTGCGGATCTCGGCGACCACACCGTCACGTTGGCCGGTCTCGACAACGCGAAGACTGGCGCGTCCGTTCTCATCGACGAACAGGGCCCAGCCATCACCGTGCCTGAACAGCGCCGTCAGCGGCACGGCGAGAATCTCGTCTGCTTGCCAAAGGACGACCTGCGATTCGACCTGATAGCCATGGCCGAGCCGCCCCCACCCTTCTTCGTTGACGAAATCGATGATCACGTTGACGCGCTGTTCTTCGATTCCAAGCGCGGAAATCTTCAGGAACCCGAACGGTTCGACGAGCCGCACGCGGCCCTCGAGCGGCGCGTCGCCGCCCCAATTATCGATGATGACGCGCTGACCGGCTTCGATCTTGACGGCGTCCATCGAAAGATAATCGACGACGATTTCCAGATCGCTGGGATCGCCGATTTGCATGAGCGTCTCGCCTTCCCGGACGACGCGTTCACTGCGATCCGTGATCTGAAGGATGCGGCCGCTGACCGGCGATGTAATGGAAATGCATTGACAATCACTCGTCGACACCTGGGTCTCGAGTGGCGATAAGAGCTGCGCCCGGGCGAGTTCGAGCTCGTAGTTTCTGACCTGCAATGCCGCACGAGCCGTGTCCAGTCCGGCGCGGCGCGCTTTGAAGTCTCGCTCCGCGCTGTCGAGGTCACGCCTCGAGACGCTGCCCTCCACGATCAGCTCTTGCATGCGCGCGTATTCCGCACGAGCGAATTCATACTGCGCCTCCGCATCGGCGACCGCGGCGACGGCCAGGCCGCGCGCGGCTTCCGCTGCCTGAATTGCGGCTCGCGCCTGCGCCTCGCTACGCGGGTCGAGAAAACTCGGATCTCCGGGTTCGATCAGCGCGAGCACGGTTTCATTCGCCGTTGCGGGATCGCCGACATGCCAGTCGATGCGCTGCACACGTCCGGAGACCGGCGCCGACAGCGTGTACACGTCATGCACGCGCGTCTCCCCCTCCTCATCCAGCGTGACGACGAGCGGTCCGGGCTCGACCTCCACG
>CALZMR010000216.1 GCA_945788575.1 uncultured Woeseiaceae bacterium
CCGCAGTGGCCAGACGGTGGGTATTGCGGCCGCAAATAGCCTGCCGTACGCTCGGTGCATCGTTAGCTCAGACCTAAGGTGTTAGCAGAATCGTCGTGCGAAATATCCTGGACAGCCTCAACGATCTTCGTATCAAGAGTGCCGCTGCGGTAGCAGATCAGGCACAGGCCAAAACATACACGCTGGACAGCCGCGTCCGTCAACTCGAAGAGGAAGTCGACAATCTCACATTGATTACTATGGCGATGTGGGAGTTGCTCCGTAAATCGGAGGGCTTCTTTCTTAAAGATCTCGAGGCAAAGGTTGAGGAACTGGACTTGAGGGACGGGCATCTTGACGGGAAGATGTCTGTGACCCCGGCAATTTGCAATGACTGCGGTCGAAAGCTGCACGAGCGCCGCAGAACCTGTCTGTATTGCGGAGCGCCTGTAACGCCGTTCGAGAGGTGAGCGGTCGAAGCCTAACAGTGCGCTGCACCATCGACGCCGCTTCCTGCAACGATGCTTGCCGCCCTAACAAGCGCCCCTTATGCTCGTCAGTTCGAGCATGTCTTGCCACGCTACGGTAATGGACGCAGTAATCTTCGACATTGACGGCACCCTGGTTCAGTCCGCTGCGGTTGACGACGAGCTCTATCGGCAATCCGTGATCGAAGTGTTGGGGTCGGTTCGCTTTCGGGACAGCTTGTCCGACTATGATCGTGTCACCGACTCGGGCGTGCTGGTACAGATCCTCGACGACAATGGCCTCGTCCATGTTCCGGATCCTACCGAGACGATCCGTTCACGCTTCATCGAGCTGCTCGAGCATCATGTGGCTCAGCACGGTCCTTTCTCCGAAGTCCCCGGTGCGCGGGACTTCGTCACATCGTTGCGGCGGTCTGACAATCATGAAGTCGCAATCGCCACAGGTGGATGGCGTACTTCGGCTCTGCTCAAACTGGAGTCAGCCGGGTTCGACGTTGGCGACATTCCAATCGCGACCTCCGACGATCACTGGGACCGCACTGACATCATGCGTTTTGCGCTGTCGCAGATGGGCACGGAATTCGAGTCCGTTACCTACTACGGTGACGGGGTCTGGGACCGAGAGGCGAGTCTCGCATTGGGCTGGCGGTTTGTGCCTATTGGACGGAAAAGCTGCTGATGATGGCCTTGGTCTTGAACTTGATGATGTTATCGCCGGCGTTGCGTATCTGATTCAGAAACGTCGCCGCGAAAAGTTCGAGAAGGTCGCCGAGAGACTTGGACTGCGGTTCCGGCGCGGCAAAGACGATGGACTACCGCGACAATATGGCTTCCTCGACAAGCTGTCACAGGGCAGAAACCGCTATGCCAGGAATATCCTCTCCGGAGGCTACAAAGGCCATGAGATTACGGCTTTTGATTTCCACTGCACGGTCGGCGCCGGAAAGAACAAACGCAACATCTCGTTTTCGTTTTGCATTTTGCACCTCAACGCCCACTTCCCGGAGCTGACAATTACCACCGAAGGCGTGTTTTCGAAGCTCGTCCAGAGTCTGGGTTATGATGACATCGATTTCGAGTCACACGAGTTCTCCAGAAAATACGTCGTTCGCTCGTCCGACAAGAAGTTCGCCTATGACGTTTGCAACGCACGCATGATCGAGCACCTGCTCCATTCACCGATTGAAAACCTGGAGATCGACGGCCCATGCATTGCACTCGGTTCGAACACCTGCATCAATCCGGACGCGATCGAGTATCAGCTGTATCGCCTTGTGAAAATTCGGGAGCGATTGCCGAACTACCTGTTTGACGGTTGACTAGTCGAGTATTGGATTGGATTTCTTCCTCCTATTTATCATTGTCGTGGTGTTGCTGCCGATTGTGTTCGTCGTTGCGACCTACAACTCGCTGGTGTCGCTGCGCAATCACATTCAGGATGCCTGGGCCAACATCGATACCGAGCTGAACCGCCGCTACGATCTCATCCCGAATCTGGTTGCCGCGGTGAAGGGCTACGCCAGGCACGAGCGGGAGACGCTGCAACGGGTCATCGAGTTGCGCAACACCGCCTTGGCGGATCACGGCACCGTACATCATCAGGAGGGCACTGAGGCGCAACTGGTCAAAGCCATTCGGCAGCTGCTCGCCGTGGCGGAGGCGTACCCTGACCTGAAGGCCGACAAGAACTTTCTCGAGTTGCAGAAGGAACTGGTGAACACCGAGGATCGAATTCAGGCGGCGAGGCGTTTCTACAATGGCAACGTTCGCGATTATCGAAACCGATGTGAAGCATTCCCGAGCAACCTGATCGCCAATTGGTTCAATTTCGAATCGCGCGACTTCTTCAACGTCGATCCGGCGGTTCGAGAAGCGCCGAAAGTCGGCGGCTTTTCGTGATGCGACGGTGGTTCCTCGAGGCGCAGCATCCACGCCGCCGAGAAGGATCACCGCGAAATTCGGTATCCGTATTTGGTAGCAGGGCTTTGCTTCTGGAACCGGACATTCGGGTGACGAGTGGTTGTAAGTCATTGATTGGAAATGAAAAACACTTGCGGTTCGCGCCCCGATCGCGTATCATGCACTGACCGCAGCGGCACTATTCTGGTCGTTTCGCGATCCAGAATCTTTCTTGAACCAAGACGCTGCGCGAGGAGAGTCCCGGCCACTTGAAAAGAGACCACTCGGGTATTGAAGCGTCCCACCAGATGCTGGCTCGCCAGAGGACGGTGCGTACGCGATTCCCTTTGTGGGGCTCCAACCTCGAACAGGACACCAGCGAAGTACTCCCCGGTGTTCTCTGGTTCGTCCTCGGCATCTATATCGCGTGGTTCGCGATGTTTCTCGTCAGCGCAATCAACAACGAGCCGATCACCGAAGAAGGGTTCGCGCATACACTGGTGATCTTCCGGACTGTCGTTGGCGGCGTCGTACCAATAGTCGGTGCATACATCGTCGGTTCCGACAAACCGTCGGGCCAGTGGTACGTACCCTTGTCCTTTGCTCTGCTGTTTCTCGCAACGCTTTCGCGTGGCGACTTTCGTTTCTACGTGATCGACTGGATGCTGGTAGCAACTGCAATATTGTTCGTCTTCGTGACTGTGTTGGTCGTTTTCTCGCCAGCGGCGCGCTCGTTCTACCGAAACGTTCGCGATAACCGAGTGAACTGACATGTACCACATGCGCCCTGGAATCAAGATCCCGTTCTGGTCACACCGATTCAAGAACAAGCAGGATGTAGATGCGCCCGCGTTGCTGAGGCTAGTTGCAGCCTTGTCGATGGTGTCCATCGTCGGGACACTCGTGTATGCAGTGTTTCATGCATTGTCGTCGTTGGGGTTTTACGATAGCGGATCGTATGAACCGCTTTACATCGCATCGCTGCATTTCGTGCTGCCGTTCATCGTGCTGTATACGATCAGTACCAACAGTTGGTTGAGCCGGCCATTCATTGCTCTGTACAACCTCATTCTCTACGGAGCGACGATATCCGGGTACGGTGTTCTCGGCTCGGTCGATGTCGGTGAGGTATTCAGGGTCTCAGTTGCCTCAGTCTTTCTTGTCGCAGTGCTACTGTGGCTATACGCGAGCCCGACGATGCGCGTGTACTACGCAATAGTCTCAGGGCGGCCAATTCCGGAACGGCTCGAGCACAAACAAGAGCAACTCGTCGCCGGACGCAGCCTGAGTCCCAAGTGGCGAGGACGGGTCGAGTGGCTCCTGGAACATCTCGAGACGCTGGTGATGGTGGGTTTTATCGTGGCTTGTGTTCTTGCATATTTGAGTACTGGCTGAAGATGAACGCTGGAGAGGACCTGCCTTCGACTAGAAGACGAAAGAGATGGCGCAGCCACTGACTAGATACATCTCCTGGAAAAGCGTCTTCCCGCAGTTCGCGGTGATCGCGGTTCTGATTCTGCTGGCCAAATTCCTGCTGCCCGTCCGCGATCTGGCCGAAGCCTTTATTATCGGGGGCGGTGTCTTCGTGATTTACTCATTCGGTTCGCGTTATCTTGTGGCCAGTGCGAATCGGCGTGGACTCAAGGCGGTCGCCAAAGAGGAATACGACGATGCGCTCGAGTGTTTTAAGCAGAGCTATGAGTTCTTCTCGAAACATGAATGGCTGGACCGATACCGGTCGGTGACACTGATGTCGCCGTCGATGTGGTCCTATCGTGAGATGGCACTGATAAATATCCTGACGGTGCACGTGCGGAAGAAGGACTTTTCGGCGGCAACCGAGGCATGCCGTCGCGTGCTGGACGAGTATCCCGACAATCAGATCGCGCGGAGTACGATGGACTTACTCGCGGCGAATACATGAGCGGCGAGCAGCGTATGACGGAATCCGAGGAAGCTCAAGACAAAGAACACAAGCATTCGGGTGCGGTCGAACGCGTTCGAGTTCGTTATTTCGTCGTCGCGTGGTTGGTACTGATTATCTGGCTGCCAGGAGCCAAGTCCGTTGTCATCGCAATGGGGTATGACACGCCCTGGTATTGGCTGGATATCGGTCTGATCTACTACCTGCAGGGTCTTGTTCTTGTCGGATTGGCTTTGACTCTACTGGTATGGCGATTTCCGGTGTCGGAGATGCTTGGTAGTCGACCCGGTCTACCTGCGATGAAGTTCGGCCTGCCATTGACGGCCTTTCTGTTCTTCACGGCCGTGCCTGCTTTGTATCTCGTATTCTTTCCCTTGTCCTATGTCGCGCCATATTTCGTCTATGTCTGGGTCATCGATCTTCCGGGCACCATCTATTTCGACAACGGCGTCTTTCCCTTCCTGCCGAATCTGCTGAATATCGTATCGCTCTGTGTGATCGCGCCGATCCTGGAAGAAGTCGCTTTCCGCGGCGTAATACTTCACCGGTGGGTGCACAAATTCGGCATGTGGAAGGCAATTGTCGGTTCGTCACTGTTGTTCGGAATCGTACATCCCGATGTTCTGGGGGCTTTTCTCTTCGGGGTCGGCATGTGCGTTCTGTATCTTCGCTTTCAGTCGCTGTATGTGCCGATCATCTGCCATGGGCTCTACAACCTCGTCGTCTGGCTGGTGGAACTCGGTTACTTCTATCACGACGGCCCGTACGCCGAACACACGCTGTCGGGCTTTCGGGAGGACTGGCCGCTCGCCGTTGTTTTCGGTGTTGTCGCCCTGATGTGGGCGATCGTCTACTTGCGACGGAAAGGATTCCCCACCGGGCTTCGTTTGCCGTCGTTGAGCCGATGAGCGATTTGTTCGCCGGCAACTACGTCCAGTTCAGAATGACCTTGCCGGTCTGCCCCGACTCCATCAGTTCGAATGCCGGCTGGAACTCTTCCACGTCGAAGTGGTGGGTGATGACCGGCTGAACGTTCAGGCCGCTCTGTATCATGCTCGACATCTTGTACCAGGTCTCGAACATTTCGCGACCGTAGATGCCTTTCAGGAACAAGCCTTTGAAGATCACCTGATTCCAGTCGATCGAGGTCTCGTCGGGCGGTATGCCCAAGAGGGCAACGCGACCGCCATGATGCATCGTACGCAGCAGATCGCGGAACGCCTGCGGGTTGCCTGACATCTCCATGCCGACGTCGAAGCCTTCTGTCATGCCGAGGTCCTTCATCGCCTCATCGATTGAATCGTGCGTGACGTTCAGCGCCCGAGATGCCCCCATCTTGCGGGCGAGGTCCAGCCGATAGTCGTTGACGTCTGTGATGACGATATGTCGCGCACCCGCGTAACGTGCGATCGCGACCGCCATCACGCCGATCGGACCGGCACCTGTTATCAGCACGTCTTCGCCGACGAGATCGAATGAGAGCGCGGTGTGCGTCGCGTTGCCGAGCGGATCGAGTATTGCCGCCATGTCATCGGTGATCGCATCCGGCAGCTTGAATACGTTGAAGGCCGGAACCGAGATGTACTCCGCAAATGCGCCCGGGCGATTAACGCCGACGCCAACGGCGCTGCGGCACAAATGCCGGCGGCCCGCACGGCAGTTGCGGCAGACCCCACAGGTGACGTGACCTTCCGCAGATACTCGGTCGCCTGGCTCGTAGCCTTTTACTTCGATGCCGCACTCGACAATCACGCCCGAGAACTCGTGGCCGACCGCCATCGGAACGGGGATCGTCTTGCTGGCCCAGTCGTCCCATTGAAAGATGTGGATGTCGGTGCCGCAAATCGCCGTGCGATTGACCTTGATCAGGACGTCGTTGTGGCCGATCGCAGGCTTCGGGATGTCCTCCATCCAGATGCCGCGCTCGGCTTTCGCTTTGACCAGTGCACGCATTAGTTGATGACTCCCAGTTCCCGACCGACGTCCGTGAATGCCTCGATCGCCTGGTCGAGGTGTGCTGTTGTCAGTCCGGCCGACATCTGCGTCCGGATTCTTGCCTGACCCTTCGGCACGACCGGGAACGAGAAACCGATGACGTAGATGCCGCGCTCCAGCAATTTGTCGGCCATCGTCGTCGCCAGTTTCGCGTCGCCGAGCATCACCGGGATGATCGGGTGCTCGCCCGGCTTCAGGTCGAAGCCGCGCTCGGTCATTTTGCCGCGGAAGTGGGCGGCATTGGCGTGTAAACGCTCGCGGAGCTCGCTATTGCGCTCCAACAGCTCGAGCACGTGCCTTGCCGAGCGTACCCGTAATGATGTCGATCTTGCCCATGACGCCGCGGTACTCGTGCGTGCCGCGGCCCGTGTCGCCGAGGAAGCCCGTGGCATGGCAGTCGTCGATCATGGTCAGCGCGTCGAACTCCTCGGCCAGCGCAGAAATGCCCTCGAGGTCCGCGATCGTGCCGTCCATCGAGAACACGCCGTCGGTCACGATCAGTTTCGTCGTCGCGTCCTTCGCCGCCTCGAGTTGGGCGCGCAGGTCGTCCATGTCGTTGTTCTGGTAGCGGAAGCGCTGCGCCTTGCAGAGCCGAATTCCGTCGATGATGCTGGCGTGATTCAGCGCGTCCGAAATCACCGCGTCCTCCGGCCCCAGCAAGGTCTCGAACAGACCGCCGTTGGCGTCGAAGCAGGACGGGTAGAGGATCGTGTCCTCGGTACCCAGGAAGGCGCTGATCCGGGCCTCGAGCTCCTTGTGGATCGTCTGCGTGCCGCAAATAAAGCGCACCGACGCCATGCCGTAGCCGAAATCGTCGAGTGCCTTGTGCGCCGCCGCGACCACGTCCGGGTGGTTGGCCAGCCCGAGGTAGTTGTTGGCGCAGAGGTTGAGAACGTGCTGGGTGGCGCCATTCGACCGGACGTCGATGTCGGCCTGCTGCGGCCCGGTAATGAGCCGTTCGGTCTTGTAGAGTCCCTGAGACTTGAGGTCTTCTGTCTGCTCGGCGAGCGCCGCAAGAAAACTGGCTGGCACGGTATTGCCCTCGGCAAATAAAGGCCTCAAAGTATATCAGCACGCCCGCCCGTTCGATGTCTGTCGGGCTTAGGAGATCCAATGCAAAAAACGGAATTCACCGCGCAGCCGGCAGCCCGGCCGAGCGCGATTCCCGGCATAAACGAGCACTACCTGAGCGACGAGGAGACGCTGGTCCGCGCGCTTGCCGAACGAGCCGATCCCGGCGCCGGCGCGAGCAAGGCGATCCACGAGATGGCGGCGCGGCTGGTCTCGGCCGTGCGCCGTCACTCGGGCAATGAAGGCGGCATGGATGCCTTCCTGAAGCAGTACGACCTTTCCTCGCAGGAGGGCGTGCTGCTCATGTGTATCGCCGAGGCTCTGCTGCGCATTCCGGATGGTGCGACGGCCGACAAGCTCATCGCCGACAAGATCACGTCGGCGGAATGGAAGGAGCATCTGGGCACCAGCGACTCGCTGTTCGTCAACGCGTCCACGTGGGGCCTGATGCTCACGGGCCAGCTACTCAATGTGGGTGACGGAGCGGGCCTCAATCCGGTCAAAGTCCTCACAAAGCTGGCGAGCCGAGCCGGCGAGCCGGTCGTTCGCGCGGCAATGAAACAGGCCATGCGCATCATGGGGCACCAGTTCGTGATGGGCCGCACGATCGATGAGGCGCTTGCGCGGGCCGTCAAACCGGGCAACAAGGACTACCGATACTCGTTCGACATGCTCGGCGAGGCCGCGCTGACGGCCGAAGATGCCGAGCGCTATTTCGTCGCCTATCGCGATGCGATCAAACAGATTGGGGCCGCGAGCGACGAGCGCGACATCTTCGCGGCGCCCAGCATTTCCGTGAAGCTATCGGCCCTGCACCCGCGCTACGAGTACACCCAGCACGATCGTGTCCTTGGCGAGCTCGTGCCGAAATTAACCGAGCTCGCGGAGCACGCTCGTGCCAACAATATCGCGCTGACCATGGATGCTGAGGAGGCCGACCGCCTCGAGATTTCCCTGGAGATCTTCTCGGCGGTCATGCGCGAGGCGCGGCTCGGCGACTACGACGGCTTTGGACTCGCGGTGCAGACCTACATGCGCCGCGCGAGCGAGGTCTTCACCTTCCTCGAGGATCTTGCACGGGACGCTGGCCGCCGCATCCCGGTGCGGCTGGTCAAAGGCGCGTACTGGGACACGGAGATCAAACGTGCTCAAGAGCAGGGGCTCTCGAGTTACCCCGTGTTCACGCGCAAGGCGCATACGGATGTCTCTTATCTGGCCTGCGCGCGGCAGGCGCTCGCCGCCGGCAACGCGCTCTACCCGCAGTTCGCGACCCACAATGCACACACGCTAGCCAGCATCGTTCATTACGCCGGCTCGCGCCGCGATTACGAGTTTCAGCGGCTGCACGGAATGGGAGAGGAACTCTATGCGGAGGTGATCGACCCAGACCGCCTCGACCGTCCGTGCCGCGTCTACGCACCCGTCGGCAGTCACGAGGATCTGTTGCCGTACCTGGTCCGGCGTCTGCTCGAGAACGGCGCCAATACGTCCTTCGTCAATCGCATCGTCGATGAATCGGTCGAGGTCGGTGATATCGTCGCAAACCCCATCGAGACTTCGCGGGAGACCGATTTCACGCCACATCCGCGGATCGACTCACCACAGAACCTCTATGCGCCCGAGCGGCGTAACTCCAGCGGCATCAATCTGGCTGATCGCAGTGTCACCGCGCCGCTGCTGGCCGCGATGCAGACCGCGCTCGAGCAGGACTTCGTTGCTCAGCCGATCGTTTCCGGGAAGATGAAGACAGGCCCCGGACAGGACTCCGTCAATCCGGCCAACACGAAGCAGGTCATTGGCGTTTGCCAGCTTGCCGAGCCGGCACACGTCGATGAAGCGCTCGAAGCGGCGGAGCAGGGGCAGGCTGCCTGGAACGCCACGCCCGCGGACGAGCGCGCGGCGATTCTCGAGAAGGCTGCTGAGCTATTCGAGGAGAACGAGGCTGAACTGCTCGCGCTGTGCATTGCGGAAGCCGGCAAGACGCTGGCCGATGCCGTGCCGGAGCTCCGTGAAGCCGTCGACTTCCTGCGCTACTACGCTGCGCAATCCAGAAAGCTGTACGGCGAGCCTGAGCAGCTACCCGGTCCGACCGGCGAGCGAAATACGCTGGCGATGCGAGGCCGTGGCATCTTCGTGTGCATCAGCCCATGGAATTTCCCGTTGGCGATCTTTACGGGCCAGGTCGCGGCTGCACTGGCCGCCGGCAACGCGGTCATTGCGAAGCCCGCGGAGCAGACCCCGCTCGTGGCATTTCGTGTGTCCCAGCTGCTGCTCGAAGCCGGCGTGCCCGGTGAAGTCCTGCACTTCCTGCCCGGTGACGGCGTGGAGATCGGCGGCCGTGCCGTCTCGGATCCGCGCGTGGCCGGTGTCGCCTTCACGGGCTCGACGGAGACGGCCCGCATCATCAACCGAACGCTGGCCGGGCGCGACGGGCCGATCGCCGCGCTGATTGCCGAAACCGGAGGCCAGAACGCGATGTTCGTCGACAGTTCGGCGCTGCCAGAACAGGTCGTCACCGACGCTGTGTATTCGGCGTTCAACAGCGCGGGTCAGCGCTGCTCGGCGCTCCGGCTCCTGTGCGTGCAAGAGGATGTCGCCGACCGCGTGATCGAGCTTCTCAAGGGCTATATGGACGAGTTCGTGATCGGTGACCCGGTGCTGCTGTCGACCGACGTCGGGCCAGCGATCGACGAAGAGGCTCGTGCGATCCTGGAAGCTCACGTTGAACGCATGGCTACGGAGGCGACGATCCTGCACCGCTCGTCCGTACCGGATTCGTTAAGCAAAG
>CALZMR010000217.1 GCA_945788575.1 uncultured Woeseiaceae bacterium
CGATCTCACCATCGTCGGCCCCGAAGCACCGCTCGTCGCCGGTATTGTCGATCGCTTCAACGAGGCTGGCCTGCCCTGCTTCGGTCCGAATGCCGCCGCTGCGCAGCTCGAGGGCTCGAAGGCTTTCACCAAGGACTTCCTTGCACGGCACGGGATTCCGACCGGCGCCTATCAGAACTTTACAGACCTCGACGAGGCACTGGCCTACATCCGCGAACAGGGCGTGCCCATCGTCATCAAGGCCGACGGTCTCGCTGCCGGCAAGGGCGTCATCGTGGCGCACACGCTCGAAGAAGCCGAGCACGCCGCGAGCGATATGCTCGCCGGCAACAAGTTCGGCGATGCGGGCGCGCGCATCGTCGTCGAGGAATTCCTCGACGGTGAGGAAGCGAGCTTCATTGTCATTACCGACGGAACCACGATCCTGCCGCTGGCGACCTCGCAGGATCACAAAGCCCGCGACGAAGGCGACGTTGGTCCAAACACGGGCGGCATGGGCGCCTACTCGCCGGCGCCGGTCGTCACCCCGGAGATCGAGGCGCGGATCATGAACGAGGTGATCCGGCCGACGCTAGCCGGCATGCGCGAGGACGGCGCGCCCTATCTCGGTTTCCTGTATGCCGGCCTGATGATCATGGCCGACGGCACGCCGAAGGTCATTGAGTTCAACTGCCGCATGGGCGATCCCGAGACCCAGCCGGTCATGATGAGACTCAAGTCGGACCTCGTCGCGATCTGCAACGCCACCCTCGATGGCACCCTGGCCGGACTGACGGCTGACTGGGACGAGCGCGCGGCGCTCGGAGTCGTCATGGCCGCGGGCGGGTACCCTGAGAGCTACGCGAAAGGCAGCGCAATCGCGGGTTCCGATGACGCGGACGGCGACGCGCAGAAAGTCTTCCACGCCGGGACGGCAATCGCGAACGGCGACGTCGTCACGAGTGGCGGCAGAGTGCTGTGTGTCGTGGGCCTGGGCAAAACCGTTGCGGAAGCAGCCGGCAAAGCCTACGAGTCGGCCGACAAAATCACCTGGGACGGCGCGTACTTCCGGCGTGACATCGGCCATCGCGCGATCACGCGCGAGAAGTCCTCGGACTAACGATGCTTACTACCGCAGACGCCAGCCGGGCGATACGGGACGCCATCCGGCCACTTGCTGCGGAAGTGGTCTCGTTCGAGAGCGCGATCGGCCGCGTACTGCGGCAGCCCGTCGTCGCCGAACGCGACCAGCCGCCGTTCGATCGCGTCATGATGGACGGCATCGCCATCCGGTTCTCGGAGTTCGCCGAAGGCAAGCGGTCGTTCGCCGTGCAGTCGACACAGCACGCCGGCGACGAACGGCAAACGCTCAACGTGGGACACGCGATCGAGATCATGACGGGGGCCTCGCTGCCGAAAGGCGCCGACTGCATCGTGCCGGTCGAGCGCATCGTGGTGAACGAGCACGGCGCCCACGTCGAAGCCAACTACGAAGCAAACGAACGTCAGTTCATTCACGCATGTGGCTCCGACCACACCAAGGGCACCGAACTGCTCGCGAGCGGCAAACGCGTGACCGCGGCGGACATCGCCGTCATCGCATCGGCGGGACTGGCGGATGTCGAGGTATCCAGGGACCCGACGATTCGCGTGATATCGACCGGCAACGAACTCGTGCCGGCGGGCGAACCGATCGCCGACCATCAGATTCGTATGTCGAACGGACCTGCCGTCGTCGCATTGCTCGCCGACAACGGCTTCACCGACACGGGCCACGAGCACATCGCCGATGAACCGGAAACACTCAAAGTCCGCATCGGCGAGCATCTCGCGGCCGCGGATGTCGTGGTATTAAGCGGCGGCGTATCGATGGGCAAGGCGGACTACGTTCCCGAAGTGCTCGCTTCGCTCGGCGTGACGGTGCTCTTCCACGGCATCAGCCAGAGACCGGGCCGGCCAATGTGGTTCGGCACGGGGCCGGACGGACAGGCCGTGTTCGCACTGCCCGGCAACCCGGTGTCGACGCTGGTTTGCTGCCGTCAATACGTCGTGCCGGCACTCCGACAGATGCAGGGCGACACGACGGGTGGCACGGCGTTCGCGTCGTTGACCGAGCCCGTTGAGTTCCCGCCAAAGCTCACCTGCTTCCTGCCGGTGAAAGTCGTTTCGAATACCGCCGGGCAGTTACTCGCAATGCCAATACGCACGAATACATCGGGCGACTTCGCGGCGCTGTCGAAGACCGACGGCTACATCGAACTGCCATTGGAGGAGTCGGAGTTCCCGGCAGGGACGACGGCTGTCCTGCATCGCTGGCGATTGTAGTTGCCGAACGGAATCGTCGTTGCCGTATGCACCCCACTCCACTAATCTGCTGCTCTCAGGTCATGCACTGCAATGAGCGCCCATAGGTGACCAGGATAAACTCAAGTCAGTACCGTCGCCTCGCCGTGGAAGGCGCCGTGATCGTCGTGTCGATTCTGCTGGCATTCGGCATCGATGCGATGTGGGCGGAGCGTCAGCTGCGGCTCGAAGAGCGGGAAGCGATAGTGGCATTGCGAGCCGACTTCAATGCGAATCTCGAGAGCGTCGATCGAATAATTGCAGCGCATCTGCTGTTTCGGGAAAGGATATCGACACTGAATCGCTTATCGCCGGAGGATATTCGGGCGCTGCCGCAGGAATCCATTTCGGCCATCATCCTGGCGATGGCCAACCCGTGGACATTCGACCCGGTAACCAGCACCACCGAAGCCTTGTTGAGCAGCGGCAAGCTGGGCATATTGCGCGATCAGGAGTTACGGGGATCTATAATCACGTTTCTCGGACTGCTTTCAGATCTCGAAGAAGACACCGAATACATGACCCAGGGCGCGGTCGATCTCTGGCGACTCGAATACAGGCACGGCGGCCCCTGGTCGGATCCCGCGACTGAGGTTGGCTACCACGGTGCTGTTGGCGGCCTCGACTTCGTTCCGCTCGCAACCGCGGAAGACCTTTTGAACGTGCGCGCGGACCCCGAACTCATGGGTAGCTCCAGGCGCTTCCACATCAACGTCGCCTACTACCTCTCGGAGTTGAATCACATCCGAGATCAGATCATCGTGATACTGGCACTGCTCGGCGACGACGAATAGATTCCCTCTGCCTCGCGCTACGGTAGCCGGCAACACGACGCCTTTCAGGACTCGTAAAAGCGTCTCCCGCAACGAATGTCACGAAGTTCCCGGGCTCCGCACACTATCGGCACAGGAAAGCCTTTGCCGTGCCCGATTGATGACCTATGCTTACCGAAAGCATACGGAAACGAGGACCGTCCATGAAACAAGCACTTCTGTCTTGCATCGCAATATCCGCATTTGGCCTAACCATGTTCTTCGGCAACGCGATCGCGGACGACAGCGCCGAGCAGGAATTGACAGCGGAGATCGCACGCGAGGCGATCGTCGGTCGTTGGCAGCATCGTGATGACCAATCGTCCGTCGTCGTCTACGAGGCGGATGGCAGTACGCTGGATGTCTACGACGATGAAACGGCGGCAAGCGGCACGTGGGAGATCACAGATGACCAGGGAGTCATTCTGCTGCACGTCGTCATGGACGGAATGGACTACGACTACGAGGTCGCCGGCGTATTGGACGACTACCTCTGGCTAATCTACCTTGCGCGCGGCAATTCGTTGCACTATGAACGAGTTACCGATTAGCGGAGATTGAGCTGACGCCTTAGCCGCATGCCTCGTACAGAAACTCCGGCGCGAGGTCCGCGCCATTCGACCAAACGATGGTGTGCAGGTTCTCGTCGAGACGGAAGTCGGCGAACTGTTCGATATCTCGCAGCGGCTCAAACATTTCACCCCAGAGCTGATCTTCGAGGTCCAGCTCGCCCGCGCGACCGTCCTCAAACTCCAGCCTTAGACGATAACCGCCCAGGTGCCGGACCGACCGAAGTTTGGGTGTGGATGCATTCATTTGAGCGGTTCGATGGGCGCCAGCGGCCTATGCTGCCTTGCGAGCCGCCAGTCTTCCACAAGAGCGTCAGCGTGTAAATCGAGCCAACGCAGCACCATCCTACATTGCGCCGTCGGCAGCGTGCCGGAAAGTATCTCGCCCGTGGGGATGCGCACGCGTATTTCGTGATCGCCGTATCGCGCATGAAAGTGCGGCGGCTCGTGATCGTTGTAATACATCGCGATCACGATACCGAAGAAACGACTTATCTCAGGCATTATCGAGCGGGCTGGTCACCGCGTGCCCGCCGCGCTGCAGCACGTGCGTATAGACCTGCGTGGTCTTGACGTCGGAATGCCCCAGCAGCTCCTGCACCGTGCGGATGTCGTAGCCGGACTCGATCAGATGCGTTGCGAACGAATGCCGAAACGTATGCGCCGTCGCCCGCTTGTTGATGCCCGACTCCTCCGCGGCGATCTTCACCGCACGAGATAGCCCGGACGGATGGGCATGATGCCGGCGCCGCCCGAGGTTTATTCGGATGAACGCATAATTTCGGGACGGGAAGATATATTGCCAGCGCCACGACAGCGACGCGTTTCTGTATTTTCGGTCAACGGCCGTCGGCAATGACACACCCTCCCGGCCACGCTCCCGATCTCGCTCAAGAACACGGCGAACGTATTCGAGCTGGCGCTCCAAATGCGGAACGAGCGTCTTCGGCAATATTGTTAGCCGGTCCTTGTTGCCCTTGGCATTCCTAACCGTCAGCTGCAGATACTGAAAGTCGAGGTCCTGCACGCGAAGCTGCAGGCACTCCGAGATCCGAAGACCGCTGCCATACAGGAGGCTCGCCATCAGCCAGTAACTGCCTTCCATGCAGCCCAGGACCTTAGCGGCTTCCTCGCGTGTCATGACGATAGGCACACGGACGGGACGCTTCGCCCGCACGATCTCATCCATGAACGGCAGGTCGTATTTGAGGACTTTCTTGTACAGAAACAGAATCGCGCTCAGTGCCTGATTCTGCGTCGAGGCGGAAACCTTGCCCTTGGTGGCAAGCTCCGTCAGAAAGCGCTGGATCTCAGCAGGTCCCAACTCCCTGGGATGGCGATTGCCGTGGTATTTTATGAAACGTCGAACCCACTTGAGATAAGTGACTTCGGTCCGGTAACTGTAATGCAGCGCACGAAACACATCGCGAGCCTCGTCCATGAGCCTCTTCGCCATTCAACACAACACCCTTTGTTACATTCAACATATCTCCATTCACACAAAGGTTATATCGGAGCTTAAGCGAATCAGCCCCATGCTATTCTCCACTTTTCACCCAATTACTCGACGCGTTCGGGTAAAGACATATAGTTAGTTTGCAGTGAAGCCTGAACCACAGAACGATGGGCGTCGGCTGCCGATAACACTGGTGACGGTTACCGGTGGTCTCGTCGTAATAGATGCCTTCTTTCCACACAGCCACGGGTTTAAGCGGTACAATGGTCTTACCGTTTATGCTCAGGATACCAACCCTGACTCCTTTGAGATTCTTGAT
>CALZMR010000218.1 GCA_945788575.1 uncultured Woeseiaceae bacterium
CTGCGACCTCACCGAGAACGATCAGCGGCAGAAGGTCGCCGAAGGCGGGCGCGGCGGCCTTGGCAATACGCGCTTCAAGAGCAGCACCAACAGGGCACCGCGCAAGACCACTCGCGGCACACCCGGAGAGGCTCGCCATCTCAGGCTCGAGCTCAAGATTCTCGCTGACGTAGGCCTCTTAGGGCTGCCGAATGCGGGCAAGTCCACGCTCATAAGCGCGATGTCTCATGCAAAGCCCCGAATCGCCGACTACCCGTTCACAACCCTGCACCCGAACCTGGGTGTCGTTCGCGTCGGCCGGTTGCAGAGCTTCGTCATGGCGGACATACCCGGGCTCATCGAGGGCGCGGCGGAAGGTGCGGGGCTCGGTATCCGGTTTCTCAAACACCTGCAGCGGACGCGACTGCTGCTGCATCTTGTCGACATCGCGCCTCTCGATGAGACGGTCGATCCGGCCGATTCGGTGCGCGCGGTTGCGGGCGAACTCGAGAAGTTCTCCTCTGAGCTGGCGTCATCGCCGCGCTGGCTGGTCATCAACAAGATCGATCTGCTGGCTGAGGATGATCGTGTGGCCCGGCGGGGCGCGATCGTTGAGAATCTGGGCTGGGAAGGCCCGGTATTCGAGGTAAGCGCGGCGACGGGAGAAGGCTGCGAGGAGCTGGCTCAGGCCGTGATGCGCGAACTGGAACTCATGGACGAGGAACTCGAAGCATGAAAAAAGCCCGCTTTATCAAGCGGGCTTTGCGGTGATTCGATAGCTCTGAATCGACTTTGGTCAGGCGGAGAGCGCCTTGACACGCTTGTTCAGACGGCTTTTGTGCCGTGCCGCTTTGTTCTTGTTGACGATGCCCTTGTTGACCATGCTGTCGATGACCGGCACAGCGTCACGAAAGGCGGCAGATGCTGCCTCCTGGTCGCCCGCGTCACATGCTTTGACCACGTTCTTGATCTTGGTGCGCATACTCGAACGCAGCCCCATGTTGTGCTTGCGTGTCTTCTCGGCCTGCTTTGCGCGTTTCCTTGCCGATTTGATGTTTGCCACTGGTTTTTTCCGAGTCCGGATTCAAAGAGCCGCGTATTATTCTCGCCGAAGGCGGGAATGTCAATGGTCGCCTTGCGGCTCAGCGCACTTACTGTCAGTACGCTTATAAATTACTGATTTTATACATTTTTTGAGCTAAACTCGTCCCCCGAATGAACACCGAAAAGACCACTCAGGACACCGACGGCGTGGCCGGCGAGGTCAGCGGCCGGCGGCTGCTCGCGAAGTCTTCGGTGGTCAGCGGGATGACGCTTGTCTCGCGCATCCTTGGGCTCGTAAGAGACATTGTCTTCGCGCGGGTCTTCGGTGCCAGCATCGTCCTCGACGCTTTCCTCGTCGCCAACCGGATTCCGAACATGCTGCGGCGGTTCTTCGCCGAGGGGGCGTTCTCGGCCGGATTCGTTCCGGTCATGGGCCGATACCGGGAGCGCCACAATCACGAGGAGGCGCGGGAGTTCGTCGACGCAGTCGCCGGCACATTCGCGGTAATCCTTTTCGCGATAACGCTGATCGGCGTCGTAGCCGCGCCCTTGATCGTGTTGATCGTCGCTCCCGGCTTCGTTGGCGAGGGCGGAGATTTGGACCTCGCGGCGATGATGCTGCGATTCACGTTCCCGTATCTGTTCTTCGTCTCGCTGACCGCGTTTGCGGGCGGGGTTCTGAATACTTACGGACACTTCGGCGTTCCCGCGTTCACGCCAGTCATACTCAACGTAGTGCTGATCGCGGGTGCGATCTGGCTGGAGCCGCTGCTCGACGTATCGGGCATGGCACTGGCTGTTGCTGTCTTCATCGCGGGGTTTTGTCAGCTGTTGTTTCAGCTGCCGTTCCTCGGCCGCATCCGGATGCTGCCGAGGCCGCGGTGGGCTCCTCGCCATGAGGGCGTGCGGCGGGCGGTGCGGCTCATGCTGCCCGCCATTTTCGGTTCGTCGATCGCTCAGGTGAATGTGCTGATCGGCGGCATCATCGCGTCGATGCTCGGGGTGGGCAGTATCAGCTATCTTTACCTGTCCGACCGCCTGATGGAGTTCCCACTCGGTCTGTTTGGCATCGCGCTGGCGACCGTTACTCTGCCGTACCTGTCGCGGCTCTGGACTAATGGCAGTCGAGAGGAGTTTGCGCAGACACTCGACTGGTCGATGAAGATCGCGTCGATCATCGCGGTGCCCGCGGCCGTCGGGCTTGTCATGCTTGCCGGACCCCTGGTCACGACACTCTTTCACGGCGGTATTTTCGACGATCACGACGTGCGCATGACGGTACTCGCCCTGCGTGCGTATGCTGTGGGCCTGATCGGGTTTACGTTCGTCAAGATCCTTGTGCCGGCATTCTTCGCCCGTGAAGACACTCGAACGCCGGTCCGCATCGGGATCATCGCGCTCGCCGTCAATGTCGTTCTCAGCGTGGCCAGCGCCTGGTATCTGACGCGGATCGAATTCGCCGGCCCGCACGTCGGTCTTGCCGCGGCGACATCGGTTGCTGCCATTCTGAACGCGTTATTGCTCTACCGAAAACTGGTCCTCGATTCCGCCCTTCGGCATACGGCTGGCTGGCCGACTCTACTGTTGCAGGTCGTCTTGGCCAACGTCGTCATGTGGGCGATACTCGCCTGGCTGCACCGGCCACTGGATTGGTGGCTGGACAGCGGTTCGATCGATCGAATTCTTTGGCTGGCGTTGAGCGTGGGCGCTGGCGCGACAGCGTACTTTCTGGTGCTACTCGCTAGCGGGTTGCGACCGTCCGTGCTCAGGTTGAAGCAATAGATGCGGCTCGTCAGACACTTAACCGACATTCCATACGGGGACATTGCAAGCGGATCGGTCGTAACGATCGGGTCCTTCGACGGCCTGCATCTCGGCCATGACCAACTGCTTGCTCGACTTAAGTCGGCTGCCCGAGAGCACGGAATGGTCTCGGTAGTAATGAGCTTCGAGCCGACGCCCAAGGAGTTCTTTCAGGCGGATCGCCCGCCGGCTCGGCTCATGCGGTTCCGCGAGAAATTCGATGGGCTCGCGGGCCACGGAATCGACATGTTCTATTGCCCGCGATTTTCGGACCCGATGCGTCGGATATCGGGGCCTGACTTTATCCGTCGAATATTGGTCCACGGGCTCAATGCCAGGCATGTGGTCGTGGGAGACGACTTCCGTTTCGCTCGCCGCCGCGAAGGCGATATCGGATTGCTCGAGCGGATCAGTGGTGCATTGGAGCTGACGGTCGAGCAGTTGCCGAGCGTCGTTGTCGACGGCATTCGAGTCAGCAGTACGGCGATCCGCGAAGCCTGTGAGGGCGGTCAGATGCAGCGAGCGGCCGCGCTGCTCGGCCGGCCTTATCGCATGTCCGGCAAGATCGTTCGCGGTGAGCAGGTGGGGAGAGTCCTGGGTTATCCCACGGCCAACGTCGATCTTCGCCGGCGCCAGAGCGCCGTCATGGGCATCTTCGCCGTTCGTGTCCACGGTCTTGATGGAGGCCCCTGCGATGGTGTCGCGAGTGTGGGAAGCAGGCCGACTTTCAACGGCACCAAGCCCTTACTCGAGGTCCATTTGTTCGACTTCGACGAGGACGTGTACGGACGATATATTCACGTCGACTTCATCGAGCGGCTGAGAGGGCAGAAGAAGTACGAAAATGTCGACGATCTGGTTGCACAGATGCACGTCGATGCCGACAATGCCCGCTCGGTACTCGCCGCTGATGCCGCCTAAGACCAGGGAAACGTATCTTTGATTGACAAGCTGAACCTCAAGAACAAGCGTTTTGTGATTTGGATGATCGTGGCTGCGATCGTCGTGATCGCGGATCAGGTGACCAAGTCGGCGATTATCCAGTATCTGCCGTATGGCGGGCCGCCGAAGGACATCAATTCGTTTCTGACGCTCACGCACCAGCAGAACGAAGGCGCGGCCTGGAGTTTCCTGGCTGACGCGGGTGGCTGGCAGCGCTACTTTTTCATCGTTCTGGCCGCCGTGGTCAGCGCCGTGATCGGGGTTTGGATGTGGCGCATTCGCTACGAGGGGCCGATGGTACTCGTTGCGGGCCTTTCACTCGTTCTGGGTGGTGCGGTCGGCAATCTGATCGATCGCGTATTGCTCGGCCACGTGACCGACTTTATGCAGGTGTGGTTTGGAAGCTGGGCGTTTCCGTCGTTCAACGTTGCGGACGCCGCCATTACAGTCGGCGCCGCTTTGTTGATCATCGACTCGCTGTTCGGCTCCGGCCGCTCCGAAGCCGCAGGTTAGACAGGCTCGATCAGCGCGTCCGGACCCAGCAGTCGTCGAGCGGCGCAGACGTTCTGCTGCCACGGACGTCGATCTGGAAGGTAGCGCAGCGGCCGGCTTCGTTGCCGGCATTCATGTACGTCGCGGTAGCCTTGAAGTTGTTGGCGTCCGCCGCATCGACGTTGATTCGATAGGAGCCCGAGTCGCTGACGACGTTTCCGGCGCCAGCGAAGCCGAGCTGGGTCATATCGGTCGTGTAGGTATTGTTGTTGAGGTAGAAGCGCTCCTGATTCGTTGCGATCATCAGTAGCGCCGCTTTCGCCTCATTGCGCTTGGCCCGAGCCGCAGCGTCGCGGTAGTTCGGATAGGCAACCGCCGCGAGTATGCCGAGCACGATCACTACGATCATGAGCTCCACGAGGGTCACGCCGCGCATCTTTTTGTACATCAAATCTCTCCTCTCGGCCGTATCGGCAAGTATATCGTTACTCTACGCCCGACTGTGTCCACAGCGTGCGAACCGGGTTGTTCGGGTACTCGGGATCGAAACACTCGACGCCGACACAAGCGACCGGCGGCGGCGCGCATTCCTGACCCGTGCAGTTCTCGTCCACTGGCGATGGGAACAGGAAGATCGGCTGCGGTGCGATACCGCCCTGCTCGAGTCGCGTAATACGCGCGTCGTCGGCTTCCGGCCCGTCAGGCGGCACCGACTCGCCGTAGGGCACGATCGGGTTGCCGTTCGACACGTCCACACGGTACAAGCGGTTCAGACTCTGTCCGGCGCGACAGGGGTCGGCCGAGTCGACGGTCGCCTCGAAGGTCACGAAGAAGACGGAGTCGTTGAAGGTCCGCGATGTCGACAAGACCTTCTGACCGTCGGGGAGTACGAGCTTCCAGCCGTCGCCATCCGCCGGGATCAGCGTGTCGGCAACACCGGCGACGTCGATCAGGTCGTCATCTTCGATAATGTCGTAGGTGTTGTACTGACCTTGAGTCATCGAATTGAAGACGTGCGGATCGCGGATCGAATAGAACCGGTCGGCCGCGCTGTCGTCGAGCGGGTGCGCCCGATAGCCGGTACCGATGTTGATCGCCAGGAAGCGGCGGTCGAGGTTCTTGTCCGTGAACATCGCGACGTCCGGCGTCGTGTAGAAACGTCGCGTTTCGGCTGCGCTCG
>CALZMR010000219.1 GCA_945788575.1 uncultured Woeseiaceae bacterium
AGCTTGAACTGATAGTCGTTCATCTCGGCGATCACGCGCGGTTTCCAGCGGTCGTCGAACAGTTCGAACTTGTTCGCGAAATTGATGACGTCTCCGGTCATGACGACCTCCGTTGCTAGCCGTCGCCGCTGCTGAGCTTCGATTGGAAGGACATCCGCAGGCCAGTCGGCGTGCCAATGAAATAGATGCGCTCGCCGTGGGCGTCCATAGGGCCCTGCGGCTCCAGTCCGTTCTGCCTGGCGTTCTCGGCATAGGCGTCCGCGTCGTCGACAACGACCTGCAGCATCGTGCCGGCTGGCATGTCCGGCCCATCGGGCCACAGCTCGATCCAGCTGTCTCCCGCCGGGAACACGGCACCCGAGAATGCCGAGTCGTCGCCGCAATCTCCCATGTCCTTTCGCGTCAGCCCGAGCTTGTCGAAGAACGTCGCCAGCGATCCCGCGTTCGAATCGACTGCGCAGTAGCGAATACTTAATACCTTCATTCGTCCTCCTCGTCGGTTGCATGAATGCTGCGCGTCACTGCGCCGTCCTCGTCGAAAAAACGCAGGCTGCCTTCGTCTTTGAAGTACAGCACCGCAGCGCCTCTGGATTCCGGGCCGTGCAACGCAACGCCGCCGCCTCCATGCGCGAACTGTGCGACCCCGATTCGTGTCACACCGTCACCGTCCATGATGTACAGCGCGCTCGTCCCCTCACTCTCGAATACGGCTACTCTGTCAACGCCCTCGGAGTCCTTGAGGTACAGCCCGGGATGCCCGTCGCGCATCGTAAGCTCCGCGCGGACAGAGCCATCCGCCGAGACGAGTTCGAATGCATACGCCTGAAGCGTAGACGGAGACGCTATTGCTGCCGTCAGCAGAAACACGGCGAAGCTCGCAACGAGAACCGTCATCAGCCATCGGTTTGTCTTCTCGAGTCGATTCAGGCGCGACGCCATGAATGCCAATTGTTCGTCCATATGCGCTCCAGGGGGTTTTACGAGCGGGCCGTTGCTCCTATCGCCAGGTAGCGGTGATCGCAAGCACGCTGATCGCCAGGAATACGATCCAGGCGTAGTGTCGGCCGCGTGACGCGATCAGCGCGATCAGAAAGTGAGCGGCGAACGTGATGCCGACGATGAGGCCGGCATTCCGCGCCGTTAAAACATCTCCTGCGATGGCGACCAGTATGCCGGCGAGTCCGAGCCAGGCCAGCGTCGTCACATGCCATGCAAATCGAAGCGTATTCTTCGTGAACTCCGTGCCGCCAAAGAGCTGCGGCAGGTCGCCCCGGCGAAACAGGCGAATGAGTATGTAGCGCTCGCCCAGCCAGGAATGAGCGATGCCGATGCCGACCGTGAGCGCAGCCGCGGCATAGAGAGCGGAGTTCATCGATTCGAGAGCTCGACGTCGATTCCGCCGACGAGGCGAGTCGCGATGTTGAACGCATGAGAAAATATCCACGTCGCGATGTAGACACCGATCATGTAGACGAACGGCATGAGGATCATCGCGAGGCCGAAATTACCGAAATGTATAGCCGGTGATGATTGATCCGTACTGCTCTGCGCCACCGATACGATCAGAGTAACGATCAACAGCACGACGAAGAGCAGTGCGGCCGTCACCGATACGACCTTGGCGGCGCTGCTGGGGCTGATCCGTTCTATCGTGTACTTCATTCAATATCCCCGAATATAGGCGATGGCTGGGCGTCAGCAGAAGTAAAGTCGCCGGCGCTGAGGACCGGCGTGTCGCTCGACGGCATACCGGGCTCGTTGTTACTCCAGCCGCTTGAGCAGGCAGGCCAGTATTTCGTCGCGTGCGGGGTGTTCGTAGAACCACTCCCGGAACGACATGAGGCGCTCGTAGTCGTCGCCGAAGACGTCGCGAAGGCGCGCTTCCTCGAGGTGTTCCTCTGTCTCGATCCGTATTCGCCGCTGCCACGGCTGCGTAATGATGTTCGCGAGGTGATCGGATCCGGCCAGTGCCTCGACCAGATCCCACTCGCCCAGATCGAGCCAGATGTCTTCGCAGCTCGCGCAAAGATCGATGCGGTTCGGCGCGTCGGCGGAGATGCGGTACTTGGTCATCAGTCCCTTGCACTTGCTGCAGGTCACTATCTCGTCGGTATCGTCGGCAGGATGGATATCGTGCGACGGCTCGGGCTGAGGACCCAAGGTCTCGCGCCAGCGCCGGTAGGCGACGAGGCTGACCAGAAGACCGCCGCAGGAAGCACAGGTGTGCGTGGGAAGCGTACCGGATACGAGCGTATGTCTTAGTCCTGAGTCGGGGCAGCGTGGACACGTAGTCATGTCGATATCTCCGTTAGTGTTGCTCGCCGTGTATGCCGTGCCGGTGCGATCCTTCGCCATAGCCGCGCAGCTCGTCGTAGCGATCGATCTGTTCCGCTGAGAGCAACGCGCGCTGACGCAGATGCGCTTCAAGATGGACATATCGCAGGCGGGCGCGCAATACAGCGATCTCTTGCAGCGCTTGTTCGAGCCCTGCCTCGTCGATGCTCCGATCCGCAAATCGAACGTCCAGATTCTGCTCTGCCTGGATCAGCGCTTCGCCGAGAGCGACGGCAGTGTCGTGCATTTCGTCGAACAGCGCCTGAGACTCGGCTCGCTGGTCGTCGCTGAGGTCCAGCTCCGATTCGAGATCGAGGACGTGGCGTGGACCAGGGTAATGATTCAGCTCCGCGAGGCGCGCGAAGCCCATGCCCGCGCCGTTCTCGAGCGCCGCAATCTCACTGTCGGACAACGACTTGATCGAACGATTCTGCTCCCCAGCATAGGGGGACGCCTCTTGCCCGAGCGCGTGGCTGAGCAATAGCGTCAGCACGAGCGAAAAGATGATTCTCATGGTGACCTTTCGCGTAGAAGTGTCTGCATTGAGTATCTTGCCGGACCGAACGCGATGCAAGCTTTCAGGCTTGGCCGGAGTCGTCCCGAACTCAGGGGCCGGGCTCGGGAGGTTTGACGACAAGGGGCGAGAATCGCGCCTTCAGAAAACCGATCGCACCGACCGGAAACGAGAACCATAGAATCGCCGCAAAGATCCCAAACTGCGACAAAACGATGATCGTCGTGACGGCAGCGACGATGAAGATGATGACGTAGAAGAAGCCGCCGAAGAGCCAGTGAACCCCGACCATACTGCCGCAGCTCCTGCACCGAGCGTTCGACACCAGCATTTCCGAGACCGGAATCGAGGGTTGTAAGCAGGCAGGACAGTTGCGATTCGGCATGACCCGATCGTCGGTGATGCCGGCCGGCTTTTCAAGCGCCGTGGCCGTCGTGCATCCTGGCGACTACCTCCCAGCTGCGGCGCCGGCGCTCACGGTCAGGGTCGTGCGTGACGATTTTCGCCTCGATCGCAGCGATGTAATCGGCAGGGAAGCCGTGCGACCTGCAGCCCACCAGCACGAACTCCCGGTACCAGTCGTAGGCCGGCAGCCCGGGCTGCAGGTGGGAGGGCGTCGCCGCGTACGTGAAGCAATTGCCAAACCCCGGTACCTCCAGTTCGAAGCGTTCGTATCCGTGCCCGACGCCCTCGATCTCATCGAGCGCAAGCTGTTCCGATTGGCTCACTTCGAACACCGCCACATGGACACCGTCGCCACCCGAATCGATTCCGCACTTTGCCGAGCCGTCGCGGCTGCGCTTGTCGAAGCGCAGTGAATATCCTGGCACGAAAGCGTCGCCCAGGAGTGCGGCAGTCGGTAGTCTTGCGCGCAGCCGGAGCGGGTGCAGGTTCGATCCGTAAGCCGCGTAGCGGAATCGAGACTCACTCACCGGCCGGCTCTATCCGCCATGGGGGAAAGCGCCGATTCTCGCCTGCCGTGTAAAGGCACACCTGGTTGCCTGCCGGGTCGCGCAGACGCGCTTCGCGCCAGAGCCAGCGCTCTGACGTCGGGTCGCTGTCGAAGCGGATGCCATCAGCTTTGAGTTCATCAACTCTTGCATCGACGTTCGGGACTTCGAAGTAGATGACCGTCCCTGAATCGGCTGTGGCGTCGGCCGCCTGATGCAGCGAGAAGGTCGTTCCGCTTTCGGTCTCGAAGCGGGCGTTGCGGGGCGGACTGTCGACGATCTGACGAAGTCCCAGCGTCTTGTAGAACTGAACCGACGCGTCGTAGTCGATGCAGGGTACCGTTATCTGGTTGAGATCCATGTGCAGAGAGGTCACCGCGGCCGCTTCCGCGAAGTATCGTGGCTGGCGTTCGCGCGCGCAACGACCGGCGCATCCTCAGCGATCAGTTCGTCAGCTATCCGGCTCGTCCTGCTCGGGAAGGTAGACGCGCAACATGCTCCGATTACCGCAGCCGGAACACTTGCCGTAGCGCCAGACCGTACCCCGCGCCTTGTAGCGTATGCCGCCGGAATCCCAGACTGATTCCTCGTGCCCGCAGCGACGACACTGCACCATCCAGCGGTGCGAGTCCGCTTCCATCGTGGCAGCCAACCGCGGGAAGAAGCGAATGATCAGATTGCGCAGCATGCCTATTCGCTCAGCCCGATGACTTGATACTCATCTTCGCTGACTCGCTCGAAGATAGGCCGTCTCAGGTTCCAGACTCCTTCGTGGTTGGAGTCCAGCAGTACCCGGCCTGCGAAGTCGAATCGAGCGCCGCCGCACGGGTCGTAAATGTCGCCGGGTTCTGGCACATAGGCGTCCGGGCCTCGGAGTATCGCGGTGCAACGCGTTGCACCAGAGCGATCGACGATACCCCACAGTATGAATGCGCCAGCGTCGGCATCGAAGCTGTCGTAGTGGCGGAACTTGGCGAGACCCGATTGCGATTCGATTGCTGAATCGATCCGCGAGTTCGGCGCGATGATGAATACCGGCCCGAGTTCCGTGTGCGCCGTGCGAATCTCGCCGGGCGACAGGCCCTCGAGCGCCGATGCGGCGAAGCGCCATTGCGCCTGAACGGCATCCGCCCGGTCGGAGGGCGCCAGAGAGCCGACGAGAATGTAGCCCATCGCGAGCATTGCGATCAGGGCCAAGATCGCAACAAGAGATTTCAGCGTTCGGATTTCCACTCGAATCCCTCACAGACGACGTCCAGCAGAGTGTCATCCGTTGCGTCATAAATATCCGTCAGCATGCGACGGCAGAGTTCGGCGCCGCGCTGGTCTTCTGTACGCAGATAGTCGAGCTTGTGCATTCTCTTCGCCGAAAGCGCAATGCCCATGGCATGAGCGACCGATTCGAAGGAAGATCGATCTCGAAGGTTCGCTGGGGCCAGCAGAACCCAATCGAAGCCCACTCGCTCATTCTCTATCGAGAACTGCAGATGTGGTGCCTCGTTATCGCGCGGGTCACCGGTCGGGCCCAGGAACACGACGAAGGAGCCGTTGCTGCCGGTACGCTCGAGCGCATCGATGAAACCCGGAATGTCTCGAAGGGTGGCCGTGATCGGCGATTGGACCTCGAATCTATGCTCGCCGACGCGATGTAGAAGAACGGGCTCACCGTATATCGGTACCTCTACTTCGCATACTTGCCCGCGCCGAGGAAATGCAGTGACACGTACGGCTCGTCGCCAACGACCCAGCTATCGTGCGGCTCCGGCGGTACATAGAACAGATCTCCGGACTTCATTTCGGTGACCGAGCCGTCGGCAAACGCAGCGGTAGCGCAGCCGCTCAAGACCATGCCGACATGTTCGACGGTGCAGTAATTCTGACCGAGTTCGCGCCCCACGTGTTCCGACCACTTCCAGCCTGGTTCGTAGGTGGCGCGGCCGATCGTCATGCCGCCCAATGTTACGGTCTCAAAGATGCCTTTCTCGAAGTGCGAAACGTCGTCCGGCGTGTCAAAACGCTTGAGGATGGCTTCAATCACGCAGATCTCCTCACGGCTGCCGTGGCTCTTCGATCGGTCTGATCGTACATTGCAGCGGATAGTTGTGCTTGATCGCCTCGTCGCGAATCCGTGACACCAGCCGATCGGCATCCCGGCGGCTCATCGCGCGGATGTCAGCCGACCCGTCCGTATGCACAGACAGCATTACCTGGATCGCCGTCTTGAACGGGATACCGAAATAGTCCCTCAGTACCACCACGACGAACTCCATGGGGGTCTTGTCGTCGTTCTCGATTGATACAACGACTGATCCGGACGGTGCTTCGTCCAGCTCATACAGGCGCGGCTGGAAACCGAGACCGGGGAGCTGCGCCGGTTCCGCGAAGAGTTTTCGAATCCATCCAAACATTCTCGTATGACTCTACGACCTGCGGCTCGACGCCGCGCGCACGAGGTGTATCCCGCCCGCGAACGAAATCAGCGCGAACGCTAAGTATACGGCCGACCGCGATACCCACGCGCCGGCCGGGTGACTGTTGTCGAAGTCGCAACGATGATTCTCGTAGTCGAAGCTTCCGCCGCGATCGAGGCACGAGTCGATCTGACGTGCATAAGAGATCGGCTGGAGCGCAAGGAACACGCCTAACAGGAGCAGGGTGGCTGCCGCGATTCTAAGATTGTGACTCGCCATGGCGGGTACCGGTGGAACCAATCCGAGTCAGTATCCGGCGCCGGCGCCCGGGGAGCA
>CALZMR010000220.1 GCA_945788575.1 uncultured Woeseiaceae bacterium
GTGCGGACGGCGGTGAGCGAGGCGCGCTTGCCCGCCGGCAGGCCCCCTGCGCCGTCGGCGATGACCAGCACCGCCGCCTGCGGTCCCCAGGGAATGATCGCGACGGTGTCCTCGTTCTCGGTTTCCTTATCCGGTGACTGACGGGTATACGCGACCAGCGTGCCGCCGGCGACGCCGAGCTCACGACGGTCAGCGTCGAATGCCCCGTCGAGCAGCAACATGTCATGCGGTTGCATCGGCTCGGAACTCATCGCTTTCTCACGGGTTCATGGCACCAGGCACAGTAGTTCCAGTATTCGGCAGCGATGCCCCACTTACAGGATCGGCAACTCGCTCGACTGCCGGGCAGCTTCCAGGGCTTCTTCACTTTCGTGCGGCACCACGGGCAATAGCGCATGAACGGCATGAGCTGGCCGCCGCAGCGCGAATTCGCGCATCGCTTCTTGTATCGCTTGTCGGGATAGCGCCTTGTCGTCTCTTCTTCGAAGCCGGGCCCATAGCACCACGGGCAGTAGTCCCAATCGTTCTTCACGCCACGTTCGCAGCGCGGGCAACTGGACGCCAGCGGCGACTCCGAACCTCGCGATGGATTGTCGATACCGCACCAGGGGCACGCGTGCATGCTGTCGGCAACCGGGCCCTCGCATCTCCGGCATGCATGACGCGTGTCCAGTGTACTGCGAAACTCACGCTGGAACTGGCGCCAGCGAAGCTGCGTCCACGAGGTTTCGCTGCCGCGTGGCTGGCGACCCGACGCCTTCTTTTGTCGGCGAGCATGGCTCTTCAAACGCTCGAAGTCATCCTGCATCTGGATCGCCGTGGGGTAGCGCTTCGACGGATCGAGCTGGATGGCCTTCCTGAGCATCTCGACGAACTCGGGGCGTACGCGTGCCGTCAGCTGATCGTATCCATTGAGCGGCCATTCGAACGGCCATTCCGGCAACCTTCCCGAGAACAATCGATAGATGACCAGGCCTATCGAGAAGACGTCGGACTGGAACTTGGGACGGCCCATGGCCTGCTCCGGGGCGATGTAATCTATCGTTCCGGAGCCAGAGGCCTTGAGGGTTCGCAGGCTGATCTTGGCGAAGCCGAAATCCGCCAGCTTCAGCTGCTGGCCGGGGAACAGGATGAAATTCTCCGGTTTGATGTCGCAATGGATGATGCGCCGTTCGTGCGCATGTGCCAGCGCCGAGATCGCCTGCCCGGCCAGGTCGATTGCGGTCGATGTCGCGATTCGCCGCTCGAGGCGGTCAGCGAGCGATTGTTCGCCCAGCTCCATGGCGATGACGAAATGTTCGTCTATGTATTCAGCGTTGATAACCGGCAGAATATTCGGATGATCGAGCCGGAACGCTACCTGAACTTCGTGAAGAAACTCTTCATGGCCGATATTGCGGTCGGCTATCGGAACCTTCAACGCGACTCGCTGCCGGTGAATCGTGTCGAAGGCCGCATACACGTCAGCCAGAGGTCCAGAGGCAATCCGCGACAGGATTCTGTATTTGCCAATCTTCTGTCGCGCTCTAAGCAACGCAGTCAGCTCGCGTTCGATATCGACGGCCGATAATCATTGGCTGTGCGACGAGCGGAGTCAAGCGGGAGCAGAGTTTCACCGGGCTCCAAGGTTCTCGTACACTAGCCGGGACGAATGTCGCGACGAGTCTCCGATGAATAAACCTGCGAACACCGGACTGGGCCGCATACTGCGCGCGGCGATCTACTCGGCGCAAGGCCTCGCCCACGCGTGGCGATATGAGGCGGCGTTCCGCCAGGAATTGGTGCTCACGGTGCTGCTGACCCCAGTCGCAATATGGCTTGGTCAGAACACGCTGGAACGTGTACTGCTCATCGCATGCTGCCTGCTGGTGCTGATTGTCGAGCTCTTGAATTCGGCGATCGAGGCGACCGTCGACCGATTCGGCGGCGAACAGAACGAGCTGTCGGGCCGTGCCAAGGATCTTGGCTCGGCCGCCGTGCTTCTGAGCCTGCTTCTGGTACCGCTCGTTTGGGGCGGGGTTGCCTGGCAGCGCTTCGCCGTCTAGCGGTCCGCCGGCTAGAGCGCCAGCGCGTTCACGATGTTGATGCTGGATATCGCCAGGGTTGCACCGATCGTTCCGCCAACTATGACGTCGCTCGGATAGTGCAGACCGAGAATGACCCGCGATGCGGCTACCAGCACCGCCAAAGGCACCAGCAACCAAAGCATTGCCGGTACGTAGCTACCGTAGAGAATCGCGAAACTCACCGCGTGCAACGTATGACCCGATGGGAAACTGTAACGATCGAGTGGCGCGGTGGCGCAAACGATCTCGCCGTGGCGGATGAACGGCCGCTCGCGAACGAGTCTCTTCTTGAGCAGTTTGTATACAAGAAAACCGAGCCCGGCCATCAACAACGCATGCGGCACCAGGACCGATGCATACACGTTGGGTTGCAACAGGCACACAAGTCCGAGAACGACCCAAATAGAGTAGTCGCCCAGCTTGGAAATGACCGTAAAGAACTTACGAATCAGCCGCCATCTGGATAGCGCGTTTACGCGCAGGCACCAGCCGCGTTCGAGGCGATCGAAATAATTAAGCACGATAGAGTCTTGAAACCCTTCTTGCTGCGGTATTTTCGTCGGCACCCGAGACATTTTTGTGAACGTCACATGACAGGATTATGACCTTGCAATGCTATCAAAATCGAAACATTCATGCTCGCGATCTTGCCCTGTTTATGGCCGCAGCCCAGCCCGCCAAAAGCCGGTCGCGCAGCCCCGCCTGCATCTGCGGCTCGAAGCGGCGCTCGCACTGCCACAGCCCCGCTGTGGCCTCGATAGACGCTATGACTCCCCGGGCCAGCGCGGCGAGATAGGCGGCTCCAAGAACCGTGGATTCGACGTTCTCGGGCCTTTCGACGGCGATGTCGAGGATATCCGCGAGGAATTGCAGGAACCAGTCGTTGCCGACCATGCCGCCGTCAACGCGGATGACGCTCGGACGAATGCCGTCATCCGCCATGGCGTCGACGAGATCGAAAGTCTGCAGCGCGATCGCCTGCAGCGTTGCGGTCACGACCTCGTTGCGACCGCTGCCTCGAGTCAGCCCAAGCACTGCGCCGCGCGCATGCGGGTCCCAGTAAGGTGCCCCGAGGCCGGCGAATGCCGGCACGACGACGACATCTTCCACGACCCCGGTCTCTCTGGCGATAGCCTCGGTCTCGGATGCCGACGCTATCAGTCCGAGTTCATCCCGCAGCCACTGCACCGCGGAACCGGCAACGAAGACGCTGCCCTCCAATCCGTAGGTCACCTGGCCATCCAGCCTATTAGCGACTGTGGTCAGCAACTGATTGTGGGATGTCAGTGCCTGATTCCCGGTATTGGCGATGACGAAGCAACCGGTGCCGTACGTGCTCTTGGTCGTGCCGTTCGCGAACCCGGACTGACCGATCAGTGCCGCCTGCTGGTCTCCGGCAACACCGCAGACCGGCAGTTCGGCGCCGAATAGCTCTCTGCTCGTCGTGCCGAAATCGGCGGCGCAATCGAACACCTCGGGGAGCACAGCCTCGGGCACCCTGAACAACTCGCAAAGATCGGCATCCCAGCGCTGATCGTGAATATCGAACAGTAGTGTGCGCGAGGCGTTGGTCGCGTCCGTCGCGTGAACGACTCCGTCGGTCAGGCGCCAGAGTAGAAACGTATCGATCGTTCCAAACGCCAGTTCTCCGTTCTCTGCACGCTGCCGAGCCCCGTCGACGTTGTCGAGTAGCCACGCGATCTTCGTTGCCGAGAAATAGGGGTCGAGCTTCAGGCCTGTCTTCGACGTTACGTCGGATTCCGCACCACGTCCGCGTAGCTCCTCGCAGCGATCGGCCGTGCGTCGGTCCTGCCAGACGATCGCGTTGTGGATCGGTCGGCCGCTTCCGCGTTCCCATATGACAGTTGTCTCGCGCTGATTCGTAATGCCGATGCCAGTGATCTCTGCCGCATCGACTTCGGCGATCGTCTCACGAACCACTGCCTCCACGGAACGCCAGATGTCCTCGGGATCGTGCTCGACCCAGCCGGGCTGCGGGTAGTGCTGCGGGAATTCCTGCTGCGCGCTGGCGACAACTCGAGTCTCGTGATCGTAGAGAACGGCACGGCTGGAGCTGGTGCCTTGATCTATCGCCAACAGGTACTTGCCGTCTGCGCTCATTCAGAAACCCTCGTCTTTAGTCATTTGATAGTAGACGTCCGCCATTCAATCCACCGCCAGCTCCGGCCGCTTCGCGAAGAACGTCAATGCATCGGGGTTCGCCAGTGCGTCGGTGTTGCTCACCGTCTCGCCGTGCACAACCGAGCGAACCGCGATCTCGACGATCTTGCCGCTCTTCGTGCGCGGTATGTCCGGAACCGTCAGGATTTTCGCGGGGACGTGCCGCGGCGTGGTGTTGCTGCGGATGACATGGCGGATCCGCGCTTCGAGCGCCTCGTCCAGATCGACACCATCCTGTAACACGACAAACAGCACGACGCGTACGTCGTCATGCCATTGCTGCCCGATCGCGATACTCTCGACGACCTCGTCGAGTTTCTCGACCTGACGATAAATCTCCGCGGTGCCAATGCGCACGCCGCCGGGATTTAGCACGGAATCCGAACGTCCGTGAATCACGAAGCCCCCGCTGCGCCGATACTCGGCGAAGTCGCCGTGAGCCCAGACGCCGGGAAACCGCTCGAAGTATGCGGCACGGTAGCGATCGTCGCCGGGGTCGTTCCAGAACTCGATAGGCGCCGACGGAAACGGACGGGTACAGACCAGTTCGCCGCGCTCTTCGACAACCGGCTTGCCCTCCTCGTCGAATATCTCTACCGACATACCCAATGCGGCGCATTGCAGTTCGCCGCGGCGCACCGGGAGTACCGGGTTGCCGATAATGAAACAGCCGAGAATGTCCGTACCGCCCGCAATGGAAGACAACTGCAGGTCCCTGCCGACGGCCTCATAGACGAAGTCGAAGCTCGCTGGCGCCAGCGGCGAACCCGTCGATAACACCGCACGCAATACGCTGAGATCGAACTCATCCGCCGGGCGCACCCCGGCTTTTTGGAGCGCGGAAAGATACTTGGCGCTCGTCCCGAACACCGTGACGCCTTCGCGTTCCGCCATCCGCCAGAGCCCGCGCCCGTCGTCGAAGAATGGCGAGCCGTCGAACAGCACGAGCGTTGCCCCGGTCGCGAGGCCGCTCACGAGCCAGTTCCACATCATCCAGCCGCAGGTCGTGAAATAGAACAAGCGATCCCGATCTCCCAGATCGCAATGCAAAACGTGCTCCGACAGGTGTTTGAGCAAGGT
>CALZMR010000221.1 GCA_945788575.1 uncultured Woeseiaceae bacterium
GGCGACCTGCGCGCCCTTGGCGACGGCATCTTCGATGAATTCGACGACGTCGTTCGCCGCCCCTTTGTTGATCAACGGCCCGACGGAGACACCGTCTTCCGTGCCATTGCCGAGCTTGAGACCGGCCGTCGCCTCCCTGAGCTTTTCGGTGAACTCGTCGTAGATGCCGTCCTGAACCAGGATTCTGTTCGCACAGACGCAGGTCTGACCCGCATTCCGGAACTTGCAGATGATCGCGCCCTTGACGGCTTCGTCGACGTCGGCATCGTCGAAAACGATGAACGGCGCATTGCCGCCGAGCTCCATGGAGGTCCGCTTCACCGTTCCGGCGCATTGCTGCATGAGCAGCTTGCCGACCTGGGTCGAGCCCGTGAACGTCAGCTTGCGGACGATCGGGTTGCCGGTCAGCTCGGCACCGATCTCGCGGGTTATGCCGGCGACGATATTGATGACGCCGGCCGGTATTCCGGCGCGCTCCGCGAGCTCGCCGAGTGCGAGTGCGGACAGTGGGGTTTCATTGGCCGGCTTGCAGACCACGGTGCAGCCGGCGGCCAATGCCGGCGCGATCTTGCGCGTCAGCATGGCGTTCGGGAAATTCCAGGGCGTGATGCAAGCGACAACGCCCACGGGCTGCCTGATGACCACGATGCGCTTGTCGTTCGCGGGTGGCTGGATGGTGTCGCCGTAGATGCGCTTCGCCTCCTCGGCGAACCATTCGACGTAGCTGGCGCCATAGGCGATCTCGCCGCGGGCCTCGGCCAGCGGCTTGCCCTGCTCCGCGGTCAAGAGCTGGGCGAGGTCTTCCTGCGCCTCCATCATCAGCGAGAACCATCGCCGCAGAAGCGCCGCCCGTTCCTTTGCCGTCTTCTGGCGCCAATCGATCTGCGCCCTCTCCGCCGCTTCGACAGCGCGGCGGGTCTCGGCGGTGCCGCACTTCGCAACTGTCGCGACGGCCTCGCCGGTCGCTGGATTCAGAACGTCGAAGGTCTCGCCGCTGTCGGCGTCGCACCAGCGGCCGTCGACGTATGCCTGAGTTTTGATGAGTGCCTGGTCGCTGATTTTCATCTTCTTGGGTCCCGTCTGGGCTCGCTTTAGGTAGATCGAGCTTATTGCCAGCCATGCCCAGGTTCAATGGCCGCATAGGCCAGATGCAATTGCTGCCGTTCTTGAGGGGCTCACATAGCTTGATCGAAGCACTGCAGGAGCCCCAGCTCGCTGACGGTTCTTCAAAGGCACCGGTCGGTGCGGATTGATCTTTGGTGGGGCGCTCGGAAGAGCGGCCTTATACATGTATTACCGTTATTCGCCCGCAAGGCGGGCTCCTGCGGGGGTTCCGTCGGGCCTCCATCGCTCGCATCGCGGGTTCCTGCGGGCCTCGATCGCCCGCATGGCAGGAATCATGCCGTTAATCTCCAGCGCATGAGGAAGGCCGGCGCCCCGGAGAAGGGCGCCGGCCAGGGTTGGTGACGGCAACGCACGGCGTAGGGGGAGCCGCTCGTACGTTGCCAGTTCACTCAGGCGTCATGCAGATGCATGACTGGAGACGGGGGATCTCCTGATTTTGCATTTGCCTCAGGCTGCGCGCTGAGACTCGCGTCCCTCGAGCCATGTCTCGAGATCGTCCGAGCCGCCTACGAGCTGGCCGTTGATGAAGACTTGCGGGAACGTGGTCGCACCAGCGACGGCACGCAGCGTGCGGTCCGTGTATTCCTGGTTCAGTATCAGCTCCTCGAACTCGATGCCGGCTTCGCGCAGCAGTGCCTTCGCCTTTACGCAGAACGGGCAACCCGGGCGCGTGAAGATCGTCGCGTCGAACGGCTTGTCGACGTTCGGCACGAGATACTCGAGCATCGTGTCGGCGTCGGATACGCCGTACGGATCACCCGGCTCTTCCGGCTCGATGAACATCTTCTCGACGACACCGTCGCGGACCAGCATCGAGTAACGCCACGAGCGCTTTCCAAAGCCCAGGTCTTCTTTGCCGACCAGCAGGCCCATGCCGTCGGTGAATTCACCGTTGCCGTCCGGCAGGAACGTTACGTGGTTGGCCTTCTGTGCGACCTTCCACTCGTTCATGACGAATGCGTCGTTGACCGAGACACAGACGATGTCGTCTACGCCGGCCGCTTTGAATGCGGGCGCCAGCTGGTTGTACCGCGGCACGTGCGACGACGAGCAGGTCGGCGTGAACGCGCCGGGCAGCGAGAATACGACCACGGTCTTGCCAGCGAACAGATCGTCCGTTGTCAGGTCGACCCAGTCGGCATCGTCGCGCGTACGGAACGTTACGTTGGGGATGCGCTGTCCTTCCAAATTCTTAAACATATCTCTTCTCTCCATTAAGAGCGGTTGGTTTTCTTTCGCCCCGCGCCTTCAAGACTGCGGGACCAGGGGTCGAACAGGCCGGAACGTGTTGCCGTGTTCCGGCCGTTGTCATCAAGCCAGCATGCTTCGCAGCATCCAGGCGTTCTTCTCGTGAATCTGCATGCGCTGCGTCAGCAGGTCGGCGGTTGCTTCGTCGTTCGCGGCCTCGGCGTCCGGGAACACCTGGCGCGCCGTCCGGGCAACTGCTTCCTGACCCAGTACGAGTTGCCGAATCATCTCCTCGGCGTTTTCGCTGCCGTCGGCCTCGCCGACCGTCGCGAGATCGCTGAATGCGGAGTACGATCCCGGGGCCTTGACGCCCAGCGCACGGATGCGCTCCGCGATCTCGTCCACGGCAGTCGCAAGTTCCGTGTAGTGCTGCTCGAACAAGAGATGCAGCGTATTGAACATCGGTCCTTCGACATTCCAGTGATAGTTGTGTGTCTTGAGATACAGCGTATAGCTGTCGGCCAGCAGGCTCGATAACCCGGCGGCGATTTTCTCGCGGTTCTCGCTGTTGATTCCAATGTTCAGTTCCATGTCGGCTCCCAGTCTTTGTTTGGTAACGATACGACTGTCCAATTAATAAATAAAATGGTTTAATTGACTCACTGTGTTCGGTTTTTCCGATTAATGAGATTCCCCACCATAAAGCAGCTTCGGTACTTTCTCGCCCTGACCGAGACCGGTCATTTCGGTCGTGCCGCACAGTCTTGTTTCGTGTCGCAGTCGGCGTTTTCAAGTGCGATCGCCGAATTGGAGGAGCAGCTTGGAACACAACTCGTCGATCGCACCAACCGCAGGGTCACGATCACTGCGATCGGCCAGCAAATAGCCGTACAGGCAAGGCTTGTGGTCCGGGACGTGGAGACCCTCGTCGAGTTGGCGCAGGGGGAACGCGACCCGCTGGAGGGCGACCTCAGACTCGGCGTAATTCCCACGATCGCGCCATTCATGCTGCCGGCGGCGCTGCCCCGGCTTCGCCGCGAGTTCCCGAAGCTGAGCCTGCTGCTCGCCGAGGAACAGACGGAACGGATTTATGGGCGGCTCATGGACGGCGAGCTCGACGCAATTCTGCTGGCACTGCCCTGGGCGATGCGCGGCGTGGAGGTCGAGGAAATGTTCCGTGACCGGTTCTGCCTGGCCTACCGCGACGGCACCGAGCGAGTGGATCCGGACAACTACCGCTTCAACCGGCTCGATGCCGAGAGCGTACTACTGCTCGAGGACGGACATTGCCTTCGCGACCACGCGATCGCGGCCTGCAGGATCCGCAATACCCAGAAGGTTCGTCCGTTTGCGGCGAGCAGCCTGCTGACGCTCGTGGAGATGGTCGACGCCGATCTTGGCATCACGTTCCTGCCGGAAATGGCGCGCGACTCCGCACTGCTACGAAACACGCGCGTCCGGCTCGCGTCGATGACGGAGCGCAGCTATCGGACGATCGGTCTGGCATGGCGCAGCGGCAGCCAGCGGTCCGAAGAGTTCCGGATGTTGGCGCGTTTCCTGACGGACAATCGCTAAGCCACTCCCGGGTAGGTGCGAATGCGTATTGTTGCCGCGAGAGCCTACGCGCAGGATCGAAGGTGAAACACATGTCGAGGTGCCGGAATGAAACTCAGATATCTGTTCGCGCTTGGACTCCTCTCCGCCTGCGGCGGCAACCCGACCAGCGGGGATGCCGCGGACAGCGCGGTTGCCAACGATGACGTGGTCAACGGAGAGGCGGCGTATCTCGAGTTCTGTGCGGGCTGTCACGAGACCGGCATGTTCGGCGCACCGGTCGTCGGTGACTCAGATTACTGGCGAGGCCGATCGACGCTTTGGCAGGCCGTACTGATGGAGCATGCTCGCGAAGGCTACTACGACATGCCGGCCAGAGGCAGCCGGCCGGAGCTCTCTGACGAGACGATCAACGCCGCGGTCGATCACATGATGAGTGTCACGTTTCCGGACCGCCCGCCGGATCAGTGATTGACGCTCGGAATTGACGAGTCCGTTACGAATGACCAGCCGGTAACCGCCGGGGTTCGGGAGGGGGCGTCGTTGCGGGCCCTGCTATACTGCAGGTCCCTTTCGCTCAGCCCGAGGGATATTCCATGCCGAATCGAATCGTTGTATTCGCAGCGTTCATGCTGCTGCCTTTCGCCGCGTCCGCTCAGGCCGTAACAGGCTATAGCTGTAGCTATAGCGAGCTCGTCAGGCGTGTCGAGATCCTGACCGAGCCCGGCGTACCGGTACCCTGCGAGGTCCACTACTACAAGGACACGGAGGCTCCCGGAGAGCACCAGGTGCTTTGGAGCGCTCAGAACGACGCGGGCTACTGCCAGACCAAGACTGAGGAATTCGTGGCGAAGCTCGAAGGCTGGGGCTGGAGCTGCTCGGCCAGTGACGCGGCGCGTCCCGAAGAAGCCGAAGAAGTAATGATCGACGAAATGGTCGATGATACCGAGGCACTGGCGCCGGCGGACGAGACAACGGAAGAGTAAGTCTGTCGGAAACGAAAATGCCCGCTCCGGCGAGCCGGAGCGGGCGCTCTATTCGCTTGCTGATCGGCAGATTAGCGGCACGAAAGAACCACCAAGCTTAAGCCCCGATCCACCCGGGCAGCGTGAAGCAGCTCTCGTTTGCGGTTTAACGTAAGCCGAAACCCGAGACTCGCGTCACAGTTCATCTTCCGCGAGGACCACGAGACTGTCGCCCGGCTGCAGCGTATAGCGGGCGTCTTTCTCCGGAATCAGCGTGATTCCGTTGTTTTCTTCCTTGTTACTCTCGAGCGCTTTGACCTTCACGCCGAGGCAGATCTCGTCGCGTTTCTGCGCCAGCGCCATGAGATCCACAAACGCCACGTCCGCCGGAAGCTTCTCGAAATACAGTGTCGCGGGTTTGAGATAGATCTCCGAACCGTCC
>CALZMR010000222.1 GCA_945788575.1 uncultured Woeseiaceae bacterium
GATCAGGTTTGGCTGGCGCACGTGAGGCGCGCCGCCATATGTGAATCAGGCAGCGTCCGAATGGCCGCTCTCGCCGTCGTCGCGATCAGCGGCAGCTGACGCTTCCGAAGCGAGCCTGAAGTAGTTGAGTGAACCGTGCATGCCGGACGCACGCTGACTCATCTTGCGTCCAGCTGAAGCCAGCTGTATCACCAGCGCCGCATTCTGCTGCGTAGTGTCGTCGAGTGTCGACAACGCGTGACCGACCTCCTGAATGCCGTCGAATTGCTGCTTGCCGTCTACTGTGATCTTACCGACGATGTCGACGACTTCGCGAACGGACCCCATAATCTCCGCTAGAACTTCACCCGTGTCGTTGACGAGCTCGGACCCGGCTTCGACCTTGCCGACGCTGTCCGTAATCAGTTCTTTGATCTCTTTGGCCGCCGTCGCGGAACGCTGTGCCAGTGTTCGAACTTCGCTGGCAACAACGGCGAATCCACGCCCTTGCTCGCCTGCTCGCGCTGCCTCGACCGCTGCATTGAGCGCAAGCAGGTTCGTTTGGAACGCGATTTCATCGATGACGCCCACGATGTCCGAGATTGTCCTGCTTGACGAGTTGATCTGATCCATAGCGGCGACGGCGCGACTGACGACGACGCAGCCGGATTTGGCCTTACTGAGGGTTGCGTCTGCCCTTTCACTGGCCTGCCCGGCGTTTTCGGTATTGCGTTTGGTCGCGTCTGTGAGGGCTTCCATGCTAGAGACTATCTGCTGCAACGTAGTTGCCTGACGCTCAGTTCGATCTGCAAGATTGTCATTGCCGATGTCGATCTCATCCGCAGTCGTGATGACCGCGTCGGCATCGGACTTGAACCCCGCGATCACTTCGGTCAGCCTCCCGACGGTCTTGTTCACGTCTTGGCTCAGCTGCTTGAACTCGCCTTCGTAATCGTGCTGTACGGTTCTTGTCAGATCGCCGGATGACAGCGCTCCGAGAACCGCGGAGCAGTCCGAGATTACCTTTTCTGCGACATCGACGAGTCGATTGATGTTGCCGGCGAGGACGCCGTAGAAGCCGTCGCCGTCCGGTATGGAGAGCCGACCGCTAAGGTCCCCTTGTGATGCGGCTTCGACCATCGCCTGGACTTGACGCTCAATAGATTTTTCCTGCGTGCGGTCCTGCCATTCAAAAATCGCACCCAGCTTCTCGCCATGATCGTTGGTTACGAGATTGCCGATGACGTCGAAAGTTCGTTCGCCGACCGAGACCTGTTTCCTAATTGAACTTTCGAGACTCTCGAGACTCAGCTGCCCGCCATTCGCAAGCAGTCGGTGTACCGGTATGCCGGTCATTTCTCGCAAATCGAATGTGATGCCTGCGCGACGATAATCCTCGGCAGCCGAGCGGAAGAGCTCGCGAGCGGCCGCATTGCAATCGATGATTTCGAGATCGGTATCGGTAATTACGAGCCCCGTACCGGCCTTATCGAGAGCATCTCGGACCGCGGCATTGGCGTTCAGGAGCGACAACAACTCGTTGACGACGATGGCTTTGGCATTATCGTTCTCGACTCGGGTTGACAGGTCTCGCGTGGCTATCACATGTCGGAGCGCGTCGAGAACCTCGAGATTTTCATGCGCTTCCCGCGTTCCTTCGCAGAACTGATCCGTGAGCTGCAAGATGATATAGCCAAGAAACAATGCCTCGAAGATCACCCAGGCGGCGTGCAGCAGCACGATCGAGATTCCGGCGCCGTAGTTGAATACGACCAGCGGCGTACCGAGAACACTGACGCCGAACTCCTGGCAAAAACTGAAAATCAGGTGGTGCAGTGCAATCGTGACCACAGCGGCAGCGAGTGGCCGTATATCCTTGTAGCGAATAAGGAATGCCAGCGCGCCGAAGACGTGAAAGTGATACTCGATGCGACCCAGGCTTTGCTGAATGTAGAGCGCAGAAAACAGCATCAAGCAAACGCCGATCGTCATTCCAGAGTAAGCGGTTCCGCGAAGGAATCGAACGGCTAGATATGCGATGCCGCAAATGACGCCGCCGCCGACGAATCCCGCAATATAGAAACCGTGCGCAAAGCCGATGACGGTCGTTGCAAGAAACCAATGCGCCAGCAGGATCTTCATCATGAAGTCGTCTGTCTGCGCGAGGTCCGTCTGCAGTGCGTTCTGAATCTCCGCGTGACGCTTCGGTGGAATGATGAGGTCGACGACTTTTTTGAACATCAGGGCTACCTGCCGGAGTCAGATCGTTGCGCTAGACGTTGCAGGCGGTCTCGCAGGTGCCTTTCGCTGGGCGTGGTTCGGTAGACATCCTCGATCCGCCAACCAAAAGAGTCGCGAACGAATATATAAATGTATCCCGAGTGTGCGGTCGAGCTGGTGACATCTGCGTATGACGTCAGCGACAGCGACTGATAGATCGTGTTGGCATCGCCGGACGTAACCGCGTGGCTACCGAAGTCTGGGTGGAACGCGCGCGCGTATATATCCGTCGCGTCTTGATCGAAGTCTCGCTGAATGTTGATGAAGAGCAGTTCTGGTCTCCGGTTTTGCGGAAGTTCAAGGCCTCGATAGGCGTTTGCCATCAATGCCAGGCTGGTAGGGCACACCGTGCCGCAACCGGGAAATCCCGCGAATGCTACGACAATGTCCCGCTGCGCGTCGTTGAGAAACGGGGCATCGAGACCGCTTGCGCCACGGGCCGGCAACAGCGGAACCAAGCCGAGGACAGAAAGCGCGACAATCAGCAGCAGTGATCCAAGGACGTGTTGCTGGATACCATCTCCCTCGGCAAGTTGTTTGGCTGACGAGTCCATGGCGCCGTCACGAAACCTTGAATAGCAGCTGGCCGCAGCCGTAGGAGGGGATGTTGACGCTGAAGCCGATAGTGCTCGCATCAGCGCAAGCGGTTGTCAGCGCTGCTTCTGCCGCCGCCGTAGTCAGAATCCTGTCCAGTCGCAGGTGTGGACTGCTATTGGACATCAGGAGACGCGAACAGATGTTCATGACTTCGTGGAAGTTTGCGAGGACCACCTCGCTGAAGTCCCGTTCGTCGACCATGCCAAGTGCAGCATCCGGCGGCACCATCGTCAGTGCTGAGCCGGAAAACACGACGAACGCCGGATCGCACACGCACGTCGCCACGAGTTGACCGTCGTCACAAACATAGGCTGCTGCACGCCCGTCACTCGCGCAGTCGCCGTCGGATTCGGAGACCTCCAGGTCTTCGCCGTACATCATGCTGAGAATCTCAGTGACGGAGTCGGTAGTAGGGACGATAAAGCGGGCCATTGAATCGAAACCCCGCTATGCCATGACGGCGGCGATAACGTGTTCGAAGGATTCGGCTGTGAACGGCTTCGAGAGAAGAAACTTCGCTCCGGATTCGGCTGCCTTCGAGCGCATCGCGTCAGTTGCTTCCGTGGTAATGAAGCCGAATACGACTTCGTTCCCTTCGCTGCGGAGCGCTTGCAGCAGTTGGATGCCAGACATTACGGGCATATTCCAGTCGGCAAGAACGAGGTCCGGTGGGTCATCACGAATCGCATCGAGCGCCTCAGATCCGTCCGCAGCCTGCGAGATATCCGAACCGCTGATGCCCGACTGACGCAGTGCACGGATAATCAACATCCGCATTGCAGAGCTATCGTCGACGACCATAATCTTCATTCCTGTCTCCTGTCCGGTCCATGATCTTCGATTGCGGCTCCATTGCGGAGACAGCATCTGATAAGTGTATCGGCATGCATACGCGTGACTTTAGTCAGGTAAGCGGCGGTATATCGTTTTTCCGATAGGCTCGTAGAGATTCGAGACTCCGGCCAGATTCTCGGCATGCCCCATTATCAGATGCGCACCCGGTTGCTGGAGCGCGGCAAATCGGGAGATCAACGAGACTTTGGTTTGCAGACTGAAGTAGATGACGACGTTTCGGCAGAAGATCACGTCGAATGGTCCCGACAACGACCAGGATGTGGCGAGATTCAGGCTGCGGAAACTGATCAGGCGCCTCGCGGCGTCGCAGACCCTGGCGTGGTGCTCGAAGCGGCCCCGGCCACGCCGGAACCAGCGCTTGAGAAGGTCGTGTTCGATGTCGGCAACTCGATCCAAGGGGTATATCCCCTCAGAAGCTGTTTTCAGGGCATGACCATCTATGTCGGTCGCCAAAATCCGAATGTCCCGGTTACCTATGTCTGGGATTACGTCCAGAAGCGAGGTCGCAATGGAGTAAGGTTCTTCGCCAGTGGAGCATCCGGCCGACCAGATTCTCAATCGCCTGCCAGATTGCGGCGAGGAGACCAACTTCTTTAGGAACTCGAAGTGATGGATTTCGCGGAAGAATCGCGTGAAGTTCGTCGTTATTGCGCTTGCAAATGCGGCGACCTCCGGCGCACCCCCTCCTTCGACGAGGTCGCAATACTCGCCGAAGCTGGCCAGTCCGAGCGCTCGTAGGCGCCTCGAGAAACGGCTGTGTACGAGCTCACGCTTTTGGTCTGAGAGTTCAATCGCCGTGAACTCACGCACGAGCGAGCGCAGGCGCTCGAACTCGCGGTCAGAAAGCTTGAATTCGGCGGTTTGTGGCATCGTTGGTCGCCATACGGTCCTGCTGTGCTATCGGCACCAGACCCGGTGTTCTTTAGCGTGCCCATTAAGGAATTCGCACGGTATGCCGATATACCAGAGAACAGGATTCATACGGCGAAGACATGAATACGGCAAATGAACTCGTCACGCAGGTCACCGAGCTCGTCTCATTTCCGGACGTGGCTGTTCAGGTCAATGACTTGCTCGCCGACGATATCTCCGATGCAGAGAAGGTCGGCGCCATCATCGAGCAGGACCCGGCGCTCACGGCCACGCTATTGAAGCTCGCGAACAGCTCCATGTACGGGGCGAATTCCGACGTCGACAGCGTCGCTAAGGCCTTTACACGGATAGGTGCCCGAGAGATCCAGGAGCTGACGCTGGGGATATGCGCGACGCGCGCATTCAGTGGTGTGCCGAACGAGATTCTTTCGGTCGAAGACTTCTGGCAGCACAGCCTGATGTGTGGCGCTGCGGCGAGGATCATCGCCCGCCGGGTCAGGACGCCCGACGCAGGTATGGTGTTCACCGGTGGTCTGCTGCACGACATCGGGCACCTGGTCATGTTTCATCTCATCCCTGCGGAGTCGCTTCAGGCTCTCGCCCTCAGCCGAGATGAGATGGACGGCGAGGAGGTCTACATCGCCGAGCGGGAAGTGCTGGGTTTCGAGACA
>CALZMR010000223.1:0-1922 GCA_945788575.1 uncultured Woeseiaceae bacterium
GAACTCGTCGACTATTACCGGCACCATATCGCCATGGAAGAAGAGCACTTCTTTCCGCGTGCGTTGGAGCGTCTTCGCGATCGGGACTGGGCGTACGTTACCTACGCAATATCCGAGCAGGTCGACCCGCTGTTCGACGAAGCCACAGTACGCTTCGAAAACCTGCGCGGTGAGATTCTTTCGCGATTTCAGTCACGGGCGCATGCGGAGCCGACCGGCACCGAGCAACAACTCCTGACCGACGAGGTGTCGCGCCTCGAGAACATCGAGGAGTTCAATGCGTTTGTCGAATTCGTGTCGCCCGGAACACGCCTGACGCGAACCGAGCAAGGCTTTGCTCTCATCTGTCGCGATAGTCTCGTATTTCAAATTTGTGACGTGGGCGAGACAACGGCGATCTGGTGTGCACACGGATTCGTACAGGGGATGAAATGCGGCGAGGACTGAAGGGGCGGCGCGCGGACAATTTCACGATGTCCTGCAGCGTCCTGCGTTATTGGCTTTTCTGGCCTTAATGGCGCGCGCTGGCGCGTTTTGTCGAACAGGAGTTCTCATCTGCATCCAGAGAGGCGCGTCTGGGACGCGTAATGAAACGTGTTACCGGCGCCAGTAAGAATGGCAGGGACACAATGACGAGATACAGGGAGTGAGGACGGAGGCACAAGCGGATTTACGCCGATGGCAGCCGGCCGACCGTCTGTCCGTGACGCCAGCCGAGCGTGCATGATATGGCCCCCAGTACGACACCGAATGCGAACACGGTGATCGGCGACCATGTCGCGATCTGCGCCACTACCCCAGACCACAGCGCCGTCTGTCCCAACGTCACGTACAGGAGGTACAGAAGCGCCGTAATTCCGGACGCCAGCCACCATGGCCAGCCATAGGGTCGATACCGAAAAGCCAGGACAACTCCGAGCGCCACGGTGAGCACTATGCTGAGTAGCAGGGACGGGCCGAAGCGATACAGCGTCTCCGGGCCCGAGATGACCAGGCCGGGCATATAGACATTGAATACGCGCGCCAGAATTGGCGGCAACAGACCTATCACGGTGCCGATCATCAGTGCACTGTGAAGCTGGACCCGGCGACGATGTCGCAGGGCCAGGTAGACGAGCAATGCGGTGGCGAACACCAGTAGCGAGTCGCCGGTCAGCAGCGCCCGCCCGAAAGCCTCGTAAAACGGGTGTTGCGCAGCGGACTTCTGTGCACCGGCCCAGGTTACCAGGCTGAATGCGCCGATCAGCAGCGGCGCCAGTACGAACACCAACCGCCCGACGCTCCGGTGCAGGGGCAGCCGGCGCGAATGGGCTGCGAAGCTCTGCCCGGCTATCAGCAGGATCCACAGCGTGCCAGTGACCCCGTGCAGATGATGCGCCAGCGGCGCTTCGCGCAGAATTCCGAAATAACTGGGCCAAAATGCCAGCACCGTTACCGGCAGCAAGGCAAGCATGAACCAGTGGGCTTTCGAGTAGGGCATTTGCGGGCTCCATCAGCGCATTCTTGTTGGCTTAAGATTGAGGAGTCTAGGCCCGCCTCGTCGGATTTGCACGCTGCGTGTCTTACGCCGATTGCCGAAGCTGGCATGGCAACTATCATCCTCTGATCTGGTCGTCGCGCGGCAGGTGTTTGCTGCGCTCGGCGGGTCGTCAGGCTGCACCTTTTCCGCCTCGAACAGAGGTTCTCATCGGTAGTGCGGGATACTTCTAAACAAAAAGGCCCCCGATGGGGACCTTTTGTCGTTTGGCGCGCCCGGAGAGATTGACTCGGGCCTTTGGCCCTCGCCCCTTCGGGGCAGCTGTGCTTCGCTCCGCTGTCTGTCGGCCGACTGCGTCGGCCTCGGATGATTCGGATCGGCTTGGGCCGATCCTCACCCCTGCGGGGCGCACTTCGTGCGTCTGTCGGCCGACTGCGTCGGCCTC
>CALZMR010000223.1:1937-9413 GCA_945788575.1 uncultured Woeseiaceae bacterium
TGGCGCGCCCGGAGAGATTCGAACTCCCGACCGCTCGGTTCGTAGCCGAGTACTCTATCCAGCTGAGCTACGGGCGCATAGTCTGGCTGCGGCGCTGAGGCCCTCGCAGGGCCGCACATGGTACTGGCCCGTTACCCGCAGGTAAAGGGCTTTGCGGGGCTGTTTTCCGGGTTTTCAGTCGCTTATGTAGCCAGCGTAGTCGCTCAGGTACTTGGTCGCATTGTCACAGGCGATCACCACTGCCCTGCCCTCCGGAATGCCCATTTTCAGCGCTGCCGCGAGACTGGCGCCGGTCGTCGGCCCGGCCATGACACCATCCGTGCGGGCCAGCCGGATTCCGGCTTCGAAGGCCTCGTCGTCGGTTACCGAGACGATGTCGTCGAGCAGGTCCCGGTCGAGGATCTTCGGGAAATGCTCGTCGGGCAGGTCGGAGAACCGCTTCAGCCCGGACAGCTTGTGGTGCCGATTGGCCGGCTGAACCGCGATCACCTTGATGTCCGGGTTCTGTTCCTTGAGGTATCGCCCGGCGCCGGTGATCGTGCCGCCGGTGCCTACGCTCGAAAACAGGTGCGTCACCTCGCCATTGGTCTGTCGCCAGATCTCCGGGCCGGTCGTATGGTAGTGGGCGGCAACGTTGAACTCGCTTTCGTACTGATTCGGGCTGACGTACTTGCCGTCGTAGGCCTCACTCTCCACCATGCTCTTCACGACGCCGCGAGCGCCCTCGGTCGGAAACAGCGGGCAGAGCACGTCTTCAACCTCGATGAGTTCGGCGCCCAGGAATCGAAGCATGGCCTTCTTCTCCTCGGGCGTGCCCTGCGGGACCGCGATCTCGATCGGCGTATTGCGTGCGTTCGCCATCGCCGTCAGCGCGATGCCCGTATTGCCCGCGGATGGCTCTGCGATGATCTGGCCGTCCTCGAGGTCGAGTCCGTTCAGCATGAACAGCGCGGTACGGTCCTTTATCGATCCAAACGGGTTGAAGCCCTCGAGCTTCAACAGCAGGTCGAGATCCGGGTTCGGATTCATGCGTGGGCTCAGGCGCACCATCGGCGTCGGATTGTCCGGACCCGGGGTCAGGTCGACGATGCTGTCGTAGACGTGCGCGTCACCGCGGCCGCCTTGGCGACCGCGATTCAGCGGAGTAATGTCGGGGAGCCGCTCATTCGACGGCTTGCGCAGCGGTGCGCTCATGGTGCCCAATACCTGTAGGAGTTGGTGGGCTCTCCGAGTCTATATAGCCGAAACGCATGAACAAGCGTCTGGCGAGGCCGTTTGGCTATGCGCTTATTCCCCAGAGGAATAAGCGGCCGGAACAAGAAGAAAACGCGAGGAAGCATGGCGGACAAGCAAGTCAGGGAGATGACCGGTCTCGAGTATCTGGAACGGGTCGTGGACGGCCGCGTCGATCACCCGTCGATGGCGCTCACGCTGAATTTTCGGCTAATGGAGGTGGCGCACGGTCGGGCCATCATCACAGGCGAGCCGAATGAGAATTACTGCAACCCTAATGGGACTGTCCATGGCTCATGGACTGCCGCCCTGCTGGATTCCTGCATGGGCTCGGCCGTCCACTCGACGCTCGCGTCCGAGGTCGGCTTCACTGTTGTCGATTTCAAGATCGACTTCGTCCGCCCGGTCCTGACTAGCACGGGGCCCGTGGTAGCCGAAGGAAACATCCTGTCCGTCGGCAAACAGATTGGCCGGGCCAATGGAGTCCTGAAGGATGAATCCGGCGCGATTCTCGCGACCGGCACAACGACATGCCTGATATACAGGCGAAAGTAGATCTACTCGGGCAGCGAGAAAAACTGCAGCTCTTCCAGGTCGCCTGCGAGCGTACGTTTCTTCGGCGCCGGCTCCTCACTGAGCCGTTCGACCCAGCGGCGTGCCTCCGTGAGGTAATGATCGTATAGCTGCCGCCGCAGCGGCAGCGACAATGTCACCGGCTCGCCCTCGCCGTTCGATAGCGCGGCGTCGAGCGAAAAGGTCGGCAGATCGTCGCCCGCATGCCGATGCTTCCAGGTGCCCGTGCACAGGTCGAAGTCGTACAAGCCCAGAAAGCGGTGGCCGTGCGCGGCGATGAAGTGCACGCACTCGATGATGTAGTTCGCCTCGGCATCATCCATGACCCAGTGCAAACCGACCCGGCACCAGCCGGGCTTTATGCCGCAGTAGCCACCCTGCACTGCGGTGCGGTAGCGTTCCGACAGTTCGCTGTCGATGTTGAGCAATCGGTGTCCGTACGGGCCGGCGCACGAACAGCCCGCACGCGATTGAATGCCGAACAGGTCGTTCAGCAGCACAGTGACGAACTTGTGGTGCAGATACTTGCCGCCGGGATCGCGAAGGTTGAAGGAGATGATGCCCACCCGACGCGGTCCTTGATCTCGAAGACGAGCCCCGCCTTGAGCGTCTGCAGCACACCGGGCGTACCGGCTTTCTCTCGCTCTTCGATCCGCGTGATGAAGTCCTGGTCTTTCATGCCGACATAGTCGACAGTCCCGCCCGCGCTTACGCTCGGCGGAAGATCGCGGTGATAGATGCGTTCGTTGAAAACCAGCACGCCGCTCGACCCGGGCCCGCCCAGGAATTTGTGCGGTGATATGAAGATCGCGTCGATGCTCGGATCGCCCTCGCCCTCCATCGGTTCCGGGTTCATATCGATCTCGACGTAAGGCGCGCACGCCGCGAAATCGAAGCATGCAATCGCGCCGTGCTGGTGCAGCAGACTCGCTACCTTGCGCACGTTGGTTCGAATGCCGGTGACGTTGGATGCAGCAGAGAATGAGCCAACGCGGAGGCGGCCCTGATACCGCGGGTCCTCGAGGAGTTCCTCGAGATGATCGAGATCGATATGGCCAGTCGCGTCCAGTCGGACCTCGACGACGGTCGCCAGCGACTGCCGCCAGGAAATCTCGTTCGAATGGTGTTCGTACGGGCCGACGAAGGCGACGGGTTGCTTCTTGTGCAACAGGTCGCAGAACGACTCGCTATCGAATCCGGAAATTTCCGAGTCGAGAAGATCGCAGACGTTCTTGCGAGTCGCCGGCGCAAGCGCCACGCCAATAATCTGCTGCAGCTTCTCGATGGCCCCGGTCGCGCCAGTGCCGCAGGCGATGATGCGCCCCTGCGGGCCGGCGTTCACCGAGTCCTTGATCGCCGTCTCCGCCTCGTGCAGGAGCTGGCTCATGCTGCGGCCGGTGATGTCGTCTTCGGTGTGCGTGTTCGCGTAGACGCGTTGCAGACTCTGGATGTACGCCTCCACGAAGCGCAAACACCGCCCTGAGGCGGTGTAGTCGCAGTACACCATCAGCCGCTCGCCGAAAGGTGTCTGAAATGTGGAATCCACGCCAACGATCTGCTGGCGGAGGTAGGCGGGCTCTAGTTTGGTCATAGCAGCAAGCGAAAACGCTTCGATCCCTCGATAATCAACGCCCGGCCGCGAAGCGGCCGGGCGTCACTATGCTACTACCAGAGGAAGGAAACTTCGAGTTCGAACTGCGACATTGTGAGTTCGACTGTCTGTCCGGGATCGAACAGACTCTGTCCCGTTACCGTGTGCTCGGGCGCGAACATGAAGGCTACGTTCCAGGCTCCGCCATTGGGCCGAGCGTGGGTCCAGCCAAACGTCAGGTGCTGTTCCATGACGCCAGGCGCCAGGATATTGAACAGCACGTCCGCTGACTGAATCGGCTGCTCGCCGTAGCTGTAGCCGAAACGAATCGTATCCGAGCTTCCCCTCTGCCACTCGATACCGACCTTGTATGTCGTCATGTCTTCCCAGCCGAAGCCGGCACCGTTGGCGCCGCCGAGGCAGAAGCTGGGGTCAGTGCCGCCGAAACCTACCGTCGGGCATCCGCCGAGGTTGATCATCGCGTTGCCGACGGCGTCAACGTCACTGTAGCCAGCGTGCTCGATATCGAGATTGACACGAACTTCATCGGTGGCGAGGAACGACAGGCCGAGCTTGGCGCTCGACGGAATGTCGAAACCACCGTTCTCGGCGAACAAATCCGCATAGTCGTCGAACTCGCTCATTGACAGCTTGCTTTGGTAGGCAAGACCTAAGCTGGCCGTATCCGAGAACTGCCACCAGATGCCGCCCGCGAAACCAAAGCCGGTCGACATATCGTGGCCGTTGTCGGTCAAAGCGGTAGGCAAAGTGCATCCGCCGGTCAGAGGGTCAAATGTCGATGCGCAGGTATCGGTAAAGAATGCGAAGTTGCCGAGCCCCTTCGCCTCGAATAGTTGGATCGCGAAGACAGGGCCGATACCCCAGGCGAAGTTTTCGCCAGACTGGCCAGCGTAATTCACGGACATGAAAGCCTGCGACAGGTCGACGCCGGCTTCGCCGTCGCCGAACACTCCCTGCAACGTCACCGGGGTCTTACCCATTCCCGTGGGGTCGAAGGTCGCCGACGCGCCCGCGTCGTCCCAGTCGGTATTCATGCCACCGCGGCCGTAGAACACGAACGTCAGCGCGCGATCGTTCGAAAGCTCCCAGTTCTTGGCAACATAAGGAATCGGGAACCAATTGCTGCTCGAGTCGATATCTGCCGCTCCCACGCTGAAAGCGCCACCCTGGCCGGCGAATCCGGCATCCGCCCGGTAGGAGCGCCTCGGGCTGAAGAACGACAGGCCGACTTCCCAGCTGTCGTCCGCGAATACGCCAAGGGCCGGGTTGGACGCAACGACGATAGGCCCGCTAAAGGTCGGGTCGCCGATGCCTGCGCCGGCCATACCCTTCGACTCGGAACCCACGCCGTGGGTGAAATAGCCGTTGGTTGCCAGCGCAGCTCCGCTCACCGACAGCGCCGTCGCTGCTACGATGCTCGCGGCAACTCGTCTACCCAAAGTACTCATCGTAATCTCCTTCTCGTCTCGGCAACCGATTCGGTTGCCGGAAATTGGTCGGCACGTGCATTTGGCACATGCTGGCAGTGTCTATGAGCTGATCTCGTCGCAGAACATCTCGTGCAGCGTCTCCATCACTCGTATCGCCTCGTCTCCCTGCAGGGAATACGTCACCGACTGTCCCTGCTTGCGGGCTCTGACGACTTTTTCGCGGCGCAGCACCGCCAGATGCTGCGACAATGCAGACTGGCTCAGGTCGAGCATGCCTTGTAGTTCGCTGACGGATTTGTCGCCCTCGGAGAGCTGACAGAGAATGATCAGCCGCCACTCGTTAGACATGACTTTTAGGAGGTCGCAAACATGCGCCGCCTTGTCACGCAGATCGGTTAGTGGCCGCTTGTTCGTTGATGAATAGTCATTCTCAGCTTTGTTCATGCTGTCCCTTTGTGGGGTTCAGCTGGCATTAGGCGTATGTCGTTGCCGGCGAACTGACACCTATGCGCATCCAGCGTCTCCTGGTTAGTCGTCACGACGTATTTCAGCTAAGCGCACCCAGCGAATCCTTCCGAATCCATCTTGGCCTCGTAGGGCGCCGTTACGTCCGCGCCCTTGGTGAGCGAGCCGACGACCGAGCCCCAGTCGTCGGGCTTGATGATGACGAGCCAGCCCGCCTCGTACGGGTCGTCGTTGGCAATACTCGGGTCGGAAACGAGATCGTCGTTGACGGCGATGACTTCGCCGCCAGCGGCAGACTTGGCCGGTCCAACCCACTTTCCGGATTCGAGCGTGCCGCAGGACTTGCCGGGGCGAACCGCTCGCCCGACTCGTTTCGGCGTGAATGCGACTAGCTTACCGGCCATCGCCGTGGCGACAGCGGTCATTCCAACCTTGACGTTGCCGTCCCCCTGTTCCTGAAACCAGATGTGATTCTCGACGTCGTAGAGAAGCTCGTCTGGCATGTGACATCCGCGTACAGAGGGCATAGTTCAGGCTCCTTCAGGATCTTGCAGTTGAGCGTCCGCCGTTCGTATCGGCTTCGACGAGCAGCAGAAGTCGCCCAGTGCGGCCACCTGCAGCTTCCCGCTTATAAACAGGTACAAGTGACTGGATATCATCTTCATCATCGCCGCACGATCAGTAGTTTCCACAGCGCCTGGATCGAGCGTGATGAGGTTGTAGTAGTAGGCAAGCTCGCGACCGGTCTCTCGGCACGCATTGAAACTCGGCTCGCCTTTCGTGCCCTGCCGGTGCAATGCAAGCAGCCGGAATCCCTCGCGGCTGTCGTCCGTCGGCGTCCCGCCTTTGGCCGTGATCCAGTGTTCGAATACTTCCTCGCCGATGGCGAGTAATTCGTTAGCGGCGAGGACCGGATCGTCGGTCCGAACTGCCTCGATCGCCTGCTCCAGATCAGCCAGCGTCCTCATGCGAGGCCCTTTTCCTTTAGCAATGGCATCGACTTCGAGATGTTCTCGTGCACGCCGACCTTTCTCGGCTTCAGCCCCAATGCCATTCCGAGGAGCTGCGTGAAATACAGAATCTTGACGTCCACCTTCTCGCCGTACTTCTTCTCAGCTCGAATCTGGTGCATTTCGAGGCCCGTGTGACAGGTCGGGCACTCGGTCGCGATAACGTCTGCGCCCGACAGCTTCGCGGCCCGCAGAATATTCAGCACAAGCTTCGTCGACGTATCGCTGTCGGAGAGCGTGTGTGCGCCGCCGCAGCATGCGGTCTTCAACGGGAAGTCGACATTCTCGGCGCCGGCCGCTGCCAAAAGGTCGTCCATGAAGTGCGGCTTGGATGTGGACTCACTGCCGTTTCCCTGATCTTTTTCGGGGAAGATATGCCGCGGCCGCGTATACATGCAGCCGTAGTAGTTGGCGACTTTGATTCCCTCGAGCGAGTTCTTTACGCGCTCCCTCAATCCGTCCTCGCCGATGGCGTCCTTGATCCAGTCCAGCGCGTGAATCGTCTCGACCTGCCCGGATTCGTAGGTCTTGTGCCCCGCCTTCTTCGACAAGCGATCCACGACTGCGGCAGAGTCATCGTCATTCGCCAGGTCGTGCTCCGCCTTCTTTAAGTTGTGGTAACAGCCGTTGCAAGGCGCCATGACCACGTCCATGTCCATCTCGTTCGCGGCGATCGACATGACGCGTGATGACAGGTAGGTCTGAAGCTTCGGGTCGACGTTCTTGACTTCCATCGCCCCGCAGCAGTTCCAGTTCTTGACCTCGACCAGGTCGAGCCCGAGCGCCTTGCCCACGGCCTTGGTCGAACGGTTGTAGGAATGGCCGCTGCCCTCGAGTGCACAGCCCGGGTAGTAAGCGACCTTCTTGTATTTATCTTTCATCGTCATAAATCAGGAATCCTTGTCAGGCAGCGACATCGTTTTTCGCGGTTTCAACCAGCTCGGCGAGACTCAGCGCCTGCTCCTGTTTTTCATGCTGTTCGTCAATGTATTCCTGCATCGCAGCCGACGCTTTGGACCAGTCGCTGGTGCGCGGCGCCACCAGTGTCGCGAGCCCCATGCGGGTCAACATGCCGACGGGCAAGCCGCTGATCATGCGTTTGACCATCTCGATCATCCAGTCCTGCAACAGCTTTTGTTTCGTGCGTGCAAAG
>CALZMR010000224.1 GCA_945788575.1 uncultured Woeseiaceae bacterium
TACGTCGGTGTCGTCACTGAGCGAGAAAGCAAGCGTGAAATTCCGAAGATCGACAATGCCGTCATTCTCGACACTGTCATAGCCCACATCCGCCTTGAGTTCGACGGTGAAAGCGTCCGTCTGCTGCGAGGTCTCGACGCGCCCGCGGAGTTCCTCGAGTGTGCCGCGACGATCGACGAACGGATCTCCCGCAAAACGTGCGCCGATGCCGGCCTCGACGAAGCCGCTCCAGACGAGACCGGCCGGCTCTTCATCCCAGTCGTCGCCCCACTCGTCGTCATCCCAGACGTCGTCCTGCGCCAGCGCGGCTGCCGGGAGCAGCAGTAGAAGCGGCCACAGCCTCATCGTACGCTCGTCGTCAATCGGACGGCCGCGCGAGCCAGTCTCGAGGCGGCGCGCGCAGCGAGCGCTCGGTGAACACGTCGTCGGGCAGTCCCACGTCGTAGCGGATAAAGCGGAACTGCATGTCCGTCTGCCCGCCCGTCAGGATGTCCGAGACGCGGCTCGTCGTCACCGTCGGGATTCCATCGATGTCTTCGACCTCGAAGACCTCGACGCTTCGATACATCTGGCCGGCGGAGTTCGTGTATTCGATCTTCATCGGCAGGAATGTCGCCCGGTCGATCCAGGTGACGTAGCTAGCGAACTCGACGGAAGACGGATCAAGCGGCTGGTGACGAATCACGTAGTACTCATCAGTGGTTTCGACAAGTTCGTGCGAGTCGTCCGTGTGCGGTCTGCCTGAGACGTCCTCGTAGAAGTAGTGCGAGCCGACGAAACTCGTGCGCTTGTCGCCCGCCGAGATGCGTTTCACGAGGTCGAGGCCGGGCAGGTACAGCCAACGGTCGTCATCGCGATCGACGTGTTTGTCCACGAGGAACACCGTGCCGCGCACGTCAGAAGGCTGACTGAAGACGACGAGAAACTGCTGGTCGCCAAGTTCGTCGACGTCGCGCCGCAGGACAGTGAACTGCCGCCGCTGCTGACGCCCCTGTGCGTCCGAGATGATCATCCGAACCTCGGAGCGGCCGTCCGCGCCAGAGTAGTAGGCCGCCGCGTTCGCACGCTCGGCGATCTCATCGGCGTCCGTCAAACCCTGAGCCTGAGCCGTCGCTGCGGCGAGCCCGAGCAGTAACAATGTGGCGAATTTCATCATGTTGAATTCTCCTGTCACGCGACCGCCGGCTGAGCGTCGCCGAATGCGCCGCGCTTGTGCATCTCGGGGAACAGCCACGGGCCTGCGAAGGACATCAATGCCGGCAGCAGCACCAGCGTCGTCAGACCCGACAGCGCCATAATCGCCGCCATGAACGCGCCAACCGTGATGTACGGCACCAGCGGCGCGAAGAACAGCGGCGTGAAGCCGATCGCGATCACGATCGCATTGCGCGCAATGGCGCGTGCCGGCTCCTCGAACATATGCGCGGATGCGGTTTCAAATGAGCCGCTCGAGCGAAGCAGCGCCCGCGTTCGCTCGATGAAATGGATAGCGAAGTCGACCGATAGCCCCAGCGTCAGCGACGAGAGCACCGCGATGGGCATGTCGTAGTCCTTTCCGATCCAGCCGATGATGCCGTAGACACCCAGGATCGTGACCGAAAGCGGGATCATCGCAAAGAGTCCCAGGCGCACGCTGCGGAACAGCATCGCCATCATCAAAAACACCACGCCGAACGCGCCGACGAGACTCTTCAGCATCCCGGTGACCATGACGTCCTGCCATACGACGTTAATGAACGTCTTGCCCGCCCAGTGCATCTCGACGCCTGCTGGAAGGGGGTTGTCGGCGATGTACTCATCGACGAAGGTCATTGCCTGGCTCATGTCTTGATTGTCGCCACTCTTGAGCTGCAGCCAGACGACCGTGGACGTGAAGTCCGGCGTGACGATATGCCAGAGGTCGTGCGGCCTGTGCGAGGATTGATATTGGAGCAGCGTCTGCGCGACTGCGGGCACAGTCCCGGGGATGCGGTATTCGCTGTCGTCGCCACCCCGCAGTTCGCGATTGACGACTCGAACCACATCCGCAACCGAATTCGATTTGCCGATGGCGTCCGATTCGTCGAGGACCGATTGCATGCGCGCTATGTACTCGAGCGCTTCCGGGTTCTGGAAGTACTTCGACGCGCTTTGTGCGTCCTCGGCAAGGAACATCAGAGACTCGAGTGCAGCAAGCGAGGCATCGTCACTTGTTTCGAACATCGCGTCGTCGACGGCCATGACGATATCGCCGAACCAGGCAGAAACGTCGACAGCTTCGGCATCGAGCAAAGCGCGGATGTCGCCGGCGTAAGGTTCTTCGATGTTTTCGAGGAGGTCGCGAGCGTCGGCTATTAGCCCCTCGACGTGCGCGCTCGGGTCGACGCTCAGCACCATGAAAGCGTCATACGTGCCTGCGAAATGCTCATTGAGTACGCTATCGGCAACGCGTATAGGATGCGAGGTCTTGAACCAGCGTACCGGGTTGTCGTTGATCTCGATGCGGCTGATGCCGGCAACGCTGACGGCGATGACGAGCACGGCGGCGCCGGTGATGAGCTTGCCCCGCCGCATGGCGAATCGGCCGGTACGTCGGAGCAGGCGCGCAAGCAGGGTTTCTGTATGCGGGGTACGCGTGTGAGCGGCGAGCTTGTCGAGCGCCGCGGGTGACAGCCGAACCACGTACGCCGGTATCAGCAGAATAGTGAGAATAAAGGCGAGCAGGATGCCGAACGCCACGAATGCGCCGAAGATCTGCACGGGCGGAATCGGCGTCAACAGCAGCGAGAGGAAGCCGACCGCGGAGGTCAGCGACGTGAACAGCATCGGCGTGAACAGGTGTTCGACAACACGTGAGATGACCGCCTTGGCGTCGGAGCCACGGCGATAGTTGTCCGCGAACTCGGACATGATGTGCACCGAGTCGACGACCGCGATCGGCATCAGGAAGATCGGAATCATCGAGCTCATGATGTGCACGGTGAAACCGAAGCCGATCAGCAGCCCCATGCTGATAATCACCGTCGCCATCGCGACCAGCATCGGCGCGACGACGAGCGGCGCGCTGCGGAAGAAGTACAGCATCAGCAGGAAGATCATCAGGCCCGCGAGTGGGGCGGAGATGCCCATCTGCACGAACATATCGTGACCGAAGGTGTCCTCCGCGACCGGCAGGCCGGTGATGTGATATGCATCATCCGTATCCAGTTCGTTGATCAACGCCTGAATTTCGACGGATAGCCGGTAGGACAGGTCTTTGCTGACGATGGGCACGTAAATCATCGCGGCCTGGCCGTCGCCCGAGACCAGCGAATCCCGCAACAGCGGCAGGCGATTGACCTTGTCTCGAATCTCGAGCGACTGGCTCTCGGTAACAGGCGCATCGCGCATCAGCCACTCGAAACGAATCGTGCCCGGCCCCGCTTGTTCGATATTGTCGACCCTGGCCAGCGACGCAAGATCGGGGGCGACCACACCGTCGAGCTCGAGAATCGACAGGCTGAGAGAGTGCAGTGCCGTCAGCGATGCGACGTTGTAGATGCCGTTCGGGTGACTCTCGTTGACGAGACCGACGACGATAGCGTCGCTGTACGAGAAGCGCTGCTCCACCTCGTTGTGAAACACGCGGTCTGGCTGGTCCGCCGCGAGCATGTTCTCGGGATCCGTGTCGATCTGAATGCGCAACATCAAAGCGCCCGTGATGAGCGCGAGGATGAGCACTACGGCGTAAACCAGCCGAGGTTTTTCCGTTGCGACGTGGATGATGGCGTTTCGCATCAGGCGCTGTCCTTCAGACGCTTGGCGCCCACCATCTTGAGAACCATATTCTCGTAGTATGGCTCGGTCTTGGCGGCGCGGACTTTATGCAGGAGGTACTTCTCGTCGGCTATCTTCGCGAGATGTACCCACTTGCCGCGCGAGGTCCAGTTGGTATTCCTCGGCGGTATCTGCGGCAGCGCGGCGAAGGCGACGCCTGAAACTTCGAAATCGGTACCCATTACCGCGACTCTTGCCATGACTCTCTTCCGAGCTGTGTGAGCGGCTAATATATGAGGTAATTCTACTTTAGTAAAGACTAAATTATAGATTTCTAAATTAGGATAGTCTATATTACGACCCTGAGCCATTGCGGAAAGCCGCAGTCAGAGCGGAGCAGGAATCATGATTGCCGACGGACATATCATAGAAGAGCAGGAGCTTAGCGACGCCTCAATGGAGCAAATGCGGGAGCACGCGCCGCAGGCGGCGAGCCTCATGAGCGCACTGGGCAATGAAAGTCGATTGATGATTCTCTGCAATCTGACGCAGGGCGAGCGCAGCGTGGGCGAGCTCAACAGCGTTGTACCGCTCAGCCAGTCGGCGCTGTCTCAGCAACTCGCGCGACTGCGGCAGCAGGGTCTTGTGGACACGCGGCGCGAGTCACAGACGATCCACTATCGCCTTGCCGACGGTCCGGCGCGGCGCATCATAGAGGTCCTGCACGACATCTATTGTTCGGTGCCGGCGAGTACAAAGGAGGAGGGAACATGAGTATCCCATTCGGGTTCGGAAAACCGGTCGAGACAGACTTCGATGAAACGATACAGCGCGTCACAAGCGAGCTCGCGAAAGAAGGTTTTGGAGTGCTCTCCGACATCGACGTAGCCGCCAAGATGAAGGAAAAACTCGACAGAGACATGCCGCGCTATCGCATCCTCGGTGCCTGCAATCCCCCGTTGGCATGGGATGCCATCCAGCATGTGCCGGATATCGGCCTGCTCCTCCCATGCAATGTGGTGGTCCGTGAAGACGGCGACGGTAATGTCTCCGTAAGCATGATGGACCCGGAGAGTGTCCTGTCTCTGGTGGATGACCCGAGCGTCAGTCCGCTCGCCGAAGATGTGAAGGCGCGGCTGGAGCGCGTCGTCGAGGCGATCTGAGCCGGTTTTCGATCAGCCGCTCGGCGTCCGAGGCGGACTCAATGGTACGCGATAGCCCGCCTTTCGGACGGTCACGATCAACGCCGTGTCGTCGGACGTGTCGCCGAGCTTGCGGCGGAGTTCCGCGATATGGGTGTCCACCGTTCGGCTGACGACAGCCGCCGCATGCCCCCATACGGCACGCATCAGTTCGGCACGCGTGGCGACCGCGCCTCGGTGCCGGACGAGTTCGAGAGAGTTCTATCATCTTCGCGACGGATCGTTCCGAGCAGGCGCTCGCGAGCTACCGACGCGCGATCGAACTCAATCCGCGCGCGGAA
>CALZMR010000225.1 GCA_945788575.1 uncultured Woeseiaceae bacterium
GGGTCTGGAAATCCTGAATCTGTGCGCTTACCGAGAGCGAGTCGGAGAACCAGTCGAAACGCAGGTTGCGGTCGAGGTGTGTGGTGCTGGACGCGCTCAGGCTGCCGCCGAGGTCCTCGAAGTACTGGCTGTCGGAAACCTCGCTGTACTCGAAGGTGTTCCTGATCCCGTTGTCGAACTCGGTGCGGTGCGACAGCAGGCCGAATTGCCGCGCCTGGCCGGTCAGGTCGTCGTCGGACAGGTACTCGGCTCGGATCGTGCCCTGGTTCCTCTCGGTAAGGTAGCGGAACTCCGTCTGCGCCTGCAGGCCGCGATCGCTTAGGAAGCGCGGGGCGATAGTTGCGTCGTAGTTCGGGGCAATGTTCCAGTAGTAGGGCACCCGGACCTCGTTGCCGCTGCGCCCGGCGCTACCGATCTCCGGCGTCAGTATGCCCGACTTGCGTGCGTCGCCGATGGGGAAAGAGAGATAAGGGGCATACAGAATCGGCAGCCCCTGGAAGCGAAGTCGCACATTCCTCGCCGTGCCGATTCCCCGGCGGGTATCGAGGTCGATGTCGCCTGCCTGAAGCTCCCAGTCGTCCGAACCCGGCGGGCAGGTCGTATAGCGGACTTCATCGAGTCGAATCTGTCCCTGCTCGTTGATCAGCAGATTGTCCGCGGCGCCACGCGAGTTGTCGCTGCCAAGCGTGAACTGCGCGCCGGAAAACTCGATGAGCCCGGAGTCGTAGGAGAACTCCGCGGCATCGCTGATGATCTCGGTCCCCGGATCCTGGTAGCGGACGTTTCCTTCGAGATGCAGCGCGCGATCTTCGGGATCGTAGCGGGCGACATCGGCACCCGCGAGCCTGTCCCCGCGTCGCAGTATGACGCCTCCCGTCATCGACGCCGTCGGGTTTTCGCCGAAAATCGCTTCGATATTGCCGGCCTCCAACTCGATCGCCGACGCATCGTCCGTAAGCTGCGCTGGCGCGTCCTCTTCCAGATCTACACCGAGCGTATTCCGGCACGCCAGCGGCTCCGCCGCATGAACGACGGGTGCAAGCAGCAGGGCGGCGAGGAATATCAGTCGAATCGAGGACACTTTCTTGAGCGGCTTCCTGGGCATCCGGGTCGGCCGCAGGGGCCTGTAAAACCGGGATGTTATCAGGCATCGGTATTTGTTACCTTCCCAAGGCTTTCTTGATGCTTCAACGCCTTACGGAGACGATCGATCGTACGCAACACGTCCGAGCCCGACCTGCGATTGAGCGAACTCGAGGCCTGGCTCTCCGGATTCGACCGAGTCGCTGGCGCGGAGCTGACGGTCGCGTCGGAGGACGCGAGTTTTCGTCGTTACTTCAGGCTCCGAACACCGGAGCAGTCGTTCATCGTCATGGATGCGCCGCCTCCGCAGGAGGACTGTCGGCCATTTGTCAGGATCGCGGCCTACCTCGAATCCATGTCACTCAATGCTCCGCGCGTACTCGAGGCGGACCTCGAGCGCGGCTTCCTGCTGCTGACCGATCTCGGCGAAACCTTGTATCTCGACCGGCTGCTGGAAGACCCGGCGAGCGCCGACGCGCTGTACCGGGATGCGATCTCGTCGCTCGTGGTCATGCAGCGCGAGGGGCAGATCCACAAGTCGCAGCTGCCGCTCTACGATGCGGCCTTCCTCGATGTCGAGCTGTCCCTGTTTCATGACTGGCTGTGCGGTATGCACCTCGGGATTGAGTTCACACCGGGCGAAGAACTGGCCTGGCGGGACACCTGTTCCGTGCTTATCCGGAATGCGCTCGACCAGCCTCAGGTGTTCGTGCACCGCGACTATCATTCACGCAACCTGATGCTCACACCGGAGGACAATCCGGGCATCCTCGACTTTCAGGACGCGATGCACGGAGCGGCGACCTACGATCTCGTGTCGCTGCTGAAAGACTGCTATGTGCGCTGGCCGGCGGGGCGCGTTCGAGCATGGGCGCTCGATTTTCACGGGATGTCGATGCTCGCCGATGACCTCGATGCCGAGCGCTTCATGCGCGCCTTCGAACTGATGGGCGTGCAGCGTCATCTCAAAGCGTCCGGGATCTTCGCGCGATTGAACCACCGCGATGGCAAGGCCGGTTACCTTGCCGATATTCCGCGCACGGTTGGCTACATCGTCGAACTCGAAGATCGATACGACGAACTTCGCTTCGTGTGCGAACTCATCCGCGAACGCGTCCTGCCGTCATTCGAGACCGCGTCATGATGGCGATGATCCTGGCCGCCGGGCGCGGCGAGCGTATGCGGCCGTTGACGGAATCTCGCCCGAAAGCGCTGCTCGAGGTCCACGGCAAGCCGCTCATCGAGCACCACCTCGAGGCTCTGCGAACGGCTGGCGTCGAGAATGTGGTCGTCAATCTGGGTTGGCACGGCGAACAGATCGCCGAGCGCGTCGGGTCGGGCGAAGCCTGGGGACTCACGGTAGCCTACAGCCCGGAGGGCGACGATATCCTGGAAACCGGCGGCGGCATTCACCGTGCGTTGCCCCTACTCGGCGACGCCCCCTTTATTGTCGTCAACGCCGATGTCTTCACCGACATGCCGATACCGACGAGTCTCGCCGACGATGCGCTTGGTCATCTCATGCTGGTACCGACGCCCGAGCACAAGACCGCCGGTGACTTCGATCTCGAGGACGGCAGGATTGCCGTTAGCGAGCGACCGAAGCTGACGTTCAGCGGAGTCGCCATCTACCGGCCGGATTTCTTCGAGGACTGCGAGGCGGGCCGTTTTCCGCTCGCGCCGATGCTATTCGAAGCGGCTCGGGCCGGACGCCTGACCGGCAGTCTTTACGAGGGGCTTTGGGTCGACGTCGGCACGCCGGAACGCCTGCAAGCGCTCAACCACTCGCAGTCCTGATTTCAGGAATACCGTTGCCGGCCTCGACGAGGTCGGCGTCCCGCATGCCGAGGTGCGCGAGGAAATGCGGCAGCAGCTTGCGCCGCACGGCGTCGAGGTCGCGCTCCGCACCGAGTCTCGCGAGATCCGTCACGTCGAGATTCGAGAAACCGCAGGGGTTGATGCGAGAGAACGGTTCCAGGTCGACATCGACGTTGAGCGCCATGCCGTGGTAGCTGGCGCCGCGGCGGATTCTCAGGCCGACGCTCGCGAGTTTTACACCATCCACGTAGACGCCGGGGGCGTCCGCGCGGCTGGCCGCATCGATTCCGTAGTCCCCGGCAAGTTCGACGACCGCCTGCTCCAGCGCGGTCACCAGCGGGCGCACGCCGAGGCCTGCGCGGCGCAGATCGATGAGCGGATAGATCATCAACTGGCCGGGACCGTGATAGGTCACCTGACCCCCTCGGTCGATCTGTACGACCGGAATGTCGCCGGGTGCCAGCAAATGTTCGCGGCTCGCATTCAGACCGAGCGTGAATACGGGCTCATGTTGCGTGAACCAGATTTCGTCGCCGGTCGTGTCGTCACGGGTCTCCGTGAAGTGCTGCATTGCGCGCCAGACAGGCTCATAGTCGGTGCGGCCGAGATCGCGGACGGTTAGCTGCATGTTCGCCTAGAGAGCCATGAGCACATCGTCATGCGCCGACACGTCACGATAGATATTGTCGAGCTGTTGCTGGCTCGTCGCCGAGATCGTGACGGTGACGGAGACGAAACGCCCGTTCCGGCTTTGTGCCGTCTGTATGGCTTCGTCACTGAGCGGCCCGGCGTGGTTCTCGACGAGCGCGCGTGCCATGGCGACAAACTCCGGCGTGTCTCTGCCCATCATCTTGATCGGGAAGTCGCACGGGAATTTCAAAAGCGTCTCTTCGCTCATTACACAGGCCCCTACTCGAACCATAGACTGACGCCGTCGCGTGTGCGTTGCCAGAATGATCCTCGTGGATTGTCATCGAGCGCGCGCAGCGGCTCATCGACCAGTTGTTCGCCGTTCAGGCTCACCGATATTTCGGCAAGCGGCTGGCCCTGCGCGACCGGCGCCATCAGGGTCGCCGGTAATGTCTGGATCATCTCCAGGGACTCGTATGAGCCACGCGGGATCGTGATGTAGAGATCCTCGAGGACACCCAGTGGCGTGTTCTCGTTGGCCGACTTCCAGATCCGAGCCGTCGTGATGGCCTCGCCGGCCCGATACAGGAGTCTCGTCTCGAAGAAACGGAAGCCATAATTCAACAGTGCCTGGCTGCCGTCGATTCGTGCGCGGTCACTCGACGTGCCCAGCACGACCGCGATGATGCGCATGTCGTTGCGTTCGGCCGATGACACCAGGCACCATCCGGCGTCGTCGGTCATACCGGTCTTCATGCCGTCGACCGAATCGTCTCGGAGCAGCAGCCGGTTGCGGTTCGGCTGGGTGATCTCGTTCCACGTGAATTCCCTGACGGAGTACCAGCGGTAGAACTCGGGGAAGTCCTGAATAATCGCCCGAGCCAGCGTGGCCAGGTCACGCGCCGTCGAATAGTGATCTTCGCTGGGCAGGCCGGTCGCGTTGACGAAGTGGCTGGCGTTCATGCCGATCTGCCGCGCGTACTGATTCATCAGTTCCGCGAACACTGATTCGTCGCCTGCAATGTGCTCCGCGAGTGCGACGCTTGCGTCGTTGCCCGACTGCACGATCATGCCGAGCAGGAGATCCTCGACCGCGACCCGCGATCCCACCTCGATGAACATACGGGAGCCATCGGTTCGCCACGCCTTCTCGCTGACGGTCACCAGCTCGTCGAGGGCAATTTGGCCGTTGCCCAGCGACTGGAAGACGACATATGCCGTCATCAGCTTCGTGAGGCTCGCCGGCGCGAGTCTCTCGTCGGGCTGCAAAGAAGCCAGTTCGTGGCCCGTCGTGCTGTCGATCATCAGGAAGCTCTTCGCGCCAATGATGGGTGGCGAAGGGATCGGTTGCGTCTGAGCGAATGCGCCCGCCGCGAAAAACACGCCGAGCAATACCAAGCAGCGAAGTCGAGCGATCATATTAGTCCGTCAAGCGAAGGTGAAATCGAAACAGCTTTGTCGAGCAAACACGCGACTTCGTCATGCCAGAGCGAGATCGTAGCAGCGCAGCCGCGAGAGTTTTAGCCCGTCAACTGAAGAGCAAGGCCGCGTATTGTAGCCGGATTGGCGTTGTTGTGGGCGCGCCGGAGCGAATACTCGCGGCGGCGTCGAGCGGCCCTGGCCGGCAATTAACCGTATTCCGGAAGCCGCGCTGGCCGCCGTCTACTCG
>CALZMR010000226.1 GCA_945788575.1 uncultured Woeseiaceae bacterium
GTAAGCGAAGTCCTGAGGCAACAGCCAGAAAGCCGGCCAAAGCCCCTGCCCGCCAGGCAGGCGCATGCGCGATTCGATCCGACCGTAGCGGAATGCGAATCGATCGCGCGTATTGATCCTGGCCGACGTGTAGCTGTATCCGTTCTGTGGCTCTTCGCGCGCGGTGATGACGAGCATCCCGTTGTCGAGCTGCGCGCTGTCCGGCAGATAGTACTCAAGCTCATTGTTGCCCCAGCCCGGAATACCGTACTGACTGCCATCGCCGGTCTCGAAGAACCAGACCTCAGGATCAAGCGCGGCGCCATTGAACTCGTCACTCCAGATCAACGTCAGCGTATCGCCTGGCGATACATCGAAGTTGTCCGCCACCGTCAACGTCGGATTGCTAATGGTTACGTTGCTGGTGGGTGGTGGCGGCTGTGGTGGCGGCGGCGGTGGTGGCGGCGGTGGCGGGGTTGTCACGACATTTGGCGCATCGCCGCCTCCCCCGCCACAGGCGGACACCACGAGCAACGCCGCCGCCTGCAGCGCTGCCAGAAATAATTTTGGTCGACCGTCCGTCATGCGACGCCCCACGGATTAGCAAGGCGCGAAAAGATAATCCAACGCTGGCGAAGAACGCAAATCGGCCCTCGATGAAGCGTCGTCGTTCCGGACGGAAAGTTTCTGGTGAGCGTTGCAGCCGGGCGACGATGCCCGGCCACAACTGTTGATTGCTGCTTCGGGTCAGGAAGCGCGGCGCGCGGCACGCAGCCAGAACCGGCCGAAGAGTTGTTTGCTGGTCGGCGGCGTCAAGGCGGTGTCGGGCGGATTGCTCTCTACTTCGTCGGCCTGCGCATCGCGGGCATGGTTCATGCGGTTAATCGCAATAGCAGTCGGCGCGACGAATGACGCTATCGTCGTCATGCCACGCAAACTGAACGAAAACGGATCACGCGCCTTGTCGGTCTTGTTGGACATGGTCGTATCTCCCAGGTTGGGTGCCTGCCAGCGAACCACACGGTTCCACGACCGCTCAGGGCTCGCGCAATAGCAGCGGCCCCCGTGTTCGCGACAGACAAGAAGAATGAAATGGGACTCACCGGATCTCGGTGAGAAGATCAGCAGCTCAGGTCGGAAACTGCTGCTTCAGCAAATCGGCTCGAACGCGTTGATATGCCAGGCGTCGAGCCGCTTCGCTGGGTCGGTAGTCAAGCTCGGCGATCGCGCGATCGACTCGCTGTTTCGTCGACGGACGAACGTTCGGTTCGCCGTTCACGACTCGCGAGACGGTCTTTATCGAGACCTCAGCGAGTTTTGCTACGTCGTAGACAGTGGCTTTCGGCACAGGCTCCTCGCTACCGATTCGGCAGAAGCGGGCCGCGGCGTTGACGTCGCGTCCCTACAAACCGAATTATGCGCAGCAGACCTGCGCGTAGTCGGTCTGTGAGAACAGGGGCAAATGGGGACCTTGCGAGCTGTCCCTTGCCGCGCGCGCGTCGAGAATCTTGTTGATTTCATCGTCGGCGATTACGGGCGGAGCAACGACCGAGGCGATCGTCGCCATCCCGCCAAGACTGAACGCGAACGGGTCACGTACCTTTCTGGCTTTGTGGATCATGGTCTTTCTCCAATAATGGATCAGGGTTGCTTTCCACCAGGCCGGCCATAGCCGGCTCGATGCACACAATCTAGGGGCAATTGGACCCTGTCTCAAACGAAAAAATCTCACGCCTGGGATGAGTAAAATTCACGTGGCTCCGATCCGCGCGAGGCGCCTGCCCCTCGCCTCCTCGGACCGACACTCAAGGGAACAATCTTCAGGTGGAGGCGTGCATAGGACTCAGTCGTCTTCTGCGAAGTTTTCCAGAATCCAGGCCTCCAGCTCACGCACCGCCGGGAAGTTCGTTCGATCCTTGTTGCAGACAAGGTAGTAGCTCACATCGGCGACGAGTTCCTGCTGGAACAGCTTGACGATACTGCCCTGTCGGAACCATTGGTCGGCCAGTGGCACGGGAACGAGCGCCGCGCCCAAGCCGCGCTCGGCGGCGCGCACGATGGCGATCATCGATTCCAGGCGGGTGACTTTGCTCTCCTTCGGCAGTTCGATACCGGCTGCGGCGGACCACTGCGTCCACGCCTTTGGCCGCGACTCGTGAACGAGTAACGGAAACTCGCTGACGATTCGTTTGCCGCGAACTTTGAGCGCCTTCTTGAAGTCGGGCGAACCTGTCGGCGCCATGCGCAACGGGAACAGTCGATTCGACGGCATGTCGGTTGGCGGATTCTTGAACAGGCGGATCGAGAGATCGGCTTCCGCCGGATGCTTCTCGGTGGACTCGTCGCTGGTTCCGACCTGTATGTCGATCTCTGGATTGTCAGCCGTGAATTCGCTGAGTCGGGGAACGAAATACTCGCTGGCGAAGAACGGCTGCACCGATATGCGCACGGAACTTCTTCGTCGACCTTTCTTGTAGCCGGCGGCAACCGTATCGAGCTGTTCAAGGAGTGGTCGTATATCGTCGTAGAGTGACTGTCCGATATCCGTGAGGGCCAGATCCCTGCCGCTGCGCTCGAACAATTTCTCGCCCAGTTCTTCCTCGAGACTCTTGATCTGATGACTCACGGCCGACGGAGTGATGAACAGCGTCTCCGCAGCCGTCCGAAAACTTCCGTGGCGAGCGGCTACGCAAAAAGTACGCAGACCGCGCAGTGAGATGTTGGCCGCGCCGACCATCGTTGCTCGCCGATCAATGGCCGCCGAACAGTTCGGCGATCACTTGTTTCGGCGTACGGTCGACGAACCACATTCCCCAGTGCTTCTCGGCGCCATCCGCATTGTCCGGGTTGCCTTTCCACGGTTCATCGAACGCTTCGAAGAAGAACACAGTCGTGTTCGTTTCCGTGGCCCACTCAGACATTTCACGGTAGTACCGGGTCTGATTTTCCTCGCTGGCCTGCTCGGGGAACTCCAGGGCCGTCGTCGCCCAGCCCGCTTCGAGAATTGCAATGGAGCTGTCCGGCAACGCCGCCCTTACGCCTTCGATGTTCTCTATCGTATACGCGAGCGCTTCATCGATCGCCTTCTCCTCCCACGCGGGATAGGTATGCACGCCGATGAAGTCCAGTTCCGCGGCAAGCGGCGCGCCGTCCTGGATCCACCATTCGTAGTTGTCCGCGACAGACACCGGCTGCGCAATAGCCGCTTTCACCTGCCTCACATAAGCGATGACGTTCTCCAGCGGCACCATGTGATCATTCCAGCTAACAAGCGCCTCATTGCCGACGTTGACGGCAACGATGATGTCGGCGTACTCGTTTGCGAGTTCGATGCCGCGCTGAACTTCTTCAGCATTCGCGACCGAGTTCGTATCGAGCTCCGACTGGGGAATCGGCTCATCCAGCCATGGGCAACCTTCGTGATTGCTGAATTCCGCCCGCAGCCAGACTCCTAGCAGGACTTTGATCGGCAGATCGTGTTCGCGAATGAGCTCCAACGTGGTGACCGTGTTCTCACCGACGTCGTACATGCGAATCAGGCCGAAATCGTGATCCGCCAGGATCTGCAGATCCTCGAGAATCTCCTCGTCGCTCGGATTCACGGCTCCGTCGCCGCGGTCGGGGTGCTGCCCCTCACGAAATCCCGAATAGGCGACGGCCATCACCTCATCGGCCAACAGATCGGTGGGACCCTGGCTGTAGCCGGTGGTTTCATCGGCTCCACCGCAGGCTGCGAGCAGCGCGATGAGCGCCAGGACTCCGTATTTCATAAACCGATTCATCGCTTCACTCCGTGGTTGGCGCGACGGTTGTCGCCACTAGCATCCAAGTCTCCGAGCGGACCTGGTCACGCAGCTCCAGCAACTCGTACATCTCGTCGAGATCCCGGTCGGGATTCGCCGTCAGCATCGCTTCGGCCATCGGAACGGGCCCGATCTCATTCGTAAGATCGACGGTGGCGTAGTTGTACGGAATCTCGCTGCCAATAGGTGACACGAGTTCGAACACACCCCAGCCTACCCTGTGCCCTTCGTCGATGAGAACCTGATGCGCGGCCTTGAATACTCGGGACTCCATTTGCTCGTAGGTCAGCGGATCGTCGGCGAACATCCGATTCATCACCGCATAACTGTGAGCCCCGACGTCAGTACTGTCGATCAGGCGCCAGAGTTCGGTCGACAGTCGCTCGCGCGCCGCGTTGGTGCGTACCATCGCGGCTTCCACATCGACGTCGGGAAGAACCTCTGCGAACAACGCTCCGTAAGCCGGATCGGCGTTGAGCTGCTGTTCGCCGAGATACGTCGTGACCGTGTAGTAATCGCAGACCGTCCGGTCACCATAGACCACCTCATACAGCGCCCAGCTATTTCGCTTGCCGGCATCGACGAGCGCCTGATGCACGGGCTGCCAGAGTTCGGTCTCAATGTAGACATACTCCGGACCCGAGGACTTCATGCACTCCACAACAACATACAGGGCGGGTGCGTCGTTCGCCTGAGATGGGGCCTCGGCGGGGAACGCGATGAGAACGCTAGCCACAACAGCTGCGAGCAATCCACTTTTCTTCATCAATACCTCCGCAGCCGAGCGTCGCCCGACTTCATTGCTCAATGCTTTACGAGCAGCTCTTCCAACTCTTCGAGAGAGCGGCCTTTCGTCTCCGGCAGGATACGCATCATCAGCACGAGCCCGCCCAGCGCGAATAGGCCGAAGATCAGAAACGTGCCGGCGTTACCGATGTTCGCCAATTCCCACGGGAAAATGAGCGTCACGAGGAACGCGATCACTGAATTGATCGGTCCCACAAACGATATCGCCGTCGCGCGCATATTGTTCGGGTATAGCTCGGAGAACAACACCCACATGATCGGCCCGAGCGAAATCGCGAAACTGCCGACGAAACCGAGAATGGCAACGAGAATCAGCTTCGGATTGAGTGCAATGGCGCTGCTGACGAGGGCCGACTCGTGCTGCTGGTATGCCGCCGCGCCGATGAGCGACGATACTGACTCGCGAAAATCGATGTCGCTGTTGTACACCACGTCGGCGATCGCGACGAGTGCCGTACGGTCAACGTCTCCGGAAAGACCCATGATCGCGGTCTCGCTGAGCGAGTAGGTTGCCGCACCGAACCCATAGGAGAGCGTCAGTATGGCCATGCCCGCCATACCGAAGCCGAGCAGCGGCCGCCGGCCGAGCTTGTCGATCAGCGCCATCGCCACGACCGTGCAGACCAGATTGACGAGCCCAACCAGCACGGCCTGCATGAACGCGGCGTTGGTACCGATCCCGGATTGCTCGAAGATCATCGGCGAGTAGAAGAACACGGCGTTGATGCCTGTGATTTGCTGAAGGATTCCAATGGATATGCCAATGGTCAGGACGAGTTTCAGCGATGGATGAAACAAGTCTCGGACCGAGACGGTTTCGATCTCGGCTTCCGCTTCGATGCTCGCGTGCACCGCACGCAGATCTTTGGCTGCCTGCTCCGGCCCGGTGACCCGCTCGAGCACCTTCAGAGCTTCATCCTCACGGCCCTTCAGCGCCAACCAGCGGGGGCTTTCCGGCACCATTAACAGAGCGAAGAAATACAGAACTGCCGGCAAGGTCTCGATTCCGAGCATCCAGCGCCAGTTCCATTCGCCGAGGTGAACTGCCTCCGCCCAGGCCGGCCCCGACTCACCGAGCGTCAATATCAGGTAATTGCTGAAGAACGCCGCGGTAATACCGATGACGATATTCAGCTGGTTGAAGGAAACCATCCTGCCGCGAACTTCGGCCGGAGCAATCTCGGCGATGTACATCGGCGCGATGATCAGCGCCGCACCGACGCCAAGACCGCCAACCATGCGGGCTATGACGAGCGTGATGAAGTTGGGCGCGATCGCGGACGCAATCGCCGAGACTGCGAACAACAGCGCAGCGACCTTCAAGACCGGCCGCCTGCCGAAGCGATCGCTGAGCGGCCCTGCTGCCATCATCGCGATCGTCGCAGCCAGCGCAAGTGACGACACACCCCAGCCGAGCTCGATCTTGGTCAGCTGGAACTCCGTCTCGATGAAACCGACGACGCCCGAGATCACTGACGCATCGAATCCCATCAGGAATCCGCCAAGGGCAACGATCATAGCAACCGTAGTTGTGAATCTTGCGTTGTACTTCATATTCGAGCCCCGGGGTCAGTCGTCTGCGACGATGCGAAAATTCGCCTGGAGGTCAGCCTCGGAGCTGCCGCCGATCCAGACGTGGAACTCGCCCGGCTCCGCCGATCGCTGCATGTCGCGACCGACAAACGCCAGGTCATCTGTGTGCAGCGTGAATTCTATTCGGGCGCTTTCACCCGGCTCGAGCCGAACGCGCCGGAATCCCTTCAACTCGCGCACCGGGCGAGTAACGCTGCCGACGAGATCGCGAACGTAGAGCTGCACGATCTCATCCGCCGCAACGTCGCCGACGTTCGCAAGTTCTGCGCTGACGAGCAGCGACTCGCCCAGGCGAATCTCATCCGAACCGATCTCGATGTCCCGGTACTCGAACCGCGTATACGAAAGCCCGAATCCGAACGGGAATAACGGCGTGTAGCCGGCATCGAGGTGAAACGCCGTCATTCCCAGCGAAAGCTGCGGAGCATGCGCATCGATGTCGTCGATATGAACGACCGTGTCGGGTGACGGCGGTTTGCCGGTGTTCTTCTGGTTGTAGTAGATCGGAATCTGCCCAACCATGCGCGGAAACGTCGCCGGTAGCTTTCCGGACGGCGATTGCCGACCGAACAGGATATCCGCGATTGCCGAACCGCCCATTGTTCCCGGGTGCCAGGCGAACAATATTGCATCGACGTCATCGACAATATCTGTCAGCGTCAGCGGCCTGCCCGCCAGAATGACGGCGATGACCGGCTTGCCGGTTGCCCGGACCCGTCGCACCAGTTCGGCCTGGGCGCCCGGCAGGCTGATATCGGCTCGCGAATGCGCCTCGCCGGAGAGAATGGACTCCTCGCCCAGGAACAGAACTACCGCGTCGGTTTCCGAGGCAATCTCGACCGCTTCGTCGAAGGCCTCAGTCGAGTGGCTTCGTGACGTTTCCATCGCCCGCAGATAGCGAACGTCGATATCGTGGCCGACAAGCGTATGAATCGCATGCATCGGTGTGATGCTCAGTTCCCGGTCGCCATCGAAGATCCACGTGCCGAGCTGCTCGATAGGGGCGTCGGCCAGCGGCCCGATGACAGCAACCGAATTCATCGACTCAGCCGACAGCGGCAGCGCGCCGCCTTCGTTCCTGAGCATGACAACGCTTTGCAGTGCTAGCTGCTCTGCCGTTTCGAGCGCCTCTGGGTCGCCGATGGGCGGCAGGCTGTCCGGATCTGTGAATGGGTTCTCGAACAGGCCCAGCCGAAATTTGATTCTGAGGATGTTCGCTACAGAAGCATCGACGGTCGCGATATCCACGCGGCCGTCTTCAATCAGCGATTCCAGGTGATTTGCGTAGGCGTCGCCGTGCATCTCCATATCGACGCCCGCTGTGACGGCTTCGAATGCGGACTCGCGATCATTCTCGGTCAGACCGTGTATCTGCAGCTGCCGCACGGAGTCCCAGTCGCTCACGACCAGACCGTCGAACGCCCACTCGTCCCGCAATACCTGCCGGAGCAGGAACGCGTTGCCGGTCGCAGGCACGCCATCGAGATCCGAGAACGATGTCATGAAACTGCTTACGCCGCTGTCTACCGCGGCCTGAAATGGCGGCAGGTAGACATTGCGTAGCTCGTTCTCCGGAATATTCGTGGTTGCATAGTCCCGGCCGCTTTCGGCAGCACCATAGCCCGCGAAGTGCTTGGCGCAGGCCGCGATGGTTCCCGACTCGGACAGGTCGTCTCCCTGAAAGCCGCGAACCATGGCTGCACCCAGTTCGCTGGTCAGATACGCGTCTTCGCCGAGACTCTCGGCTATCCGCCCCCAGCGCGCGTCTCGCGAGATGTCGATCATCGGTGCGAAGGTCCAGTTGACACCGGTCGTCGCAGCTTCTCTCGCAGCAACACTTGCGCCATCACGTATCAGGTCCGGATTCCATGTGGCCGCCTGACCGAGCGGAATCGGCATAACGGTCTTGAATCCGTGAATAACGTCGCGCCCGACCAGCAGCGGAATACCGAGCCGGCTCTCCTCGACGGCGATTCGCTGCATCTCGTTGACCATGCCGACGTCGACATTGTTGAGGATGGACCCGACACGACCGGCACGTAGCTCGTCGCCGAGCCAGTCCGGCGGATAGCCGTCGCTCGCGTTGATCTGGCGCATCTGTCCGATCTTCTCGGCCAGCGTCATTTGCTCGAGCAACGCGTGTGATTTTTATGCTCGCAGAGGCGGCGGGTCGGTTTTAGCAACATTTGACAGCGCTGTCAAAGTGATACACGATCGGGCAGTAGTTCGACCAGCACATTGACGGATAATAATAATGAGTGATGTGACGCATTTCGGGACCGCACCCGAAGACCGAATTTCAATTCTTCACAAACTGATTTACGGGCTTGGCGCCTTCGTCAACAATATCCTGGCAGCCGCGATCGGCGGCATGATCATCGTGCTCAACCTGGGCTTCGGGATGAGCCCGGCCCTGGTCGGACTGCTCGGCGCCCTGCCCCGCGTCACCGACGCAGTCACCGATCCGTTGATGGGCTATATCTCGGACAACACCAAGTCCCGGTGGGGACGGCGACGCCCTTACATCTTCGTCGGTGCGATCCTCGTGGGCGTCATCTTTGCAATTCTCTGGCAGCTGCCCGACGGCAAGAGCGAGAACTTCTATTTCTGGTACTTCCTCGGCGGCTCGCTGATCTTCTATCTCGCCTACACCATGTTCGCCACGCCGTGGGTCGCGTTGGGCTACGAACTCACGCCCGACTACCACGAACGCACTCGGCTGATGGGCACTCAGAACTTCGTCGGCAGTATCGCCTACATGATCTCCCCGTACTTCCTCGCGATCATGTACAGCGAGCGCTTGTTCGACAACGTCACGGACGGCGCCGCCGGACTCGCGATTATGATCGCAGTAGCCGTAGTCGGCATTGGCGTGCTCCCCGCAATATTCCTGCGCGAGCGGTTCCAGTCCGTTGAGGAGGAAGAGGCAGCTGAGCACACAGAACACGCGGTCGACGAGGAACTCCGGGGGCTGTCGACCAGCGAACTTGAAGAACGCTCGCTGAAGACGTTCGCAGGTGCCGAGGCTGACTATTACCTCGCGAAATGGTTGCCGGACAGCTCCCCGGCACACGCTGACGCGGCCGTGCATACGGCCTCCAGTTTCAACTGGTCGGCGCTGCTGCTATCGGTTTTTTGGCTGGTCTACCGCAAGATGTGGCTGCCGCTGATCGTGTTTGTGCCTCTCGCCGCGGCCCTCGCCTACGTCGGTTACTCGTCTGCCGCATTCGTCGAATCGGCCCCGCTGCCGGCCGTCCTGGCCTTCGTGGCGGAATGGGCCACTGCCTCTCTTTGGATCGTGCCGGCTGTCGTGCTGGGCTTTGTCGGCAATCGCCTCTATCTCGGCCAGGCGCGTAAAGCCATTGCCGAATCGGTCCGTGGCGGCTCGGCGTCCGGTGCAAGCCTTGCCGTACTCGCGAAGCACGGCGGCACGCTCTTCCGTAAGTCGCCGGGAATGGAGAACTTCTTCACGGGCTTCGCAACTACGCTGAGATTTGCCCCGTTTAGAAAGCTCTGTCTCGCAACGTTCCTCGTCTTCAATGGCTTCATCCTCATCGCGTCGTTCCAGTCCTACGTCATCATCTACTACGTGTTCGGCGGCGACGCAGGCGAGGGTGCGAAATTCGTCGGTCATTCAGGACTCGTACAAGCAATTACGGCGCTCGGCGTCATTGCCTTCGTCACCTGGCTATCGACGCAGATCGGCAAACGCAGGGCGTTCTTCTTTTCCACCGGCATATCGATGGTCGGTTACGGCCTGAAGTGGTTCTGTTATACGCCGGACAATCCGTGGCTCGTGCTCATCCCGGCCCCGCTGATGGCCTTCGGCCTCGCGGGATTGTTTACGTTAATGCCGTCGATGATCTGCGACGTTGTCGACGCGGACGAGCTCCAGACTCACGAGAGGCGCGAAGGCATGTACGGATCGATCTTCTGGTGGGTCGTGAAACTCGGACAAGCCGTCGCGATCGCCGGTGGCGGCATACTCCTCGTTGCGACCGGCTTCGATGTCGAGCTGGGTGGTAATCAGGCCCCCGAGTCGATTCACTATATGAGGCTGTTCGACGCATTGTTCCCGGCTGCCGCTTCGGGTGTCGCCATCTGGGCCGTCGCGTCCTACTCCATTACCGAAGAGAAGGCGCATCAGATTCGTGCCAGGCTCGAGGAGCGGCGCGGAGCGGTCTGAACCTGCTATTGATCGCCCGGTAGTCTCTTAACTACTGCCGGGCGGTCCGGTCTCAGGTCTCGCCGTC
>CALZMR010000227.1 GCA_945788575.1 uncultured Woeseiaceae bacterium
CGGCTCGGGTGGTGAGGATCGCCTGACGGAAAATGTCACCCTGAATTTTGCTGAAGTTCACTACCAGTACAGCAAACAGAAAGAAGACGGATCGGGCGATACGCCGATTAAGTACGACTGGAATATTTCGGCTAACGAACCCGGCTAAGGTTCGGTCGGCGGCCAGACGTCTGAAACTGATTCGTGGACAGGCCCGATTGGCCTCGAGCTGATGCTCGAGACCATTCGGGCCGCTTCGCCAATCGAAAACAACTAGAAGAAGCGGGCATCGATGCAAGCCGAGGATTTTCTCAAACAGGGTAACTTGGACGCGGCGCTTACGGCTGTTAAGGAGAGCGTCAGAGATGACCCTGCCAAGGCCGAACACAGGACGTTCCTATTCCAGTTGCTCGCGGTTACGGGCGATTGGGATCGGGCACTGAATCAGCTCAATGTCGCAGGCGAGTTGGAGGCCAAGGCCTATCCGATGGTTCAGACCTATCGTGAAGCCCTCGGTTGCGAAGCGCTGCGAGAACAGGTGTTTGCGGGTCAGCGATCGCCGCTGGTCTTCGGCGACCCGGAGCAGTGGATCGCATTGGCGCTCGAGGCCGTCAAGCTTGCCGGGCACGGTGAACTCGCCAAAGCGGCTTCATTGCGCGATGAAGCGTATGAGCAGGCACCCGCGACTCCCGGGACTATTAATGGCGAGCCATTCGAGTGGCTCGCGGATGCAGATTCAAGGATTGGTCCTTTCTTCGAGGCGATCCTGAACGGAGGGTACTACTGGATTCCGATGCATCGCGTCGCATCGGTGAAAGTCGAGGCTCCGGAGGACCTTCGCGATATCGTCTGGGTGCCCGCTCAGTTCTCGTGGGCAAACGGCGGTGAGGCTGTTGCCTTGTTGCCGGTCAGATATCCGGATACACAACGAACCTCGAACGACAGCCTGCGCCTTGCGCGGCGGACGGAGTGGGAGGAGAAAGGGGAAGGCAGCTACTTTGGTCTCGGCCAGCGCATGCTGGCAACGGACCAGGCCGACTACTCGCTTCTCGATGTTCGCGACATTAAGTTCGAGGTCGAGGCGACGGGCGAGGATGCGAGCTGAGTTGAACGATGGCTGAGCTCAGCCTCCAGGAGCGGCTTCAACCCTCGTTGCTCGATCGGCTCACGGACAACGAGCCCGAAACCAAAGTCGAGTCGCGAGCTCAGCGCGTTCTCTCCCTTAATCGTCTCAAGCGCAGTGTGCTGCGAGACCTCGCGTGGCTGCTCAATTGCGGCAATCTCGCCATGACCGAGGATCTCGATCCGTACCCCGAAGTGGGCAGTTCCGTTCTCAATTACGGTGTCACCGATCTGGCCGGCACGACTTCCGCATCGACGGACATCCGTGCCGTCGAGCGGGAAATCAAGCAGGCGATTCTCGATTTCGAACCACGCATCCTGGCCAACTCCCTTTCGGTCAAGGTTTCATTGAGCGATGAGGAGATGAGCAACCGGACGCTGTCGTTTGTGATCGAAGGCCAGCTATGGGCGCAGCCACTGCCCATCAGCCTCTACCTGAGTACCGATCTCGATCTGGAGACCGGCACGACGACTATTAACGAGACGAGCGGCTAGGGCGAAAGGCATGGATCCGCGACTACTTCGCTATTACAACCAGGAACTGCACCATGTGCGCGACATGGGCGCCGAGTTCGCAAAGGAATTCCCGAAGATCGCCGGACGGCTCGGCATGGAGGGAATCGACTGTGCCGATCCCTACGTGGAGAGGTTGCTCGAAGGCTTTGCCTTCATGGCTGCCAGGGTGCAGCTCAAGATCGGTGCAGAATTTCCGCGCTTCACGCAGCATCTTTTCGAGCTCATCTATCCGCACTACCTGGCGCCTACGCCCTCGATGGCGGTGGTGAAACTCGATCCGGACCTGAATGAAGGCGGTCTGGCAACGGGATTCTCAATTCCACGGGGATCCCCGATGCAGAGCACGCTGGGTAAGGGCGATCAAACGACCTGCACCTACACGACGGCCCACGATCTCACGTTGTGGCCAGTCGAGCTGACAGAAGCACGGTATTTTTCGGGAACCAGCGCGCTCGCCAATCTGGGCCTCAAAGACCTGCGCGGCGCGAAGGCGGGCATTCGATTTCGTTTTCGCGCGACGGCCGGGCTTGCCTTCGACGAACTCCCACTCGATTCTCTGGCCCTGTATTTGAGGGGCGCGGATGAACTGCCGAAGAAGGTCTACGAGCAGATGCTCGCGAACTGCACGGGCACGATCATTCGCCCGAAAGGCGGCAAGGATCCATGGCAGGTGCGTCTCGAGAAGTCGAGTGTCAGATCGTTGGGCTTTGACAATGAACAGTCGTTGCTCCCGTACACGCGACGGTCGTTTCAGGGCTATCGCTTGCTTCAGGAGTACTTCGCCTTTCCAGAGCGCTACCTGTTCGTGGAACTTTGCGACCTTAAGGCAGGCGTAAGTCAGTGCACCGGCACCGAACTGGAGGTCGTCGTTCTGCTCGATCGCAGCGTCGGTGGTCTCGAAAACACCATCGACAAGAAGACCTTTGCTCTGAACTGTGCGCCGATCATCAATCTCTTCGACAAGACGGCGGACAGAATCCACGTCGACCGCGGTCAGCCGACATTTCATGTATTGCCCGATCGTACTCGGCCGCTCGATTTCGAAGTGTATGCAGTAACCGGCGTGCGAGGATACGGTTCGGGCGCGGATGACGAGGTCGAGTTCCTGCCGTTCTATGCAAGCCGCGATGCCGGGCTCCGACACGAGCAGATGGCCTATTACACGGCGCAGAGAGAGCCCAGAATGCTCTCCACACGACAGCGCAAGGTCGGTTCCAGAGCCAGCTACGTCGGCAGCGAAGTCTACATTTCGCTGGTCGATACCACTCAAGCGCCTTTCTCGGGTGAACTGAAGCAACTCGCGATCCGCACGATGTGCACGAACCGCGACCTGCCGCTTCAGGTCTTGCTGGGCAAGGGCAAGACTGACTTCACACTCGAGACCGGCGCGCCGGTGAAGTCGATTCGCTGCGTCGCTGGCCCGACTCGCCCAAGGCCGTCGCTGGCAAACGGGGATGCATCGTGGCGTCTGATAAGCCACCTGTCTTTGAATTACATGTCACTCGTTGACGACAACAGCGATGAAGGGGCCGTCGCGCTCAGAGAGATTCTGTCCCTCTATTCGGACGAGTCCGACGCCGCAACCCAGCGCCAGATTGAAGGCGTGAAATCCGTATCGTCGCGGCCTGTTACTCGGCGATTGCCGACCACCGGGCCGATCTCCTTCGGGCGCGGACTCGAGGTAACGGTCGAATGCGAGGACGGCGCGTTCGAAGGTACAGGTGTATTCCTGCTCGGCTCGGTGCTCGAGGAGTTTCTCGCGAGGTACGTGTCGACGAATTCCTTTTCAGAATTGGTCTTGAAAACAGATGATCGGGGTGAGGTAGCCAGATGGCCAGCTCGAATCGGGCGACGCCCGAGACTGTAGCGCTGATGCAGGCGCTGGAGTCGGCGCCTCATCGCTTCAACTTCTTTCAGGCCATGCGCCTGATCGAGGCGGCTAACCCTCATCTGGATCGAATAGGCAAAGCGCAGAAGCCCGGCGGCGAGCCCGTACGCCTTGGCCAGGAGCCTTCGTTGGCTTTCGCACCGTCGATGCTGGCGGGTTTTCGGCCCGGCGCGGAAGATGCGCCAGATTACTTGTCCGGCTTCTTCTTCGGCATGTTCGGGCCGAACGGGCCGTTGCCGCTGCACCTTACGGAGCACGCGCGGGACCGAGAGAGGCTTTCGCACGACCCCACTTTCAGGGCATTCGCGGACATCTTCCATCACCGCATGATGTCTCTGTTCTACAGAGCGTGGGCGGACGTGCAGCCTACGGTGCAACTCGACCGGCCGGACGAGGATCAGTTCGCAAAATATGTCGGAGCGACCTTCGGGATGGGGCAGGAAGCGCTGACGAAACGCGATGCGCTCGATGATCACGCGAAGCTCTTTATGGCCGGACGCCTCGGGTTGCAGACGCGCCCTGCCGAAGGACTGCAGGCGATGCTCGAGGAGTTGTTCCTCGTACCCATGTATGTCGAGCAGTATGTCGGAGAGTGGATGCCGTTGCCGCTCGAGTCGCGTATTGAACTCGGGCTTTCGCCGGAAACGTCGACGCTCGGTGAAACCGCGGTCATCGGCGAACGGGTTTGGGGCGGCCAGCACAAATTTCGCATCGTCTGCGGACCTGTCAATGTACAGGACTTCAAACGTTTCCTTCCAGGTCAGCAATCGCTCGAGAGGCTTTGTGCGACGGTCCGCAACTACGTTGGCGACGAACTCGATTGGGAGCTTCGATTGCTCCTGGTCGGCGAGGAGATACCGACGGTCGAACTCGGATCTTTCGGCCAACTCGGCTGGACGAGCTGGATCGGCGAGTGTAAGTCGGACACGGCGGCAGATGACGTGGTACTGCGGCCAATGGGGCTGATGTCGGACAGAATCGACCGCGAAGCCAAACAACAAAGATAACTAAAACACCGAGTCTGAGTGTGGCATCCATTGCCCCGCAAAGACGCCAATGCAGAGGAAATCGTCATGGCGGAAATTAGTCGAGCTGCACTATTCGGAAAGCTGAACCAGGTTGGTTACAAGGCCATCGAGGCGGCGACCGTGTTCTGCAAGATGCAGGGCAACCCCAATGTGGAACTCGTGCATTGGTTGCACCAGATTCTGCAGCTGCAGGACTCCGATCTGCACCGGATAATCCGGCAGTTCAACGTCGAGCCGTCGCATCTGGCCGCCGACATAACGGATTCGCTGGAGCGCTTGCCTCGCGGCTCTACGACAATCTCCGATTTGTCGGCGCACGTCGAAGAATCCGTGGAGCGAGGTTGGGTGGTCGGGACGCTGATGTTCGGAGAAGCGCAGGTTCGAACCGGATACCTGGTCGCCGGTATCTTGCAGACTCGCGGTCTCCGCAACGCGCTCAACAATATTTCGGACGAGTTCAAGAAAGTCACGTTCGAGAAGTTGACCGATAAGTTTGACGAGATAGTCGGTGATTCGCCCGAGAATCGCATGCACGCGCAAGACGGTTTCCAGGTGGGCGGCGG
>CALZMR010000228.1 GCA_945788575.1 uncultured Woeseiaceae bacterium
GGCACAAGTGCGGACTTGAGGGACCGCGGCAGGACGATCGATCGATCGTAGCGGCCGCGAAGACCGTGACCGATCCGCCGGCGCTTCGACAAGCCAAACTCGCCGTGACCGGTCTCCGCGGCGAAACCCTCCCGCACCTCGGGCATGCGGGCTACCACTGGCAACGACCAGCCAGGCGCAAGGACGTCGATCGGTCGATCGGGATCCCGGCGCTTGAGATCGGCGAACAGCGCCTGTGCCATCACCATGTCGCCGACCCACGAGGGTCCGACGACCAGCGTTGCGGCGCCACTCATGGCTCAGCCGGAGAGTTCGTCGAGATAGTCGCGGACGCCCTGCTCGACGCGGCGGAATTCGACGTCGCAGCCGGTCTCGCGGAGCGCGGTCAGGTCCGCTTCGGTGAAGCTTTGGTAGGCGCCCTCGAGGTGCGAAGGGAAAGGAACGTATCGGATCGCGCCCTTGCCGTGCCAGTCGATCGCTGCGTTCGCGACATCGTTGAAGGTCTGCGCATGACCGGTACCTGCGTTGTAGATGCCGGAAACGTCCCGCTGCTCGAGGAACCAGAGATTGAGCGCGCAGACGTCGTCCACGTAGACGAAGTCCCGCAGCTGCTCGCCGTCCCCATAGCCGTCGGTGCCCTCGAACAGGCGCACCTCACCGTCGGCGAGTAGCTGGTTGTTGAAATGGAAGGCAACGCTGGCCATCGCCCCCTTGTGCTGCTCGCGGGGGCCGTAGACATTGAAATAGCGGAGACCGACTACCTGGCTGGATGACGTGTCGACCGTCCGCCTGACGTAACGATCGAATTGCAGCTTCGAGTAGCCGTAGACGTTGAGGGGCTGTTCGTTGTCCGGATGCTCGGCGAAGGCTTTCGATGCACCGTAAACCGCCGCGGACGAAGCGTACAGATAGGGGATTTTCTTCTCGAGGCAGTGGTGCAACAGGCGCTGCGAGTATCCATAGTTGTTTCGCATCATGTAGCGGCCGTCCCACTCGGTGGTCGCCGAGCAGGCACCTTGATGCAGGATGGCGTCGATGCCGCCGTCGAAATCGCCGCCTTCGAGGCGATCCATGAATTCATCCTTGTCGAGATAGTCCGCGATCGCGAGATCCGCGATGTTGACGAACTTGTGGCCGTCGCTGAGTTCGTCGACGACGACCACTTCCTCGCAGCCGGCGGCGAGCAGTTGTCGAACCAGGTTGCTGCCTATGAAGCCGGCACCGCCGGTCACGATATGCATCGATGCGATCCTATTCCTCGTCGCCGAGGAAATACCGGGCACCACAATACGGGCACTTGGCCTCGCCAGTCTCCTCGACTGGCAGATACACCTTCGGGTGCGAATTCCACAGATACATGCCCGGCATCGGACACGACAACGGCAGGTCTCGCGTGCGGACCTGGTATCGATGTTGTGCATTAGCCGGGATCAGGTTCTGATCGACCGTTCCTGCTCTGGCTGCCACGCTTGTCCCCGTTCAGTGGATCGAGCGCGAAGTATACGCTGAGCGCCACGTCATGTTGAGGCGCAGCCGCAATACTGGTCGCGAACAGGCACTAGTCCTGAGACCGCTCCTGGAACGTGCGCTCCCACAGGTCCAGGACCGCATCACGCTCGCTCCCGAATTCCGACGCCGGCAGCAGAGGAGCCGCGGTTTCGAGAGCCAGGTGGTGCTGGCGTCGACGATAATGACGGTAGACCCGCTGCATGCCCTCGGCTTCCTCGGCAGTTACGACACCGCAGGCGGCGAGTGCGTCGAGCTGGCGGATATTGTCTGAATACTCGATGAGCGCCGGCTCACGGGCGGCATTGGCGAGCACGAGGAACTGGACGATGAATTCGATATCGCCGATGCCACCACGACCGTGCTTCAAATCGAACGTCTCGGCACCGCTGCGATCGAGTTCGTCGCGCATCTTCGCTCGCATGCTGATTACGTCGTCGCGCAGCCTGTCGAGCCGGATGGTGGTTCTTAGAACCTCTGCTCGAATCTGCTCGAATGCGCCGAGGACTATTTTGTCACCGGCCACCGCGCGGGCCCGAAGCAAGGCCTGATGTTCCCACGTCCACGCATTCTCGTCCTGGTAGCGGCGGAAGGCGTCGACACTCGTCACCAGTAAGCCTTTGCGCCCACTCGGCCGCAGGCGGGTGTCGATTTCGTAGAGCGCGCCGGCACTCGTCTGCGTCGTGAGAAAATGCACCAATCGGCGGATCAGACGCGAGAAGAACACCGCATTATCGAGCGGCCGGTCTCCATCCGTCTGCTGCTCGCTGCCCGCCGAGTCGTGCAGGAAGACAATATCGAGATCCGATCCGTAGGACAGCTCCAGGCCACCCAGCTTGCCGTAGGCGATGATGCCGAATCCGGCCGTACGCCGATTCCCGTCGACGATACAGTGCGGGACCCCGTGCCGCGCCGTGAGGTCGTTCCATGCTGAATCCAGAGCCTCGTCGAGCACCGTCTCGGCCAGCCACGTAAGGCTGTCGCTGACTTTCATGATGGGCAAGTCGCCACTGAAGTCGGCGACGGCGACGCGGAACATGATCGCTCGCTGAAAGTGCGCCAGGAGTTCCATGCGCGTTTCCAGGTCGCTCTCGTCGCCGAGCCTGGCGCTTCGCTCCGCCTCGAGTTCGGCCTTCGGAATCGCGTCGCTCAGGACGGCCGAGTCCAGAAGCTCGTCGAGCAGGAGCGGGTACCGCGCCAGCTGCCGGCTAATGTACGCACTGCGCTCGCAGAGACGGACGAATCGCATGGCCGCCGCCTGGTTCTCGTTGAGTAGCGCGAGATACGCGCTGCGCCTCAGAATCTGTTCGATGACCGTGAAGCATCGACCCAAGGCCGTGTCGGGATGCTCGCAGTTCTTCGCCGCCATCAGCAGCTGCGGAATGAAGGCCTGCAGCCGTTCCTCGGCAGCCCTGTCGGCTTTTCGAGTCCCCGCGGCGCGGCGGAACTCGACGACGAGATCCGCCAGTTCGGCAGCAGCGCCGAAGCCCAGTTCCTCGAGCTCGGACCGCCATCGGTCGACCTCAGCGTCCGCAGCCCAAAGCTCCGCGAGGTGTCGGGTTTCCTGCACCTCGCCCGTGCCACGATCTCGAAACGCGACCCGCTCGAACTGGTCCGAAACGACGTTGCGATGTCTCTCGAGCGCGTCCAGCAACGCCGGCCAATCGTCGAATCCCATCGCGACACACAGCCGAGCGCGATCGAGTTCTGTCTTCGGCAGTTCGTGCGTCTGCTTGTCGTAACCCGCCTGGATATAGTTCTCGACGCGCCGGAGAAAGCGGTAGGCATCGGAGAGCAGTTGCGCGGACTCCGCGTCGAAACCGCGCTGCTCCGCCAGCCGAGGCAATGCCTCCAGCAGTGATGTTGTCCTAAGCTCCCGCCGGCGTCCGCCGCGCACGAGTTGCAGGGACTGTACGATGAACTCGATCTCGCGAATGCCGCCCGGCCCGAGCTTTACGTTATCCGCAAGTTCACGGCGTTGAACCTCGGCCGCGATCATTGCGTGCATTTCGCGTAGCGATTCGAATACGCCGTAGTCGAGATAGCGGCGATAGACGAACGGCGTCACCAGTCGATCGATCAACTCCTCGACGACTTCTGGCTCTGGGCGCACGCCGACGATCCGAGCTTTTACGTAGGCGTAGCGCTCCCAGTCGCGGCCATGTTGCTGTAAGTAGCTCTCCAGCGCGGCGAAACTGACCACCGGCGGCCCGCTGTCTCCGAAGGGCCGCAGCCGGGTGTCCGTTCGGAACGCGAAACCGTCGGCCGTAACCTCGTCGATCAGCGCAATGATCTGACGCGACAGGCGATCGAAATACGGCTGCGCCGGTAGCGATCGGGCACCGTCGCTTTCGCCGTCGGACGGGTACAGGAAGATGACGTCGACATCCGAGGAATAGTTCAGCTCCCCGCCACCGAGCTTGCCCATCGCGAGAATCACGAATGGCACCGCATTTCCGTCGCGGTCGCGGAGCTTTCCGAATCGCTCTTCGATCTTTGTCGCCGCGTAGCCAGCGGCCGCGCGCAATAGCTGATCCGCAACCTGCGACCAGCTTACTTGTGACTGCTCGAGATCGGCGAGTCCGGCGATGTCGCGCCAGAGGAGATGAAGTAAGGCGCGATCTCGCTCCCGCCGCAGGATGGACTGAATCTCTTCGACAGCAAACTCGCCGAGCAATATCCGGTCGGCAAGTTCAGACAGCGACGTGAAATCGAAAGGTGCGTCGAACCTCGACGCCCAGTCCGGCAAGCCGTCGGCAGCGCGAAGCAGCGCCGATGCGGCGAAATCGCTCGCGGCGACGAGTCGAACGAGGCGCTCCGCCTGCTCATCCGACAGATCCGCAGCACGATCGCCGAGGCGCTCGATGCATTGCTCGACTGCGTCAGCGACTTCAGCCGGCAGGTCCTGCAACCGTCCGCGCTCCGCGAGTTCAGATTCCATGTTTGAAGTCTAGCGCGGTTTGTTCACGAACCATCGCGAAGATTGCGCAGAGATGTGTTCGCGCGGGGAATTCTTCGACCGAACGGAATACCGGTGTGTATCTCCAAGAGAAAGTAAGTTCCCTGTGCGAACAACGACCAGGCAAGGGCGCGAGTGGCGTCACGAATAGTCGGGGCCGGCGCCACTCGGCTATCGCGATACACTGTGCGCATGCCCGAACAAAAATGCCTGCTAATCGTCTTTCACTCACAGTCGGGGTCAACCTCGAGAATGGCGGAGGCCGTTATCGACGGTGCGCGCGACTCGGAGGTGTCCGGAGTCGAGGTCAGAGTCCGTGAAGCACTGGAGGCGACCGCCGAGGACCTTCTCTGGTGCGACGGGTTCATCCTCGGCACGCCCGAGAATTTCGGCTACATGAGCGGCGCCATGAAGTACTTTCTCGACCGGTGCTACTACGACTGCGAGGACAGCCTGACTGGACGGCCGTTCTCGATGTTCATACGCGCCGGCAACGACGGCAGCGGTGCTGTCGCGAGTCTGCGCCGTATTCTCACGGGTCTTCGGGTACGGGAGGTTCAGGAGCCCGTCATGATCGTCGGTGAGTTCGATGAAGCCAGACTCGAGGAGTGCCGTGAGCTCG
>CALZMR010000229.1 GCA_945788575.1 uncultured Woeseiaceae bacterium
GCTGTCACTCTGGATCAGAGGTATGCGCGCCGATCTCGATAACCCAGCGGCGTTCGAGTGGTTCGAATGGCTCGCCACGGTGCTCGACGAGCTCAGCGACGTCGACTGCACGCCCGCCTACGAAAAACATAAAGACAGGAAGCCGAGTCGCAGCACGTACGAAATCTGAGCGATCGTGCGCCCACCGCCGCTGATCGAAATCCTAAACGCGACGATCTGGCGCGGCGGCACCCGCGTTTTCGACAATCTCGAGCTGAAGATCGACCAGGGAGAGCACATCGCGATACTTGGACCGAACGGGTCGGGTAAGACGACGCTCCTGATGGCGATCAATCGCGAGTTATATCCTGTCGCAAAACAGAACACCGTGTTCCGCATTTTGGGCCGCGACCGCTGGAACGTGTGGGACTTGCGGCAACACATCGGCATCGTCTCGCACGACCTTCAGGCCCGATACACGGCTACTACGACCGCGCTCGATGTCGTTGCTTCGGGATTTCGTTCGAGCATCGGCACGCACTGTGAGAACCCTTCCGAAAGGGATCGCGCATTGACGATCATGGCCGAGCTGGGCATTGACGCGCTCCGCGACACAGCGTTCGCGCGCATGTCCACGGGCCAGCAGCGGCGCTGCCTGCTGGGCCGCTCGCTGGTGCACGAGCCGGATACACTGATCCTCGACGAGCCCACCGCGGGTCTCGACCCGGCCGCAAGCTTCGAATTTCTCGCTCGAATCCGCCGACTCGCGGCGGAGGGCCGAAGCCTCGTACTCGTAACCCATCACATCAACGAGATTCCGCCCGAGATAGACCGCGTCGTGCTGCTCCGCGGCGGCGAGGTGACCGGCGACGGCGACAAACGTGAAATGCTGACGCCGGACCGTCTCGGCGAGGCATTCGGAACCTCGTTGCGGGTCCACGAGCTCGACGGATACTTCGCCGCGGTGCCCGACGACCGCGAGCTTCGCAAAACGTGACCGGTTACGCGAAAAACGGCGGCGACGGTACTATGCTGGCCCCATGGTCTCAATGGTTCGCATCCTATTGACCGCATTGCCACTTTTGGCCATGCCCGGTGTCGCTGCTCATTCGCAGCAGGCGACGGGAATCACCAGCGTCGGACCCGCGATGTTCCTCTTCACCCTCGCCGCGGCGATGATTCTCGTTCTGGTATTCCGCTCCACGGCGCGGCACCTGACCAGATACTTCACATCGCGCATCGGACAATTCCGAATTCGCCGCGCGCTCAGGGCACGAAGCCCTGAAGTACTGCACGACTTCATCCTCCCCGGCGCGTATGGCGGACTTGCGAAGATCGACCACGCGATCATGACCGCTGGCGGCATACTCTGCATACGCAGCGTGCACGTTAACGGTGTCGTCTTCGGTGGCGACGACGAGGCACAGTGGACTAACGTCGACGGCGTGGCTCGGCGCCGATTCCTGAATCCCCTGATCCAGAACGAGGGCCGGCGGCGTGCGTTGCAGAATGTCGTGCCCGACGTGCCGGTCGCCAATCTCGTCGTATTCACTGGTGACGTCGAGTTCTCGACGCCGCCGCCCGGCAACGTGATTCGCGTTAGCCAGCTCGAGAGCTTCGTCGCCAAGTTCATATTCGGTCCCAGTAAGATCGATGACTGGCACGCGGTCTGGATGAGTGTGCGCTCGGCGGTGCTCGACGATGAGGCTACGCGCCACGACTTCTCCGCGCAGATAGGCTTCGGCTAAGGCGCGAACGCCCTCCCGAACGCTCCTAGCAACCTCTGATCGCTTATACTCAGGCGCTCCGAAGTACAGGCCGGGAACGCCATGCACGAATCCGCCGATTTGATCTCGTCCCCGATCGGGGTACTCGCCGTTCTGTGCGCCGTCGCGGCGTTCTTCTTCTTGCTGGCGGAGGCCACCAAGGCGAAGCTCTTCAATTACATACCACCGCTGTTGTTCATCTATGCAACGCCGGTCTTCCTGAACAACCTTGACGTCATCCCGGCATCGTCACCCGTCTATTCAAGCATGAGTGCCTACGTCCTGCCCGCGTTCATCGTACTCATGCTGATCAAGGTCGACATCCCGGCCGTGGTCAAAGTCATGGGTAAGGGCATCTGGGTCATGCTGATGGGCACGGCTGGTGTCGTCGTCGGCGCGGTAGTGTCGTATTTCATCGTGCATCGCTGGCTGCCCGAGGATGCCTGGCAGGGCGTAGGCGCGCTGGCCGGCAGTTGGATCGGCGGCACCGCCAACATGGCGGCGACTGCCGAGATTCTCGGCACTTCGGGCGAGATGTTCGGCCTCGCCGTGGTTGCCGACAACGTCATTTATATTGTCTGGCTGCCGCTGTTACTGACATCGCGCGACTTCGCCGAGCGATTCAACCGCTGGGCGCGCGTGTCTCCTGACCGGGTCAGGCTCATGGAGGAAGCGGCGGAGATGCATGCGGAGGAAGACCACCCCCCGACGATGCCGCAGTATCTGTATTTGTTCTGCGTCGTTGCCGGCGTCACGTGGATCGGCCACGCGCTGGCGCCGATACTCGGCCCATTCTTCGGCAGCGTCGCATCCGGCCTGACGGAGTTCGCTGACCGCTTGCCGCAATCCCGATTTATTCAGTGGCCGCTCAGTATCGTCCACGCGATCCCGTATGCGCTGTCGGGAGAGACGACGATCCGCATCCTGCTGGTGACGACCGTGGCACTCGGGCTGTCGCTAACACGCGTGTCGACGCTGCCGAATACAACCGCGATCGGGACCGCGCTGGTCTACGTCTTCGTCGCAGCCATGGGTGCGCGGGCATCGCTTGCGGGGCTCGGCGACGCCCCGGTCTTCGTGCTTGGCGCCTTCATCTGGATCGCGATTCACGGCCTGTTCTGTCTGGCCGGAGCATGGCTGTTCCGGGTCGACGTTCATAGCGTTGCGATCGCGTCTGCCGCCAACATCGGCGCCGCCGCCTCGGCCCCGATCGTCGCCGCGCACCACCGTCCGAGTCTGGTACCGGTCGCGGTGTTGATGGCGCTGCTCGGCTACGCGATGGGCAATTATCTGGCGCCGATGGCCGGCCAGCTCGCGCGTATCGTGGCCGGTCAGTAAGAGGCGAATCGGCGATATGCAGCGCGTCTCGATCAGGGACATAAAGCGAGCCGTCGAGCGTGCGATAGTTATCGTCCTCGGCACCGTCGTGATACTCGCCCTCTTGTTGTCGGTGGTCGCGCGCAACCGGGACTCCATTGCCGACATCTCCTTGCCGGTCGCGCCGGCCGGCGACCGCAGCAAGACCGAAGTCACGGCGACATGGTTCGGCACGACCACCCTCCTGTTCGACGATGGCGAAACGCAGATTCTCATCGACGGCTTCATCTCGCGGCCGACGCTGATCGACTACCTGCTGCGGCGACCCGTCGAGAACGATATCGCAACGATCAACTTCTTCATGAACGAGTATCGGGTGCGTCGGCTGGCCGCCATCATCCCCCTGCACTCGCACTTCGATCACGCCATGGACATCGGTGCGATCGCGAACCGCAGCAGCGCGTCGATTCTCGGCTCGGAGTCCAGCGCACAGATCGGCCGCGGCGCCGGCGTGCCGGAAGATCAGATCGTCGTCATCGGCGACGGTACGGAGTATCAGTTCGGTCAGTTCACGGTCCGCTTTCTGGAGACCGAGCATGCGCCGATAGGTTGGCGCGGCGCCGTGCCATTCGCAGGCACGATCGATGCCCCGCTGATCACGCCAGCGCCCGTCAGCGCGTGGCGCGAGGGTGGCAGCTACGCCGTCGTCATTTCGCATCCGACGGGGACGGCGCTGGTACAGAGCACTGCGGGTATTGGCAGGCTCGAGGAGCTGAACGTCGACGTTGCATTCCTCGGCGTCGCCATGCTTTCCGGTCTCGGCCGGGACTACGCGGAGCGCTTCTGGCAGGCGTGCGTGACGTCGACCGGTGCGGACGTAGTAATCCCAATTCATTTCGACGACATCACGCAGCCATTCGGTACGACGGAACTGCCACCGCGGATCGTCGACGACTTCAAGCTTACGGTGGAGCGTCTGCTCGCGCTGAGACAGACCTGGGACTCCGACGCGGAACTCTATCTACCCGCTTTCGGCGAGCCCATCGTGCTGTTCGCCACTTCCGAGCCCTGACCGAAGCACATCGAGACTGAGCTCTCCGGCGACCAACCGCAGCTTCTCCGACCTGTCCAGTTTCTTGACGCGGTATTCGATCCGCTGCGCTTCGCTGCGATCGCCGACCTCCTCGCGGAAAACCAGTTGCAGCGGAGAGCGGCCTCGCAGGTACTTCGCGCCGCGTTTGCCGCGCTCGTGATCAACCAGCCGACTGTCGACATCGCGGGCGATGCCGGTGTAGAGGCTGCCGTCGGCGCAGCGAAGAATATAGAGACTGTAGCCGGCGTGGCTCAGGCGTTGCCGCCTTTCAGCGCATCGCCGAGTACACGAAATGCGCCCTTCTCGATGCTCGACAGATTGTTCTCCGTCTCATCGAACGTGAGTACGATTTCGGACGCGTTATCGAGTTCCGCGGCCGGCTCGGTCAACGCCAGCGTCAGCGTATTGCCCAACAGGCGGGCCTCTTTCAGCAGGTCGTGGCCACCGAACTGGTGCTCGTTGACTTCGATGTAGAATGACTCATCGAAATTGTCCTCAATGGCTCGCATGAGCAGCACGTAGTCCTGAATGTCGCCCTCCTCGGAGGTCTTCGCAAAGAACAGCATCGTCGCGTTATCGCGAACGTCGAAAGCAACGGTATCGTAGAAACGGCTGTGTGACATTGAGTCCTCCGGGATCGAGATTAGTCTACGCCACTCGGGCACCCAATTGCGAGCGACTGCGTAGTTCTCGGATTAGTGCATCTTTATCCGTCCACAACTCGCCCAGCCAAGCGTGCATCGTGCGCCGAAACTCCCGATCGTGCTGGTAGTCGCCGGTCACCAGTTCGGAATCGATCGGGCGCAGCCTGCCCTCGACGATCGGCTTCACGACGTCGCCGCAACACATGCCCCAGAACTTTGGCGCGCCGTCCGGGTACACGATCGTGACGTCGATCAAGGCATCGAACATTCTGGCGGCGCTTCCTTTCGGAACTTCTCACAGGCGCGCCGGGTGATTTCGAGATCCGTGCCCCGCTTCTCGGGATGCTTCGCGAGATACGACGTCGAATAGCGCTTCATGAACGGCATGTCGAGCGCCCACCATGCGAGGCCGATAAACGGGATCCATATGAGCTCGCGCTTGATGAAGAATTTGAGAAACGGAATCCTGCGGTTGAAGGCGGCTTGCAGAACGAGGATATCGACCCAGCTCTGGTGATTCGAGAGGACGAAATACCAACCGTTTCGGCGAAGCTCGGAATCGTCCTTCAACCTCCAGTTACCCGAGCCTGAACTCGCGAACAGCAAACGATTGACGCTGATCCAGTTCTCACCGATGGCCATGAGCACTCGCGTGATCAAGCGGCGAAATGGGGTCCACGGGATCAAAAACTTGACCACCGCCAGAGTGAGCAGCGGAATCGACCAGAATATGGTGTTGAGCGTCAACCCAGAGAAGACGATACAACCGCGAATGTTCCTGAGTAGCTTGCGCAAGTGCCGCGCCTCCAATGCGTTGAGCGCATTCTACCGCGTTCGGCCCCGGGCCCGGCCGGGTTGTTGCCGCTAAGTATCGCGTGGAGTACTTTGACTCGCATGAGCGCGCGTATGACGGTCGATCGAGCCAGAGCCGCGGTAAGAGACGCCGAGGACGGACTTTACGGGATCCTGCTCGAGCGCGGCGCAACCGAGGTCGGCTTCTACATGCCTCGCGGTGAGGATCTTCAGCAGCCGCACGACCGTGACGAGGTCTACATCGTCATTGCCGGTCACGGGCGCTTCCTGCTCGACGGCGATGTGCGCGAATTCGAAGCCGGAGAGGCTCTGTTCGTTTCGGCCGGCGCCGAGCATCGATTCTTC
>CALZMR010000230.1 GCA_945788575.1 uncultured Woeseiaceae bacterium
ATGTCGGCCAACCCAGGGAAACATGTAGTTGACGGTCGTCAACAGGCCGCTGAACCAGGGCAACGATATCTCTCGCTGCTTGTTGCCGCAAAGATCGAGCACGGCTTGCGCAACTTCCGCCGCCGTCGAGATCGGCTGCGAAAAGGTCAGGTCCGAGACCTGATCCACGTCGCTCATGATGAAGCCGGTATCGATCGGCCCCGGGGACACGACGCCGAACTTGATGCCCGATCCTCGCAATTCCTCGGCGATAGCATAGGTGAACGCGCGCAGGCCGCACTTGCTGGCCGAGTAAGTCGCGCTGCCCGGTACCGGCATGCGTCCGGCGAGCGATCCCACGTTAATGATCGCGCCGGACTCGGATTCCCGCAAATACGTCATGGCTATCCGTGTCAGCATGATGGGCGCCTTGAGATTGACGTCGATCATCCTGCCGAGTTCGTCGGCTTCGACGTCCACGACGTTGCCGCGCGAGTGGTAGCCCGCGTTGTTGATCAGAATGTCGACGCGGCCGAATTCGAAGTCGGTCTTCTTGAAGACGTTGACGCAGGCCTCGGAATCCGAAACGTCCATGGCGAAGATCTCCACTTCTGTCTTGTCGCGCAGCTCCTCGGCGATGGCCTCGAGCTTCTTCTTGCCCCGTGCGACGAGCATGAGTTTCGCACCGGCGTCGGCGAATTTGCGCGCGGTTTCGGCGCCGACGCCCTCGGATGCGCCCGTGATGATCACGGCCTTGTCTTTGAATATCACCACCTACTCCTGTGCGGCGAATGCGTCACGAGTGAGGTTTTCCGATCCGCCGGACAGTACGCGAACGTTGTCCTCGATCCGAATACCACCAAACGGCCGCAACCAGTCTACGGTGTCCCAATTGATCTGGCCCTCGGCCGGCGAGCCGCGAAGGTTGTCGAGGAGCATGTCGATGACGTATAGCCCCGGTTCGATGGTCAGCACCATGTCCTCTTCGAGCACACGGGTGAGTCTTAGGAAGGGATGTCCGCTGGGCGGGTCTATCGTCACGCCGGATTCATCCGCCAGATGGCCGCCCACGTCGTGGACCTGCACGCCAAGCAGGTGCCCGAGGCCGTGCGGGAAGAACGCCGACGTCGTACCGGAGGAAATCAGATCGTCGGGCGCGCCCCTGGCAAGATCGGCATCGACGAGCACCTCGGCCAGCAGCCGGTGCGTCTCGAGATGCAAGTCGCGGAAGTCAGCGCCAACACGAACGCCGTCAACGATCGCAAGCTGCAAGGCGTCCATCCGGTCGATGAGCGCGTTGAAATTCGCGTCGGCCGCGGAATAGGTACGGGTGATGTCCGACGCGTAGCCGTGCACCTGAGCACCCGCGTCGATCAGGAACGATCGCGACTCCGCCGGGGCGCTGCGCTCGAGGTCCGTGTAATGCAGCACGGCGCCGTGCTCGTTGATGGCGATGATATTCCCGTAGGGCAGCTCGTCGTCGCCCAGGCTTACGGCCGCGCGATAAGCCTGATGGATATCGAATTCGGAGGCTCCGGCACGGAAAGCCGCTTCTGCCGCGCGATGGCCGTCAGCGCCGCGCCGGGATGCGAGCCGCATGCATTCGAGTTCGTAGGCGGTCTTGCTGCCGCGGGCAAGATGCAGCAGGTTGAGCGTCGTCGTCGGGTTGATGCGCTCGATCCCGAACGCCTGCGCGGCGTCGTCGATCTCGCCGATCAGTACACACTTGTCCCGCTCGGCCGGCACGGTGTGCCAGTAGTCTTTGGGCTGATAATAGATCAGCAATGGCTTTTCGCCGGGCGAATAGACGATGTACGAGAACGGTACTGCCGTCACAGGCAGCCAGCTCACGAAATGCGGGTTGGCCCGAAACGGATAGGTGTTGTCATCGAGGAACGCGTATCGGGGTGCACCGGAGAAGATGACTGCGTGGGCCGCGCCGGATTTCTCCAGGGCGTCATCGTGACGCGCCTTCACAGTATCGAGATGTTCTGCGTAGAGTCTGCCGAGATCAGGGTTCTTATCGGAGTAGTCGTCTTTCATGGTCCGGGATGATACCCGTGCGCCGGTTCGCGGGCGAGCTTGAGGGCCTTGGGGCCGAGTTTCAATAACCGCATAAACCCGGCATCATTGACGCCCTCGCGGATCGAGAGACATCGATGAGACATACCAGAATCGTGGTTGCCGCGCTGGCGTTGCTGCCAGCACTGCTGCTGACAGGGGGCAAGGCTTTGACGCAGGAAATACCGGGCTACGACCGCCCATTCGGCGAGGCGCATGCCTCGAGGTCCGAGGTCATCGCCCCCCATGGCATGGCGGCAACGAGCCAGCCGCTGGCGACGCAAATCGCTCTCGACATCCTCAAGAAGGGCGGCAGCGCGGTCGATGCGGCGATTGCGGCAAACGCCGCGCTGGGGCTCATGGAGCCGACCGGCTGTGGCATCGGCGGCGACCTGTTCGCCATTGTCTGGGACGCCGAGAATGAAGAGCTGGTTGGACTGAATGCATCCGGTCGAGCGCCACAGCTGATGACGCTCGACTATTTCCGCAGCGCTGAGCTGGATGCGATCCCGACCTTCGGACCCTTGCCGGTCAGCGTGCCCGGGGCCGTCGACGGCTGGTTCGAGTTGCACGGGCGCTTCGGCCGGCTGCCGATGGACGAACTGCTCGCGCCCGCGATCGCCTACGCGCGAGACGGTTTTCCGGTGAGCGAGGTGATCGCGAACTACTTCAGGCTCAACCATCGCCGTATCGGAGAGTACCCGGGATTCGCGGAGACCTTCATGCCGCGCGGCCGGGTGCCGCAGACCGGCGAATTGTTCCGCAATCCGCGGCTCGCCGCGACCTACGAGATGCTCGCGGCCGACGGCCGGGATGCGTTCTACAGTGGCGAGATCGCGCGCAGCATCGATGCGCATATGACTGAGCACGGCGGACTGCTTCGCTATGAGGATCTCGCCGCGCACACGTCTGAGTGGATCACGCCGGTCTCGACGAACTATCGGGGCTGGGACGTCTACGAACTACCGCCCAACGGGCAGGGTATCGCCGCGCTGCAGATCCTGAACATCCTCGAAGGATACGACGTCGCGGCAATGGGCTTCGGCAGTACCGAATACATACACACGTTCGTCGAGGCGAAGAAACTGGCATTCGAGGACCGCGCTCGTTACTACGTCGACATGGATTTCGCCGATGTGCCTGTCGACTGGCTGATCTCCAGGGACTATGCGGATGAGCGACGCGAACTGATCTCACCGGATGCTGCGGCGATGAGCTACCCGGCTGGTGACATGGGCCTTAGCGATGGCGACACGATCTACCTGACGGTCGCCGATGCCGACGGCAATATGGTTTCACTGATCCAGAGCAACTACGTCGGAATGGGGTCGGGCGTCATTCCCGGAGAACTCGGTTTCGTGCTGCAGAACCGTGCCAGGCTCTTCGCGCTCGACGAAGACCACGCCAACGTCCTGGAGCCCGGCAAACGGCCGTTTCACACGATCATCCCGGCCTTCGTGATGCGCGATGGCGAACCACTGATGAGCTTCGGCCTGATGGGCGGTGCGATGCAGCCGCAGGGGCATGCTCAGATCATCGTCAACATGGTCGACTTCGGCATGAACCTGCAGGAAGCAGGCGACGCGGCGCGCATCAACCACAAGGGATCGTCACAGCCGACCGGCGAGAGCATGGCGGACGGCGGCGTCGTTCATCTCGAGTCCGGACACGCTCGGGGCGAGCGATGGCAGTTTCGGCGGCTATCAGGCCATCTATCGCGATAGAGAAGAAGGCGTCTACTACGGCGCCTCCGAAGTGCGAAAAGACGGACTGGCGGCAGGCTACTGATGGATCGTGAAATCTACCTGACCGGCATAACGACGACCGGCACGCCGCACATCGGCAATTACGTCGGTGCTATCCGGCCCGGTATCGCGGCGAGCCAGGATCTGCAGAAGCACAACTACTACTTCCTTGCGGACTATCATGCGCTCGCGAAAGCGGGGGACCCGGACAGGATTGCGCGATCGACGCTCGAAATCGCCGCGTCGTGGCTGGCACTCGGCCTCGACGTGGAGAACGCAGTCTTCTACAGGCAGTCCGACATACCCGAGATTCCGCAGCTCATGTGGATCCTGTCGAGTATGACGGCGAAGGGCCTGATGAATCGTGCGCACTCCTACAAGGCCGCGGTGCAGGCGAATGTCGAAGGCGGTTCGAAGGACCCCGATCGCGGCATCACGATGGCGTTGTATGGCTATCCGATTCTGATGGCGGCTGACATCCTGATGTTCAAGGCGACGAAGGTGCCGGTTGGCCGAGACCAGAAGCAACACGTCGAGATGGCGCGGGATGTCGCTCAGCGGTTCAACCATCATTACGGCGACGTGCTCGTGCTGCCGGACCCGATAATCGGCGACGACACGGCTGTGCTGGCTGGCCTCGACGGCCGCAAGATGTCCAAGAGCTACAACAACACGATTCCATTGTTCGCTCCGGAGAAGCAGCTGCGCAAGCTGATCATGAAGATCAAAACCAACAGTCTCGAGCCCGGCGAGCCCAAGGACACCGAGGACAGCGTGCTGTTCGATATCTATCGCGCATTCGCGACGCCCGAAGAAACTGCGGTGATCGCTGCTCGCTATGACGAAGGCATCGCCTGGGGCGAAATGAAGCAAGTGCTGTTCGAGTACATCAACGAGCACATCAAGCCCGCGCGTGACGAATACGAACGACTCATTTCGGATCCTGGCGAGGTCGAGCGCCAGCTGCTGCAAGGCGCGGAGCGCGCGCGCGAGGTTTCTGTGCCTTATCTCGGCAAGATTCGAGATGCCATCGGGATTCGCCCGCTGGGCTGAGGCCCTCAGATCACGGGAGACACGCAATGACGGATCCAATCGAAGCGCTGCAGAGGCTCAGGGAGGGCAACGCGCGCTATGTGGCGAACGAGTCGGCGCTCGACATAACGGATGCTCGCAGGCGCGAGCTGGCGGACGGGCAAAGCCCCTTCGCTGTCTTGCTCGGCTGCTCGGATTCGCGCGTCCCGACAGAGGTCGTCTTCGATCAGGGGCTCGGCAATCTGTTCGTCATCCGTGTTGCGGGCAACATCGTCCAGCCGTCACAGATCGGCAGCGTCGAATTCGCGGCACAGCAGTTCGGCACTCGGCTTGTCGTCGTACTCGGACATACTGGTTGTGGAGCGATCAACGCGACGATCGACGAACTCAGGCGACCCGACAAAGAGCAATCGGCCAATATTGCCGCCATCGTGAGCCGCATCCGCCCCTCGGTCGAAGGCTTGCTTGATCAAATCGACGACCCCGAGGAACTCGCGCATCATGCGGTTCGTGAGAACGTCAGGTTTCAGGCGGAGGCGCTGCGTCACGGGTCTACGATACTGGAGTACCTCGTAGACCGCGGCGATCTCCTGATCGTGGGTGCGGAATACAGTCTGCAAACTGGCATCGTCGATTTTTTCGACGGGGTGCCGGGGTAGCCGGTACGGCGCCAACTTGAGAAAAGAGAGACCAACGGGCGTCATCGACGCCGAAAACGGATGTCACGCAACAAGCAATTGATAATCGAGGGACATCATTGACATCAGATTCAGGGATAAGCCAGTCGCAGCAGTGTCGGCCGTTGTTCTTTGCGGGTTCTCGCATTGAGCAGCGATCGCCACATTCTGGAGACGGAGCGGTTGCTCCTTAGGCGCTTTACGCCCGAGGATGCCGATTTGATGCTCTCGGTCTGGAACGATCCGGACTTCGTCAGGTATGTCGGTGACCGCGGTATCCGCACGCTCGATCAGGCCCGGGACGCGCTCCAGAACGGTGCGATCGCGATGTATTCCAACCATGGGTTTGGTCCGTACTGCATGACGATGCGTGACTCGCGGGATCGCATCGGCGTATGTGGGCTCTTCAAGCGCGAAAATCTTGACGACCCGGACATAGGCTTCGGTATGCTACCGGGGCACCGGCGGGGCGGACTGGCGCACGAAGCCGCGGCGGCCGTGCTGGATGAGGCGCGCAACTCGCTGGGCTTCAAGCGGGTAACCGCGATCGTATCGCCGCACAATGTGGCCTCAGTCGGGCTGATCGAGAAACTGGGACTGGTCTTCGAGCGGCCGGTCCGGATGCCCGGCGACGAAGAGGATGTGAGTCTCTATGCAGTTGAGTGGTAAGGAATGAAGGACTGGCTGACACCGAGCGGCGCGCGCACCGGACTGTTCTTTGGCGCTACGTCGGGCGTGATTACGACGGTCGGACTGTTGACCGGTCTGCACGCTGGCACGAAGTCGATGGCGGCTGTGCTTGGAGGCATTCTCGTCATCGCGGTGGCCGACGCGCTATCCGATGCGCTCGGAATCCATCTGGCCGAAGAGGCTAACCCGGATACGACGACCGGGCACGTGTGGTCGGCCACGATTTCGACGTTCGTCACGAAATTCGTCTTCGCCGGCAGCTTTGCAATCCCGATTCTTCTACTGCCCCTGCAGACCGCCGTCCTCGCATCGATCGTCTGGGGCATGCTGGTAATCGTTGTCCTGAGCTATTTCCTGGCGAGGTCGCAGGGAGAGCGCGTTCTGCCGGTCGTCCTCGAGCATCTTGGGATCGCAATAGCCGTTGTAGTATTGTCACATCTGATCGGCGCCTGGGTGGGCGCGCAGTTCGGCTAATGTCATGACGCCTAAACGCTTTCCGTCCAAGATCGATGCATGGCTGGTCGTGGTCCTGGTGATTTCGGTCGTTGCGGTCATTGCCGGCTTCGTCGGTGTCGTGATCGAAGGCGAGGAGCCGATCGTTACGGCCCTGGTCGGCGGCGTCATGCTTCTGACGGTGCTGTTGATCGTTTCGCTGCTGCTGAGAACCTACTACAGCGTAGAGGGAGACGTGCTCAAGGTCGTCTCCGGCCCGTTCCGCTGGCGCGTCCCTATCGGCGAAATCGAAGCACTGGAGCCGACGCACAGTCCGCTGTCGTCACCCGCCTTGTCACTTGATCGACTTCGAATCCGCTATTCTGGCGGCAAGCGCATACTGGTCAGCCCCGCCGACAAGCGGCGCTTCGCGAAAGCTCTCGGAGTCGAGATCGACAGCAAATGATCCGGCACGGGCAACTGGACTCCACGTTCGTCGTTACCGATCCTCGGCACAACGCCGTGGCGCTGAATGTCACCGATGCGTTGTGGTCCGATCTGGATGAGCGCTACGGAGATTTCAGCGGCCATACCCTCATTTCCTGCTTCGCCTTCGACGACGCCTGGCCGACGTGGGAAGTACACCCGGCTGGCGACGAGTTCGTCTGCCTGCTCGAGGGGGACGTGGAAATGACGTTTGCGATGCCGGACGGCGATGAGACGCTTAGACTTAGCGAGCCCGGTTCGTTCGTCATCGTTCCTCGAGGAGTCTGGCACACGGCATCGCCGGCGAAGCACACGCGCATGCTGTTCGTGACGCCGGGCGAGGGAACGGAGAATCGAGAGCAACCCGTGCGGGGGAATGGCTGAGCGATGGTGGATTCTGTCGACTGGCGCAAGCTGCGTGAATTCTCCGGCGTCGACCTGACTCAATCCTTCGTCCTGTCGTGGCAGGTCGAGGGTGACACATTGTGCATCGAGCTCGATCTTTTCCTGACGCCCGAGCATCCGTTCTTCGAGAAGCCCCGGCCGGCCGAGAAGGCATGCATCCGGCCGGCCGTGGTCGAGTTTCCGTACTGTGAGTCGGTCAGCTTCAACGGCTCGGGCGGAGATGAGTCAATTGACGTCGTTCTGGGCAGGATAGGGCTGGGTGCGATAACCGGCCTGATTCGACGGGATGAGGGGCCATTCGAGCTGGCAGGCAAGTTCGGACGCGTATCAATCGACGCGGAACGGCCTATCCTTAGATTGAAGCAGCCGTAAGCGGAGATAGTCATGCGCGCAGAGAAACGAATCGACTACGTCGAGATTTCCGTCACCGACCCAGGCAAGGCGCAGGCTTTTTTCGAAGCGCTTTTCGGATGGACGTTCCAGGGTTGGGGCGACGACTACATCAGTTTCAATGACGGCCGCCTGGACGGCGGTTTCGTGCGGTCGGAAACTCCATCCAGCGGCACGCTCGTGGTTTTCTATTCCGAGAATCTGGAACGCGATCTCAACCGCGTCGTCGAGTTGGGCGCGACGATCAGCAAAGACATATTCTCATTCCCCGGCGGCAGCCGATTTCAATTCATCGATCCGACCGGCACCGAGTATGCGATCTGGTCGGAAGTCGCCAGCGAGCCATCCGAATAACGACAACAGAAGGGGAGGCTAATGGCCGAACTCATCGATCATCCCTGCGTCCAGCACAAGCTGGCGATCATCCGCGATGTCGAGACCGGGCATAAGCGCTTCCGCGAACTTGCGACCGAGATTACCGAGTTCATTTGCTACGAGGCGCTCAAGAACATCAAGACTCGGGAGGTCACGGTCACGACTCCGGTCGCCGAAGCGACCTGCCGCAAGATAGATACGGATCTCGTCGTCGTGCCGATCCTGCGTGCGGGGGTTGGCATGCTGGAGGGCATTCTTGAGCTTGTGCCCACCGCGCGAGTCGGCTTTGTCGGAATGTATCGCGACGAGGAGACGAAACAGCCGGTAAGCTACTACGAGCG
>CALZMR010000231.1 GCA_945788575.1 uncultured Woeseiaceae bacterium
AACGATAGACACCGCCTCGATGCCGTCGTCACGCGCCGACTCCGCGGCCGCCATATCTTCGTAGCTGGCGTAGGAACGCTCCGCCGCGAGGCCGAGTTCCAGAGCGGAAGCCATCGCGCGCTCCGGATTCGATGACAGTGCACCGGCGCACAGTTCGTATTCGTCATCCAGCCGCGCCGCGATCCGATGCACGGCACCGATGAAGGCGCCCTGACCGCCGCCGACCATGCCGAGCCGAATTCTTCCGTTCGATGTGGCATCCACCATGATTCGTTCCTACGAGAGTCCCAGGAGAGCCTTGTTGGCGTCGTCATCGATTTCCGTGCCCGCGAAATCGTCGAACGCACGCTCGGTGACGCGAATGATGTGATCGCTGATGAAGCTCGCACCTTCGCGCGCACCGTCTTCGGGATGCTTCAGGCAACACTCCCATTCGAGCACGGCCCAGCCGGCGAAATCGTACTGCGCGAACTTGGAAAAGATGGCGCTGAAATCGACTTCGCCATCGCCAAGCGAACGGAAACGCCCCGCTCGATCGACCCAGGACTGATAGCCACCGTAAACCCCCTGACGACCCGTCGGATTCAGCTCAGCATCCTTGACATGGAACATTTTGATGCGCTCGTGATAGATGTCGATGTGGTCGACGTAGTCCAGGGCCTGCAACACGTAGTGACTGGGGTCGTACAGCATGTGGCAGCGATCATGATTGCCGACCCGCTCGAGAAACATCTCGAAGGTCACGCCGTCATGCAGATCTTCGCCCGGGTGGATCTCATAACAGAGGTTCACGCCGGCATCGTCGAAGGCGTCCAATATCGGCAGCCACCGCTTCGCAAGTTCGTCAAAGGCCGTCTCCACAAGGCCCGCCGGTCGCTGTGGCCACGGATAGAGATACGGCCATGCCAGTGCGCCCGAGAACGTCGCATGCTCCGTCAAACCGAGATTCGCGGAGGCTTTCGCCGCCAGCAGCAATTGATCGACGGCCCAGCGCTGCCGAGCGTCCGGTTTGCCGTGGACGTCAGCCGGCGCAAAGGCGTCGAACAGCGTGTCGTACGCGGGGTGTACTGCAACGAGCTGGCCTTGCAGATGCGTCGATAACTCCGTGGCCTGAATGCCATTCTTTTCGAGTGTCGCACGCAGATCGTCGCAGTACGCGCTGCTCTCCGCGGCCTGCGCCAGGTCGATAAGGCGATCGTCCCAACTCGGGATTTGAACGCCTTTGAAGCCGAGGTCCGCCGCCCATTTGCTGATACTGTCCAGATCGTTGAACGGAGCTTCGTCCGCCGCGAACTGAGCAAGAAATATAGCGGGGCCCTTAATTGTTTTCATTAGAGTGCTCGCATGGCATATCGGGACGGCTCAAGAATGAATGTGAGCGCGGCGCTATGCAAGGGCCAACGCCCGCAGTGCTGAGCTTAGTCGAACGCGGGTCTCGAACCTATAATGCCTGCCATGCGTGTTCTGGCAATTGCAGGAGATGAATGGCACTCCGCCGATCTGGCTGCGAAGGGTCTGCGGGGACTCGAGCGATTCGGATTCGAGGTCGATTGGGTCGAAGACGTCGACGATCGGTCGGCGATTCGCCTGGCGGAGTTCTGCGCGGTCATTCTCTGCAAGGCGGATTTCGCTGCTTCTCCCAATGTGTCGCCATGGTTGTCGGAAGGAGTTCAGCGGCAGTTCTTGAGTTACGTACAGAACGGCGGAGGACTGCTGGTGTTGCATTCCGGCGCCGCAGTCGATGAGAACGCGGGTCGCATGCACGAATTGATTGGCGGATATTTTCTGGGCCATCCCGAGCAGTGCCCGGTAAATTTTGAGCCGCACGGCTCGCATCCTCTTGCCGCTGGTTTCAAACCTTTCGTCGAGCGGGACGAGCAATACTTCATGCGCCTGGATGACGAGAGCGTCGATGTCTTTCTGACGACGAGTTCCGAACACGGCACTCAGCCTGGCGGCTGGACCGTATCGAGAGGCAGTGGCCGCGTTTGCGTATTGACCCCGGGGCACAATGAGGCCGTTTGGCTGCACCCGGGCTATCAGGAACTGCTGAGCAATGCAGCGCAATGGTGTGTGGCCGCCAGCCGTCCCCAAGTCAAGGAATAGCCGGCTACGGGCGAGCGACGACCGCAGCAAGGACGAGTACGCTGTTTGCTGCGCGAAGCAGGGCATTGCCGTGCCACTGGTACCGGGGATGAGATCCTGCGGGCCCGACACCGATATAATCCCAGCACGATCGCCGGGGCCGCCATTGATTACCTATTTCGCCAACACACTTCGCGGATTGCTCGATGTTACACACAGTATCGAGACGGATGCGCCGACCGCCGAGCAATTAGGCGCGATCATCGAGCGAGGCGTTTTTCGCCCTGCGGAGGACGAGTCGATCGGATTCTGGTTCGCCCGCGTGCTAACAACGCGAGAGAACCTAAAGACGCTGATCGAGCAACTGACGGCGGCAGTCGACAAGCCGACCAGCGAACTCGAGCAACACGAGCTGCGCCTGTTCCTGATCGGCTACGCGGCCGCCTGCACGCTCGTGCGCATCGACAGGCTCCTGCTCTTCCGGGTTGCTCATCACACGCTAATCCAGCGAAAGCTAAACGAGCCGTTTCCCGAGTACCGCATCTCCGCAAAGCAGTACACGCAAATCTATGCCTGGTTCGTCGACCACAACAATGCGATCGCGATGCTGGATGCGATGCGATTTGCAAAGAAGCGCCGAAAGTCTCTGCTCCTGCTGAGCGACGACCCCAACGTCGGTTTCGTGGCGCGGCAGCTGACAAACTTCGAATCCTCACTCAACCCGAGCAAGCGACACTATGTTCGGATCGCCTGGGAGTTCGTCAGCCACAAGTGGCGGCGACGCGGCAAAGCAGGCGCGGAGGCGCTGCTGGCGGCGATCATGGAGGGATTCGGGCGTGCGGCGTCAGAGATCAGCGCGAAGGACAACAAGCGCGTTACCGACAGTGTTCGACAGGAAGTCGCCGCTTTCCTCGAGCCGGGCGACGTCCTCGTTACCCGTCATGCAGTTGCACTGACGAACCTGTTCCTGCCGGGGTTTTGGCCACATGCGGCGTTCTATGTCGGGACGCCAGAGCAGCGCTCCGCCCTCGGTGTGCAGGTCGATGACGTCAGGGCCGACCTCTGGGTGAATGACGTGTGTACGCTGGAAGCGCTGAAGGACGGCGTGCGGCTGCGGCCGCTGTCGAACACGCTGTTCGTCGATTCCTTTGTCGTGCTGAGGCCCTCGCGCGACCGGGAGACGATCCGGCGCGCGATAGAGCGCGCCATCGCGCACGAGGGCAAGCAGTACAACTTCGACTTCGACTTCTTCACGTCCGATCGCATGGTCTGCACCGAAGTCGTCTACCGAGCCTATGACGGGCTCGACAACCTGAGCTTTCCGCTGCAGGAGCGGGGCGGCCGAAAGACGCTCTCCGCGGAGGACCTGCTCGACTTTGCGCTCGACACCGGGACGTTCGAGCCCGTGGCAATCTTCGGCGTTGCGGGCAGCGAAGATCGGATCGCGTACGGTGACGGCGTCAGAGAGCTGCTGCGCAGTAGCTATCGCGATACCGCGTAGATGTGAGGCCGGTCGTCGTCGATCGATAGGCGGCGGCCCGCCGCATACTGTTCACAGCCCAGCTGAGTTCGGATGCCCGGGGCCGGACGGCAGGCCGTCAGTCAGGACTGTCGAACAAACGTCCGTTCGGCGATCGTCTGCATGTGATGAATGTAGTCTGTCTTCGACCATCCGCAGTCGATCGTCAGCGCCTCCCAGTTCGGCACCAGCAACATCGTCCAGAATGCGTCGATCGCTTTATCCCTTGTCCATCCGTCTGCGAGATTGTCGTCGGCGAGCAGGGCGTCGATAGCGGCCCGGCAGCCGTCGCGCATCGCATCCATGCGATCGGCCCACGCTGCGGCGGCGGCTTCGTCCGTGTCCTGGACCATCATCAGTGCCTTGCCCACGCCGTAGATCTCGGGAAGGAAGTTGCCCCAGAAGTCGATATAGAGCCTAAGCCGATCGACTCCTGAGGTCGCAGCACGTGACGGGGCCAGCCGACCTTCGACATCCAGCTGATCGCCGGTATAGAGGGTCGTTGCGACGAGCAAGTCCGTACGTGACTTGAAGTGCAGGTAGAGCGCCTGCCGAGAGATGCCTGTTTCCTTCGCGATATCGGCCATTCGTGCGCCCTTGCCGCCGTGCTCCACCAGCATTCGCGCAGCCGCTTTCAGGATTCTTTTGCGAGTATCGAGATTCTTGCTTGACATGCTGTCAAGTCTGCCCTAAGGTTGACAGCGTGTCAATTGACACAGTGTCAAGAAAGAAGGACGGAGAGCAATGAAAAACAGTCACTTAGGTTCCTGGGTCTCGCACAAGGTGGTGCTTTTCCTGTGCGGACTCCTCGTGACGGGCATCGCGGCGGCGATCCTGATGGCCCCGGATGCCCCCGACTTGTCGTATGCGATCGCGCTCGGCAGGGACCGGCAGCTCACCAGTGCCCTGAAGACAACCGCTATCGCTTTGCTAATCGCCGGCGCCGTAATTCTTGCGGGCACGTTCCGCATGCGGTGGGCGGCCCTGGCGACCACGACGGCGGCCGCTGTCTTTCTTGCGCTTGGCGTCAGTCAGTCTCTGCGCCTGCTCCTCGACGGAATTCAGCAGGAGGAGGCTCTGGTGGCTGCGCTCGCGGAGATTGCCATCGGCGCGATTTCCCTGATCAACCTGAACTACTACCGGAAGCAATTCCGATTCTGAATACCAATAGGAGAGGATTTATGAAAGTCAGCAAATCACTAACCGCATTCGTCAACAGAACCTTTCTTCTGTTGAGTGGCCTGATCGCCGCAGCCATCGCGGCGACCATATGGATCGCGCCGGATGCTTTCTACGCCTCGTATGGCATTGCGCTTGGCGGAGACGTCAATCTGATCAACGAATTGAAAGCTCCGGCCGGCATCTTGTTCCGACGGCATGCCCAACGACAGCCTGGTGACTGCGGCTGCTGCCGAACTCTTTATCGGTTCGATCGCCCTGATCGGCCTGTTTCTTTACCGGAATAAGAAAGCGGTCTGAAGACCAAAAGGAGATGACCATGAAGAACGAACAAACTCGGAATCACGAAAAGAATGGCGTGATATTGCTGCTCGGCGGGACCGGCAAGATCGGACGGCGTGTTGCGAAGAAACTCGCATCGGACGGCGTCGCTATCCGCGTAGCATCGAGATCCACGAGTCCATCCTTCGACTGGAACGATTCGAGTACCTGGGATGAGGCCCTCGAAGGCGTGATGACGGCCTACCTGTCTTATGCCCCTGATCTGGCTATCCCCGGCGCCACGGATTCGATCCGAGCGTTCGTCGACAAGGCGGCCGCAAACGGAGTGGGGCGGCTTGTTCTGCTTTCCGGCCGAGGCGAGGAAGAGGCGCAGGCCTGCGAACGGATCGTGCAGGAGTCGGGTGTCGAATGGACCATCGTTCGCGCCAGCTGGTTCATGCAGAATTTCTCGGAAGGTGAGTTTCTCGGCATGGTGCAGGGCGGCGCCATCACGCTGCCGGCGCGCAATGTTCCGGAGCCGTTTATCGACGTCAATGACATCGCCGACGTTGTCGTCGCCGCGCTCACCGAGGACGGACATGGCGGCGAAGTCTACGAGGTCACAGGCCCACGCCTGATGACGTTCCGAGAGCTGGCGCTGGAGCTGTCCAGCGCCGCCGGTCGAGAAATACCGTTCGTGGAGATTTCCGGCGAAGCGTTTGCCGACGCCATCGTCGATTCCGGGGCGCCGAACGATATCGCGTGGCTGCTGAACTACCTGTTCGACACCGTGCTCGACGGCCGCAATGCGTACCTGTCCGATGGCGTGCAGCGAGCGTTGGGTCGCGAGCCGGCCGACTTCTCCGACTTTGCCAGGCGAGCCGCGGCGACAGGTGTCTGGGAGTTGCCGAATGCCGACGAGGAGGTTGCAGCATGAGCGCGATAACGACAGTTGCTGTAATCGCAGGCTTACTCGGGTCTGCGGCGATTGGCGGCGTGTTCTTCGGTTTCTCCAGCTTCGTGATGGGTGCACTGCGTCGTCTGTCACCGGATGCCGGCATCGAGGCCATGCAGTCGATCAACGTCGTCGTGATCAACCGGTCTTTCCTCGGCGCGTTCATGGGCACCGCCGTGCTCTGCCTCGGCCTGGTGGTCCTCGCTATTGACGGGTGGGGCACCGAATGGGCTCCGTTCGTTCTCGGGGGCGCGGTCTGTTACTTCGCAGGGACGTTTCTTGTAACTGTGATGGGCAACGTGCCGCTGAACAACCAGCTCGCCGAACTGGTGGCCGGAGAGCAGGGCGCAGCGGCTTTCTGGACAGACTATCTCGATCGCTGGACACGGTTGAACAGCCTGCGTGCCGTCGCCGCGATGTCGTCTACGTTGATGCTGGCGCTGGCCCTGATTCGAAGCGGCGGCTAGAGCCAGCCGATGCCGCCAGTAACGAAAAGGCCCTCTTTCCGAGGGCCTTCCTGTTTCCGCCTTTCCTGTTGGCCGTCAGCCGATCGCGACGAGTTCGATCGCAAAGTTGAGCGCGTGCCCCGCGAGCGGGTGATTGCCGTCGACGGTAATCGTCTCCTCGGCAACCTCGATGACCACCAGATTTGCGATGGCGCCTTCCGGACTGCGGCTCTGCAGTGCCATTCCGACTTCGGGCTTGATCTCGTCCGGCAGAGCGTTGCGCGGCACTTCCTGCACGAGTTCATCGTGACGTTCCCCGTAAGCGTTGCCCGCCTCGATTCGAACGTCTTTGCTCTCGCCGACGCCCATGCCTTCGACAGCTGCATCGAAGCCGGGAATCACCTGGCCGCCGCCAAGCTCGAATTCCAGAGGGTCCCGCCCGGCTGAAGAGTCGAACTCGGTGCCGTCATCGAGGGTTCCGGTGTAGTGAATCTTTACGGTGTCGCCGGATTTGGCTGCGCTCATTGTTTGGTCTCCATGGCAAAAAGAGGAAGCTGAGTCCCCTATGGGGCCGGCGTGCGCGCCACGCTACCCCGGCGATCATCCTCGCGCCGTCTCCTCGCGAGGCCAGCGTCAATGATGAACAAGTCGGCGGAGAACGGCAAACTGGTCGCAATGCGGGTAACCGACCTGCGATATTCCCTCAGCTTGCTGCGAATCCGGTGAAAACGACCAGAAATGCCGGTTTCGAGCGAGCACCCTTGAAACCCAGAATTGAGCTTGTCTCGCTCATTGGCTTGCTGGCAGCTCATACTCAGCCGGACAAGCCAAAGACCAGAGACCGCATATGGCTATTGTCGTTCATTCAAGGAAGGAGAAATGACAATGAAGAGGAAGACTCTCGTACTGGTTCCGATCCTCGCGGTCGGGGCTGCGCTCGGCTACGCGTTGTTGCAGCCCGGGCCCGACACAACCGCGCCGCTGCCTGCGGCCGCGGAGCAATCCGATCAAATCGATAGTGCAGGCCGGGACGCGGGCGACGTCTCCGCTGAGTTGTTCGAGCCCGCCAACGCCATCGGTATCGCCGAGAATGTCGATCGACTGATCCGGCGCGGGTTCATCCCTGAGGAATATCGAGAATTGTGGCTCGACCCCGACTACGAGCGAATCGCGGAGGAGCGATTCAACGTCATCCCGAAGGTATCGACCGAAGACGGCGAAGCCTGCGTGCCGCTCGAACTGGATGAGTCAGACATCTGCTGGAACGAGTACGGCTACCATCCTTATCTGACCTACGATCTGGAAACTCTGCGTCAGTTGGCGTCCTCGGAGGCTGCCGCCGCGGAGGCGCTGTCAATCCGGCTTCCTCGCGGCAACGTCAGTGAAAGGCTGCATTTCTCTCTGCAGGCCTCGAGGCTCTCCGGCAAGTCGGGCCCGATCATGCGCTTTGCCTATACCTTCGTTCCCGATCGGAACAGCCCGCACTACCGCGACCAGATGTTGGATCGCTACGCGCTCGCGCTCGCCGGAGAAGCGCTTGGATACCCGTATCGACTCTCGCGCGAACTGGAGCTGCAGATTCAACGCGAGTTCGACCTGAGCCGAGAGGAATTCCGCGATGCGCTGCGCGGTCGTCGCGTTACTCTGCGAGAAGCATGGGGGGATCAATCATGAGGAACCCCATAGTCCTGACGATTGCCACAGTGCTGCTTGCGGTGACCCGCACGTCCTTCGGCGGTTGCACGGCGCCTTCCGATGAGACTGCGGCCGCCTGCATTAGCTGCGGAAATCTCGAACAGAACGTTAGCAGAGGGCTGGATCTTGCCTGGAACGAGTATCTGAAGAACCTCACGATGCAGATGGAGCTGCGGGCCTTTGGCGCCACCCTCGTGCATCTGACCAACCCGCCGCACTCAAGCCCGGGCGTCCTCTACTACACCGTCATTATTGAGGATCCGCAGTTCCAGATCACCAATATCGAAACGTACGCCGAGGCCGTGCAGCTGATGCGATCCTGGGGCATAGGCTTCTCGTATTCCGGTGCGAACCCGCGCGCCGAGTTCGTCTGGCGACAGTCCATGACTACGCGAATCGAGAACGCGCTCAGCATCTCCGTATCGACGGGAAGCGCCCCGTACATCATGCGTCTCCTCGACTCGAAGGGAAATCTGGTCGACGGCGGTACGATCGAGCAACCACGCCTGACCGGAGAACAGATGCCGGAACTGGCGGGTCCGGCCGACCTGTTCCCCGATGATCAACATGCGAACGACGCATGCGTGTCCGAAGATCCCAGGGCCGAGAGCGGAGACGCGACCGATGCCGGCAATTCCGGTGGCGGCGACTATTCCGACTACTCGGACTACTGGGAAGGGTGGGGCAATGGCTACGGCGACATGCGGCCTATGTGCCGCCCGGACTTCTCCGATCCCGCCGGCGCTGGGGTGATTTGCGTAATCTGATCTCGGCGGCGCGAATCCGGGGTTGATTATCAGTTTCGGGGCCGAACATCCATGCCTCACATGGATGTTCGGTCGAGTCGCCTGGACAATTGACAGATGTTGTCGAGCTTTGCGGTAATCAGCTGGTCGCGCCGCGCGTCGAGAGCGCGTCCGCGGAACTATCACGGGAAATGATTGACATGACTGAACGTACCGTCGAGCGCATTCTCACCGGCCGGCCGGCGACCGATGGTGCGGGCGTGAACATGACTCGCGTGATTGCGACGCCGGAACTCGATCACTTCGATCCGTTTCTCCTGCTGGACGAGTTCCGTTCGGACGACGCAAACGACTATATCGCCGGTTTTCCGGATCATCCGCATCGAGGCTTCGAAACGGTCACCTATATGCTTGCCGGGGCCATGAAGCACCGTGACAATCAAGGCAATACCGGCCACCTGGGGCCGGGCAGCGTGCAATGGATGACGGCAGGCCGGGGCATCGTGCACTCGGAAATGCCCGAGCAAGAGGACGGGCTGATGTGGGGTTTCCAGCTCTGGGTCAATCTGCCGTCCAGCGACAAGATGACCGAGCCACGCTATCAGGACATCCCGGCTTCCGATGTGCCGAAGGTTCAGCTCGGCGACGGCGTCGCCGTCAAGGTCATCACCGGTGAGCTCAACGGTGTTAGCGGGCCGGTCAGCGGTGTTGCGACAGATCCGCTCTATCTCGATGTTCGCATCGGCGGCGAAGGGAGAGCCTCGGTGCCGATCCCGCGCGGCCACAACGCGTTCGCGTACGTGTATGAGGGCAGCATCACGGTCGGTGACGCGGAGGCGCATGACGTATCTCGCGGCGAGATCGCGCTGCTCGGCGACGGAGACCTCGTCAACATTATCGCGCCTCGACCCGCCAGGTTCCTGCTCGTCGCTGGTCGTCCTCTTGGCGAGCCTTTAGCTCGACACGGCCCCTTCGTCATGAACACGCAGGACGAGATCCGCCAGGCCGTGTTCGACTATCAGTCGGGCCGCTTCTAGCCT
>CALZMR010000232.1 GCA_945788575.1 uncultured Woeseiaceae bacterium
TTGAATTCAGGAGACAACGATGGGTGACTTCCAGCTTCGCCAACCGACACTTCGCTACGGCCAGCCGCGCTCCGGCCCGAGTCTCGGCGTTGGCCCGCTTCAACTCGATCCGGAGATCGAAGCCGAGATTCGCGCTTTGCGGACCGCGCCGCCAAGCCCACGGCTGCGCAATCTGGTGTTGCGACCGAACTGGGCCAACATGGATCCGTCCTTACTGGCCCCGCCGAACCCATTGGTCGGAACCCCGCCCGCCGCGCCTGCTCCGCTCGTTCCCCGCGGCCGCGGACCCGCGACACCGCGCCCCGGCGAAGTCTCTGACGTTTTACGCGCGGTTTGGGGCATTCCGTCCGTGCAACAGGCGGCAAACCGCGTCCTCGATCAAGCCGGTCAACGTGCACAGCGCGACTGGAGCCGGCTGAGTACCGGGCAACAGGTCGCACTCGTGAGCCATGGCGCACTGATCGCGGGAGGCGCCCTCGCAGGCGCGATGAGTAACCCGGATTCGAGGGAGTTCCTGTTGAACCTCGTCATGAATCGCGACATCCCGGTTCCCGGGGTCGACGGGCTGAACTTCCGGATCGTCGAGCGCGGCGGCCGAGCGTCGTTCAGCAACATCGGTGGCTCAGGCGTCTCGGCGCGCGCGGGCGGGTCGGTCGACAACTTGGGCCGATTCCAGGGAGAGGTTATGGTCACGCTGGACATCACGCGCTGGGTTCCGGCCCTCCGCTAGCTCGTGCTCCGCATGCCTCGCTCCAACGCCAGGTCATGCACGCTAATTCCATACCCGCCCTCGCGCTGGCTCTGAGTCCGCTGGGCACGGGTGGAGATTCGGGCGCCCTGTCGATCCTTTTCACCAGCATCGGTATCAGCCGGGCGGGACGCCCTGAGGGGCCCCCAGGTCGCCTCGACGTTCACGACAGCATGATTGCGCCGGGCGCTGGCTGCCGAGGACGAAGCATTGCGATAAACTACATTAAGTATTATCTTTAATGTTCTGTTTTAATTATATTTTTAGTAGATTAGTCGAGCGGAATCGCGCGCCGCATCGTTGTTGGTAGCAGCGATGCCATTCAGCGCCGCGCCCCACGAGGCCGCTAGTCTTGTGACGTGGATTTCCAAGACTTGGATTTGTCGAAGCTACCCGAATTATACGGGTCTACCCCTTCCGGTTCCGCGACTTTCAGAACCGCAGTTCGGGCGGTGTCCTCGGCGTGCTGGTAGTAGCTGCCCTCTTGTACAGAGACCGGCTCGTCGTCCTCCACAGCATCTTCGGCCCGGCGGCCCCTTACATACCGGCGCTCTGCCTGTTCGGCTTCTTTCTTCTGTCCGGGCATGCCCTGCTCTTTCGCCCGGCGCGGACCGTCTCGCCGGTCCTCGTAATGCTGATAGCGGCATGAACAGCGCTCCGGCCGATCGCAGTCCTTCAACGGCAACAGCGGCGCTTCAGCGGAGAGAAGTCGGTCGCCGTAATTCCCCTGAACAGCCTGACAAGGATCCCGGCCAATACGGATCACGACCGAATGGTAATTCTTCGAGTCTGAATCATCGGCCTTCTTTGCGAAGAGCCGCGCAAACCAGCTGCGTTCATTGACTGTACTCACAGGGGGTCCCTCCCAGCGTCGGCTTAGCAAGCCTACGACGGTGTCACAACGCCTGCCGTGACCGGTCTCACACCGCAAGATACGGATTTGTAGAGGGTTTCGGGCTGTTGCGCGACTTCGGTCGCGAACCGCAGGCAGCGCGCCGGTTTGGCGGTTTCGGAACAGGCTCCTGGGCAGACCCAATGAACGGCGTGACTATGCGTCGTAAATGTCGCTCAATGCGACATAAGGTCGGATTTCGAACGGTCTTTGGACCCGACTGGCGGCCGCCATCAGTGCATGGATTTGCGGCGCCGAGCGTGCTTCGGACGCGGCTTCGATCCCGCATCCGGCGGGGTCAGGCCGGCGGCGATATAGAGGTGTCTGACCTCGGCCGGGCTCAGCGGCCGATACCTGCCGCGACTCAATTCGCGCGGGAGCTTGACCGGGCCGTAGGCCGTGCGAACTAATCGACTGACTTCGTAGCCGATGGCCTCCCAGAGGCGCCGCACCTCGCGATTGCGGCCTTCCTTCATCGTGACGGTAAACCAGCGATTGGCGCCCTCGCCTCGACCGGCTTCGACGCTCCCGAATTTCGCCATGCCGTCGTCGAGACGTACGCCGTCGAGAAGCCGCTTCAATTCGGCTTTGGCCGGCGCACCGTGGACACGAACCGCGTACTCCCGGACGACCTCTCTCGAGGGATGCATGAGCGCGTTGGCGAGTTCGCCGTCGCTCGTAAATAACAGCAGGCCCGTGGTCGAGATATCCAGTCGGCCGACTGATATCCAGCGAGCGCCGTGAATCTCGGGCAGCGACTCGCAGACGCAGCGGCGTTGTTCCGGATCGTTGCGCGTGGTGACCTCGCCGGCCGGCTTGTAGTAGACGAGGTGTCGGTGGACCTGCACCGGCGGCGGTAGCTTCAGGCGGCGTCGATCGAGCATCACCTCCTCGTCGCCAGCCAGCGTGTCTCCCAACTCCGCGGCACGGCCGTTGATACTCAGCCGTCCTTCGCGAATCCAGCGCTCGACTTCACGCCGCGAGCCATGACCCGCGGCCGCCAGTACTTTTTGAACGCGATCAGCCACAGCGGCTCAGCCGCCGGACTCGGCCGGATCCGGCCACTCCGATATAACGAGGCTGTCATCCGTGAGTTCGTCCTCTACCAGCTCCGGGAGTTCGATGTCGTCCGCATCTGTGTCGAGCTTTTCCTCGACGACCAGCGGTACGTGCGTATCTTCAAAGGAAGCCACCTCGGCCTCGCTGGAATCCGGAACGAGGACCGGCACCGCAGCGTCGTCTTCCGTGGCGCTCTCAGCCTCTGAATCCAATGGCTCCACACTCTCGGCGACAGCCGCCTCGTCCTCGTCGGCGGAGTCCTCGGCGGCATCCTCGGGCAACAGCTTCGGAATCTCCGGCTCAGGCGTCCCTTCCGTCGTATCTTCGACGTCGGGCAGATTGAGTTGGACGCGCAGGCTCTCCCAGTCCTGCAAGTCGGCGAGCGGCGGCAGATCCTCCAGCTTCTTCAATCCGAAGTAGTCCAGAAACCCCTTGGTCGTGCCGAACATGGCCGGCCGCCCGGGAATGTCACGATGACCGACGACGCGGATCCAGTCGCGCTCCATGAGCGAGCGAACGATGTTGCTGCTAACCGAGACGCCGCGAATATCCTCGATCTCGCCGCGGGTGATGGGCTGCCGATAGGCGACAAGTGCGAGCGTCTCGAACAGCGCACGGGAGTAGCGCGGCGGCCGCTCTTCCCAGAGCTTCTGCAGCCGGTCGGCCATGGCAGCTTTGACCTGCATGCGAAAGCCGGAAGCAACCTCGGCGATCATAATGCCGCGCGGCTCGTACTCGTCGTTGAGCTCGGCAATCGCTTTGCGAATCTCGCCCTTGTCCGGCGCCGAACGGCCGTCGAACAAGTTCTTCAGCTGATCGATCGACAGCGGCCGGCCGGCGGCAAGAAGCGCCGACTCAATGAAATACCTGATTTCCTGTTGGTCCATACGGGGGTCGCGATAAGTGAGTTAGGAAGCTTCGGGCGCTGCGGCCTCTTCGTCATCGACGAGGCGCACCGCGGAAGCGGCTCGGACGTGCAGCGGGGCGAACTCGTCCGCCTGCACGACCTCGATGAGTGATTCTTTGAGGAGTTCCAGGATCGCGATGAAGGTCACTGCGACACCCATTCGACCCTCCTCGGCATCGAACAGTTCGGGGAAGCTCGTGAACGAGCCCGCCTTGACCCGCGCCAACACCTCGGACATCCGTTGCCGGACCGACAGTGGCTCGCGAGTGACGTGCAGATGCGAGAACATTTCCGCGCGCTTGAGGACGTCGTGGAACGCGAGCAGCAGTTCCTTCATCGTGACGTCGGGCATCTTCTGCACGACCTTGCGCTCCGGCGCGTCTGCAACTGCTGGGAATACGTCGCGCTCCATGCGCGGCAGGTCCGAAATATCCTGGGCCGCTTTCTTGAAACGCTCGTACTCCTGCAGGCGCCGCACGAGTTCCGCCCGCGGATCGTCCTCCTCCTCTTCCTCTGCCTCGGGCCGAGGCAGCAGCATCCGCGACTTGATCTCCGCGAGCATGGCGGCCATGACGAGATACTCGCCCGCCAGTTCCAGCTGCAGCTCGTTCATGAGCTCGATGTACTGCACGTACTGCTTGGTGATCTCGGCGATAGGAATGTCGAGAATGTCGATATTCTGCCGGCGAATCAGGTAGAGAAGCAGGTCCAGCGGACCTTCGAAGGCCTCGAGAAAGACCTGCAGCGCGTACGGCGGGATGTAGAGATCCTGCGGCAGTGCCGTCACCGGCTCGCCGTCGACAACCGCAAACGGCATCTCGCTCTGCGCCGGAAGCTGGCTCTCGTCCTGCGGCGGCTTGGGTGCGTCTTCTTTGCTCAGGACCTTGAGGTCGGGCTTCATCGTGGATTCCGGCAGGGGACGCGTTATTCTATCGCAAAACGGGGCTTCGACGCGCGAGCGAAAGGCTAGCCAAGCGAACTGATTTCGCCACGTCCATAGCGCAGGACCTCGACGTCCCCGCCCGTCAGGTCGAGAACCGTCGTAGGCTCGATTCCCGCAGCGCCGGACTCGACGATCGCATCGATCTGGTGACCGATCCGGTCCTCGATTTCGAGCGGGTCGGTCAGCGGCATCTGGTCGCCGGGCAATGTCAGCGTCGAGCTCATGATCGGCTCGCCGAGGCTGTCGAGAATCGCCTTGACCAGCTTGTGGTCGGGCACGCGGATACCGATCGTGCGGCGGCGCGGATTCTGCAGGCGCTTGGGCACCTCTCGCGTCGCCTGCAGAATAAAGGTGTACGGCCCGGGCGTCAGCGACTTCAGCAGCCGGTAGGCCCAGTTCTCCACTCGGGCGTAGGTGGCGATCTCGGACAGATCGCTGCACACCAGCGTGAAGTTGTG
>CALZMR010000233.1 GCA_945788575.1 uncultured Woeseiaceae bacterium
CTCACCTCGGCGATCGCCTCGGCCACGTTGTCGGGAGAGAGGCCGCCGGCAAGGATCATTCGGCCGCGAGACGCGACTGTGGCCGCGCTCTGCCAGTCGACTTGCCGTCCCCGGCCGCTCTCGGCGCCCTCGTAAAGGAAGATACTGGGCAGTCCTTTTTCGAGCACGTGATGGCCTTCGCGAATCACGGGCCAGCGCTCGACGGAGTCGGGGACGTCGAGATCGACGAAGTCCTCGATATCGGTCTGCAGCACGTCCGGCTCGAACTCGACGAGCACGCGATGCCACTCGTCGTTGCTCGGCCGACGCATCACGGCCACGCGGCGTACCGCTTCGGGTACGGCGTCGGCGGCCCTGGAGGCCTCCTCCGGCGTCACGCGCCGAACCGATTCGGCGAACACGAAGCCCACGGCGTTCGCGCCGGCGTCGACTGCAACCTTGACGTCGGCCGCGTTCCGCAATCCACATATTTTGACGAAGATGCTCATGCCGCCAGCCCCATTGCGCCCGCGCGTTTCATGTCCGCGATGAGTGCGGCAGGGTCGTCCGAGCGCATCAGTGCAGTACCGACCAGCGCCATCGTGTATCCGTATCCCGCGACGCGAGCTGCGTCATCAGCCGTGTGCAATCCGCTCTCGGCAACACGCGTCGCATCGGGCAGGAAATTCGCCAGCCGCTGCAAACGACCCGGGTCGACCTCGAGCGTGCGCAGATTGCGTGTGTTGACGCCGACGAGCAGTTGGCAGGACTGCATGTGCTGCCGATCGGCGTCCGTTTGTATTTCCGCGGCGCGTTCCAGGTCCCGCTCATCGAAGGCCTCCAGCAATACGAACAGCTCGTGCTCGTACGCGCAGTCGAGCATTGCCCTGAGTTTCGCGTCGTCGAGCATTGCGACGATCAACAGGACCCCGCTCGCGCCGGCCGCGCGAGCCTCCAGAATCTGCACGGGCTCGACAAGGAAGTCCTTGCGCATCACCGGCGTGCCGGGAATCGCCTCAACCACTTCCGTGAGGTGCTCGAGCGAGCCGTCGAAGCGGCTCGGCTCCGTCAGAACCGAGATCGCAGCGGCGCCACCGCCAGCATAGAGGCCCGCTTGTGTCGCAAGATCTCGATCGGCGAGGTGCAGCTCACCCTCGGCCGGTGAGCGCTGCTTTATCTCCGCGATGACGTCGAAACCTCCGAGCTCCAGCGCCACCACCGGTCGATCGAAGTCGGCCGATCCGAACGTCCGCGCCGCCGCCGCGCGCTCTGCGCTCGAGGCCGCCATCTGTTTCAGGAAATCACTCACGCCGCTGTCTTGGCGAAATGTGCACGCATCTTGTCAAGCAAAGCCCGCGCACGCCCGTCGTCGATAGCCGCGCCCGCAATCTCCACGCCCTCTTTCGGATCCTTCGCCGTGCCCAGCACCTCGAGCACGAGCGATGTACCCATGAGCAGCGCGTCGCGATGCGCCCCTTTGTCTCGGCCCTCGAATACCGCCAGCAGCTCGCGCGCATTGTGTTCCGCGTCACCGCCTTTGAGATCATCGGGCTGGCAACGCGCAAGCCCGTAGTCCTCATCGTTTCCGTGACTTCACCATCCCGCACGTCGTACAGCACGAAGTCGCCGGCTGGTGTCGCCTCGTCCCAGCCCGGCTCGCCGTGAACGACGAACGCGCGCTCTATCGGCATGCCGGACAACGTGTCCGCCATGAGCTTTGCAGCAGGCTGACTCCACGCCCCGATCAACTGGAACGGCGGAGCGGCGGGATTCGTCAGTGGGCCCAGCATGTTGAAAACGGTGCGAACGCCGAGCGCACCGCGCACCGGCACGACCGCCTTCATCGCCGGATGGTAGGCAGGCGCAAACAGGAACGTGAAATTCGTAGCCTCGAGACAGGCGATCGCGTCGCTGTCGAGCAACGGTAGCGGCATGCCGAGACATTCCAGCACGTCGGCACTACCCGAACGGCTCGAGACCGAGCGATTGCCGTGCTTGACCACGCGCGCGCCGGCCGCGGCGGCGAGCAGTCCTGTACCTGTCGACAGATTGACACTACCGGAGCCGTCACCACCGGTACCGACCGTATCGACGGTGGGCGCGCCATCCGGAATCTCGGGATGAATCGCCAGCTCGCGCATCGCGGTCGCGAAGCCTCGGATCTCCTCCGCCGTCTCGCCCTTGGCCCGCAGTCCTGCAAGCAGTGCACCAGCCAGCGCATCAGGCATCTCGCCCTCGGCAAGCTTCATCATCAAGGCGTACGCCTCGCCCTGCGACAGGGTCTCTCCGTCCAGCAGACGATCGAGCATTAGATTGAACTCACTTGCCATCAGGACTCCATTGCGAGGAAGTTGGCCATGAGCCGGTCGCCTTCGGGTGTCAGCACGCTTTCCGGATGAAACTGCACGCCCTCGAGCGGCAGCATCCGGTGCCTGACGCCCATGATCTCGCCACGCTCGGTCCGGGCGCTGACCTCGAACGTCTCGGGCAGCGACTCCTGCTCCGCACACAGCGAATGATACCGGCCCACCTCGAGCGGTTGCGACAGTCCCTCGTAAATCGTACGCCCATCATGCTTCGCGTTGGAGGTCTTGCCGTGCATGAGACGCTCCGCGCGCACGATATTGCCGCCAAAGCACTGCACGAGACTCTGGTGCCCGAGGCAGACGCCGAGAATCGGCAACTCATGGGCGAACGCCTCGATCATGTCCATCGACACTCCGGCGTCGTCGGGCCGCCCCGGCCCGGGAGAGATGACGAGATGAGATGGTGCGAGCTCTTTCGCTTCTTCGACCGTAATGGCGTCATTGCGGTGGACGATCACGTTGGCACCCAGCGCAGCGAATGCCTGCACGAGGTTGTACGTAAACGAGTCGTAGTTGTCGATCAGCAACATACGCACATGATCAAAACGGGTTGCAGACATTTACAATCCCTCGGCGGCGATTTCGAGCGCCTTTCTGAGGATCGCGCTCTTTGCGAGCACTTCCTGATACTCACGTTCCGGCACCGAATCAGCGACGATGCCGGCACCCGCCTGGAAGCTGAACTCGTCGCCCGAGAACACGAGCGTGCGGATCGTAATCGCCTGGTCCATGTCCCCACTCAAGCCGAAGTAGCCCGCCGTGCCCGCATACAGGCCGCGGCCGATCGTCTCCATCTCTTCGATGATCTCCATGGCGCGAACCTTCGGCGCACCGACGAGAGTCCCGGCAGGAAAACTCGCGGCGAACAAGTCGAACTGGTCGAATGCCTCGTCGAGTTCTCCCTCGACGCCGCTGACGATATGCATCACGTGGCTGTATCGCTCGATCGAGCGATACGGGTCGACGTGAACAGTGCCGGCGCGAGCGACGCGCCCGAGATCGTTGCGTGCAAGATCGACGAGCATGACGTGCTCCGCCGCTTCCTTCGGGTCGGCCAGCAGGCGGCGCTCGTTGTCGAGATCTTCTTCGGTTGTTGCCCCGCGCGGCAGCGTGCCGGCGATCGGCCGCAAAGAGGCCGTTCTTCCGTGCAGGCGGACCAGCGCTTCCGGAGACGAGCCGACGACGCGGAGTTCGCCAAAATCGAAGTAGAACATGTACGGCGACGGATTGATGAGCCGCATCGCGCGGTAGACCTCGAACGGTGGGACGTTGGTACGGCCCTTGAACAGCACGGAGAGCACTATCTGATAGATATCGCCCGAGGCGATGTACTCCTTGCAGGCCTCGACGCGTTCGCAGAATTCCTGTTCGCTGAGGCTCGCATCCGGCGCGGAAGTCTCGACGGGTACCTCCTGCTTCGGAATCGGCCCGCGAAGACGTTCGATGACCTCGCGGCGCAGTCGCTGGCGCTCGTACTCCGGGCCGTCGTGCAGCAGCGCAACACGCCGGGTCAGGTGATCGAATACCAACAGCGATGACGTTGCGAAGAACGCGGCGTCCGGCACGTTGGTCTGCGGCTCGGAACTCCTTGGCAGCTTCTCGAAGAGACGTACGACGTCGTAACCGGAGACACCGACCAGACCGCCCATGAACGGCAGCTCCTCGGCGTCGGGTTTCGGCCGTGGACACAGGGCCAGGGCCTCGCGCAACGCGCCCAGATAAGCGTGCTGCGATTCCGGGCGCGGATGCGACTGACCGTCGATCGTCAGCCCGTCAGCGGTCATGCGGATTTCGAGCGCTTCGCCGAAACCCAGAAACGAATAGCGCGCCAGCCGCTCACCGCCCTCGACACTCTCGAGCAAGTATCTCGGCTTCAGAGGACCGAGCTTCAGGAACGCCGAAACCGGCGTATCGAGATCGGCGGCTATGTCGAAGGGTGCCTGCATGTATCTTCCCATCCGGATTCGAACCGGGATTTCCCGCGGATATCCGCCGCATCCGTCTCGGAATCGAAATTGCGGTTCGACCCCAATAAAAAAAACCCACCTCGGCAGTTGCGGAGATGGGTTCGTGTTGTTCTCGCGCTTTAGCTGAACGTCAGCCGGCCACCCACTCCATTCGGGTCAGCCACCACCAATTGTTGTTCAGCCGTGTGCGCATAAGCCTCGTTATACCACTCGTGCGATGGGCGTCAACCACCGGGCATCGGCCCGGCGGCGGGCACCAGCGGATAGAGCATCGGCAGCACGATCGAGAAGCCTATCCACATGATGATCGTGAGTGGTATTCCGACCCGCAGAAAATCGGTGAATTTGTAGCCGCCGGCGCTCAGGATCAGCAGGTTCGTCTGGTAGCCGTATGGCGTCGCGAAGCTCATGTTCGCACCGAACAGGACCGCCAGCACGAAAGGTTCGGGACTCACTCCGAGTTCGTTGGCGATACCAATTGCGATCGGCGTGCCTATGACCGCGGCAGCGTTGTTGGAGACGATATTCGTCATGATCGCCATGAGCAGAAGGAACGAGCTCAGGATGAGGGTCGTGGGAAGTGCCGATGTCAGGACGATGAAGCCGTGGGCGATCGCGTCGGCCATGCCAGTTCCCATGAGCGCCTTACCGAGCGCAAGCGCGGCGACGATGATCATGACGACGGGTATCGACAGCGCTGAGGCCGCATCGCGCCAGGTCAGGCAGCCGGTGACCAGCATCAGGCCGAGGCCCGCGACGGCGCTGACGGAGATCGGCAGAATGCCGAGCGCGGCGGCTACAACGACGAATCCCATAACGGCCAGCGCGCGCTTGGCTTTGTGTGTATGCGGCAGATCGGTGGTGCCGTCGAGCACCAGCATCGAACCCGAGTCCTTGAGATTGCCGATCGCCTTGCTGGAGCCCTGCACGAGCAACACGTCGCCGGCTCGCAGGCGGATCAGATTCAGATCGCCGGTGACCTGGGAACTGGGCGCACGGGCGCGGTGCAATGCGAGCGGAAGCAGCCCGTAGCTGGCGCTGAAACGGGCCGCGGCGAGGCTGCGCAGATGCAGCGGCGACCCGCGCGTGACGACGACCTCGGCGAGTTGCTGGCCCGCCTCTGCTTCCAGCGGCGTCTCTTCGTCAACCGGATGCTCGGCATCCGATACGTTGTACAGCGTCGCACCGAGAATCTGCTCGTAGTGTTTGAGATTCTCCGGTGTGTCCTTTACGAACAAACGGTCGCCGGGTTGCAAAACGACGGACGGCAGTTTCGCCAGAACGAGGGAATCGCCCCGCTGAATCTTCTCGACCCGCATGTTGCCGCCAGCCTTCGAGAGCACGTCCGAGAGAGTCGTGCCGTCGGCGTATTGACCTTCCTTGACGTGCAGCTGTGCCGTGAAGATGCGCGGCGACGTGTCCGCCATCGGCGGCGTTCTGTCCGGGAGCAGGCGCGGGGCGACCAACCAAAGGAAGATAATCGCGATGCCGCCCACGATCGCGACCGGTAACACCCAGTCGAACATCGTGAAGGACTTCATGCCGAGGTCCTGCGAGATACCGACGACGAGCAGGTTCGTGGACGTACCAATCGTCGTCGACATGCCGCCGATGATCGTCGCAAGCCCCATCGGCATCATGACCCCGGACACCGGGAACTTGGCGCGCAGCGACGCCCCGACGAGGATCGGCATGAGCAGCACCACGATCGGCGTGTTGTTCATGAATGCGCTGAGGACCGCGCCGGCAATCAGCGTCGTCAGCAGTGCGAGCACGGGCGCCGTCGACCAGGCTCGGCTGACCACATTGGCAAGCGGCTGCAGCGCACCTGTCGTTTCGAGCGCCTTGCCGACCATCATCAGCGCGCAAATCGCGATCAGGGCCTCGTTGCCGAAGCCGGCGAAGAAGTCGATGGCGGACAATATCGTCTCGCCGTTCTTCTCGTAGGGAAACAGGGTGAAGCCGGCAACAAGCAGGATGAGAATCGCCAATGAAGACGACTCGAGCGGAATGCGGTCGCGCGTGAACAGGAACAGCGCGATGACAGTCAATACGAGTACGGCGACGCCGTGGGCGCCTATGTCGACCGGATTCAAGAGGTCCCCTCTCCCTCAGGAAGGCTAGACCGTAACCGGAGAATCCGTAAATGAAAGTCCCTGAATTCATTGGTATTCCAGGCCTTTATAGCGACCTCTCGCGCGAAAGAACAGGCATCGCCATGCCGCAACAGCGGTAGCAGGTTGGCATACCGATAATCGGCGTTTCCAGCGGGGAAAATGGCCCAGGGTGACATGGTCAGCAAATTACGATGCCGCATCCCGCAGCGAGCGACAGCTTCCCGCCAGCGCTCCGACCAGGCGTCGCGCTGCGCGCCCGTCCCCATGAGCCGGCCCGGGTCGGCGGCCAGAACCGCAGGCAACGGTTCCGAGCTGCGTGACCGCGATGCCTGCTCGAAGGTATGAGCGATGGCCCTTACGATGCCGTCGAGGTATGCAAGCGTGTCGTGGCTCTCGGCATCCAGACCCTGGTCACGGACCCAGTCGCCGATGCCGACGAGCCGGATCGACATCCGCCTATTGAACCACGCGTCGTGCCCCATCGACGGGGTGGGCCAGAGCTGTGTTTCGTACAGCGCATCGGCGGCGTCGAAGACGGGCGCCAGAATCTGCTGGATCGCTTCTCTCGACAGGCTGTTGCCGGTTTCGTATGCGGTCGCAAACTCGAGGTCCGCTTTTAGCCATGCGGACTGCGCGGGCGCCTGCAGCCCGTGCCCCGGCAGAACGTCGTTGGCGATCTCGGCTGACAGCAGCGCGCTGCGACTCGACACGAACGGCCAGCATCCGATCAGCACCCGGCCGCTGGTCGCCACGTCCCGCAGCGCCTCCCACCCTCGCTCATCCGGGAGCCGGCGGTCATCGACACAGAGGTTCAATCGCCGGGCACCGAATGCCGCAATACAGAGTTCATGGACGGACCGAGGCTCCGACCACATCGCGGCCATCGTAAGCTCAATGCTGTTGCGGCGGATACCGCTTCGGTCAAGCGCCTCGGCCAGGCGATCGAGACAGGTTTCGAGTGTTTGCAACGCGCTGTCATCGTCGATGCCGTTGATTCGAAGAGCAACCGTTTGGCCAGCAGCGCTTGCCGCACCGATCTCCATGACCAGGCGCGCAAGCATAGTATCAGCTGCAACAATTTGCGCCGCATCCATGCGCAATGCGCAGCCAGTAGACTCGATCACCGCCGGCGGGCCCGAATCGGCCCGCACACTCACTTTGGCCTCCAGCACTGCTTCCCTTCCTATTAGCGTTCGTCAATGCCGACAGTGTGGCCGCCGCAGCGATACCGAGCACGTCCGTAATCTGGGCAGCCTGGCCTGTTTTTGCTATGTTCCGATCCCCGGAACAGACGCTTCCGCATTTGAGCGGAATCCCCTCACCGAACCATCCCTCGAACGAGGGCTCAGGTTGCTGCCCGTGCGCCGCCAGGACATCACATTCGAAGACAAAGATCAGGCGTTGCGCGACGACGTCCGGACGCTTGGCGCAATGATCGGCGAGCTTATCGCCGAGCAGTGCGGTGACGAACTTCTCGAGTTCGTGGAGACGGCGCGGCTTCGTTCGATTCGCCGGCGCGAAGATAACGAGAAGGAAGGACAGGAACTCGCGGCGCTCGTCGAGAATCTCGACCCGGCGCTTGCCTTGCAGGTCATCCGCAGCTTCTCGACCTACTTCCAGATCGTAAACACCGCGGAGAAAGTCCACCGCATCCGCCGGCGCCGCGAATACCTCCGCGACGTCGGCCAATTCCAGCCGGGCGGGCTCGAAGACACGCTCGTCAAACTCAAGGCATCCGGCATGAGCCTCGATGAAGTGATAGAGTTGCTCGACATGATGCGCATGGAACCGGTATTCACGGCTCACCCGACAGAGCCGACACGGCGAACCAT
>CALZMR010000234.1 GCA_945788575.1 uncultured Woeseiaceae bacterium
CCAATTGGCGACGACGAAGATTCGCATCTCGGAGATTTCATCGAGGACCAGACGGTTCACTCGCCGATCGACTCCGCCACATCGGAAGGCCTCAAGGAGACGACCCATTCCGTGCTGGCCGGCCTGACGCCTCGCGAAGCGAAAGTCCTGCGTATGCGTTTCGGTATCGACATGAACACCGATCACACGCTGGAAGAAGTCGGCAAGCAGTTTGACGTCACGCGTGAGCGCATTCGTCAAATCGAGGCGAAAGCACTGCGCAAGCTGCGCCATCCGACCCGTTCGGATCAGCTCAGAAGCTTCCTGATCGAAGACTGATATCTGAGGGTCTGCACCCAAAAAAAAAGCCGGGCTTTGCCCGGTTTTTTTTATGTGGCGATCTCCAGCGCCTTGCGTCGCTGCGTGTGCTCGTCCTGCTTTCGCATGAACGCGAGAAAGTCCTCGACCTCCATCGGCTCGTTGTAGAAGAAGCCCTGCGCAATGTTACAGCCGGCGTCCTTCAGGACATCGAGCTGCTTTCGAGTCTCGACGCCCTCGGCGATCGAAACCTTGTCGAGCTGAGCGGCCATGCTGATGATCGTCCGGCAAATCTTGGCCGAGGACTCATCCTCGCCAATTCGCGCCACAAAGCTCTTGTCGATCTTGATGACGTCGAACGGCATGTTCTGCAGATAGCTCAGCGACGAATAGCCGGTCCCGAAGTCGTCAAGTGCGATGCGCACACCCGCGTCACGCAGCGTGCGCAAGACGCTGATTGCGGTATCTCGATTCTGAGCAACCGCCGTCTCTGTGACTTCGAGTTGCAGGAATCCGGCATTGATCTGGTGGCGGTGAAGCGCGCCGAGCACGTCTCGGACGACTCCTGAGTCTCGAAGCTGGCGCGCGGAGATGTTGATCGACACAGGTCCTGGGTGCAGGCCCTCGTCGAGGACCCGCCGAAGATCACGGCACGTCTGCTCGATGACCCAGCGTCCGAGTTCCAAAATCAGGTCGGACTCTTCGGCCAGCGGTATGAATTCATGCGGCGATACGAGGCCATGTTCCGGATGCCTCCAGCGCATCAGAGCCTCGGCCCCTGCCAGTGCTCCTGTTCGAACTTCCAACTGAGGCTGATAGGACAGCCTTAGCTCGCGATTCCGGCAGGCGAGCCTAAGGTCACGCTCGAGTGCGATCTTGCGGTGACTCTCTGCGTTCAGCTCGACATTGAAGAACTCGTATCGAGCGCGTCCCGCTTCCTTGGCACGATACATTGCGGCATCGGCATTCTTGAGCAGCGTTTCGACGCTTTCGCCATCTGCCGGGAACATAACGATGCCGATGCTCGCTCCGACGAAATGATTGACGCCGAAGACTGAGAACACTTCCGTCAGGCGGTTGATAAGCCGGGTCGCAGTGGACTTGGCCCGTTCGTCGCCGACCAGCGCCGGCAGTACGACGACAAACTCGTCGCCGCCGAGGCGCGACACCAGATCTTCGTCGCGAACCTCGTTGACGATGCGCTCGGCAGCCTGCCCAAGCACAATGTCACCGACCGAGTGTCCGTGCACGTCGTTCACTTCCTTGAAGCGATCGAGATCGAGATACAGCAGTGCGCCGGAGTGATGCTCCACGCGAGCGCGTTCGACCATGTCGGCAAGTCGCTGCTTGAGGAGCTGTCGGTTGGGCAATCCGGTCAGGTCGTCGAAGTTGGCCTGCTGGAACAGCCGGTCTTCGCGCTCCACACTCGATAGCGCTACCGCGAAACGACCAGCCAGTTCAGTGCAGCTTTGCATCACACCTTCGGACACATCGAGTTCGACTGACGAGGCGATCACCAGCAGCGCCTTAGCGCGATCGTCCGAGACGACCGGCACCACGACTGAGTAATTCTGGGAATTCGCCGCAAGAACGTCCCGATAGGGCTCCCTGACCGAGTGCAGTTCGTCCACTCTGACGACCCTGAGTTCGCAGTCTGATCTGCCCAGTTCGCGCGGCAGACCGATCTTCTCCGACGATACGTTTCCGCCCTTAGCGCTGATTGCTCGGGCGTGGCGCGCTGAGGATTCGTCGGCGACGATAATCGCTGCGAACTCGGCAGGGGTCACTCGAAGCAACTGCTCCAGGAGGTGGGTGGCAACTTCTTCGAAGCTCGTGCCGGTGAGAATGTGGCGATCGATGCCCGACATCGCCTCCAGAGTCGCGATCTGCCGGCCGAGTCGAGACGCCATCTTGTTGAATGCCGTCGCCACATCTTCAAACTCATCATCCGTGTCGACGTTCACACGATGTGCGAGCTTGCCTGCCGCCAAAGCCTTGGCTGCCCGAGACAACTTCTGCAGAGGATCGAGGCTACGATCGATGACATTCAGGCTCAGGAGAATGGCAAGCGCCAGAACGAGCACGAGGGCTGGCAGGAAGACCCGACGAAAATCCGTATACGAGCGCATCGCATGGTCGCGTGGCTGGCTTGCCACGAGTTCGATCGGAGCAGAATTGAACGCACCCGCGAGGAATATCTGCCACGCGGCCGCCATCTGAGGTTCGCCGTCCAGTTCCCAGCGCAGGTTTCTTTCGCCTCCCTCCCCTAGCGCGGCCCGAATACTGTCACCGTCCGCATGCGTGCAGTAGAGTTCGACGATGGCGTCAGTGTAGACGCAGAAGTCGGTGTCGTAGGGCGAGCCCTCGTCTGGCGTCCATATGCTCTCGCCCTCGACGAGGACGACAACGCGAGCGTGACCTGAGTCGGCAAGGATCGTGCTATTGACGAAAACCAGGTCGCTCTGCGCGGACCCGACTCGTAGCAAGACACCCGAATTGCCGGGTATCGTTGTGCCGCCCAGAATTGGCAGAGATACGTCGTTATCGCCGTAGACGTGTGTCGTTCCGGCCGCGGTGTCGACCCAAACAGTGCGAACCCCGTCCAGCAAATAGTCGTGTTCGGCGAACGCCGTGACACCGTCCTGCGACAAATATGTCGTAAGCCGCGCCGCATCTGCTCCAGCCGACCGGATCCGCGCAAAGATATCCATGCCGTAGGTCTTGGCGCTAACGCGTAAGTCATCGTAGGCCTCAGTCTCTGTGCCACGACGGATTTCGAAGTATGCGAGGCTCGCCGTAACAATCACCGGCAGGAGTCCGGCAAGGCACAGCAAAATGAGCATGCGCCGACCGAGGCCGCGACGAAGCAGTCTCTTGATACCGCGCGCCTGCATCAATAGTCCTCGGCGAGCCCGATGAAAGCGCCGTCGTTCGCGCGGACGACGTCGTCACGTGATTGCCCGGCATTGAGGGGGCCGGCGTATTCGCCGTCTTTGCCCGCGCTGAAAAGGTCGAAATCCGAGTTGATCGGATTCAGATTTCCGTCCTTGCGGAACCCGCCGAATCCCGGACCAGCGTCAATGATGTTGACGAAGATGTAGGGCTGACCCCACGGGTCATCGGGAATCTCGATGCCGAGTTCATCCAGCGACATGGGAACACGATCGCGATTCCGCAGCCGGAAACGGTCGATGGCCAAACTGATAGTGCCGATGTCGCTGACCGCACGGGCCACCCGCGCGCGCTGCGCGTAGCCGTCATAGGCCGGAATCGCGATCGCCATCAGCATCGACGAGATGATCAGAGCGAGCATCAGATCCATTAACGTGATGCCGCGCGAGCGCTTGAGACTTGCTTGACGCATATTCCGTTAAACCGGGGCGCGTTCCCTGCGCAGTCCTGTCCCAGATTGAATTCCATAGCATAAGTCATTGTTTCTTATGAAACGTTGATGGCAGTCACGGTATATTGTGTGATCGGGTCGTTTTTCTGAGAGCCGCCGGAATTAGATGCCTTGACGCGGCCCCAAGCGCCCTTTCTTTGCTAGAATTCCGCTCCTTCCGCGGGCCTGTAGCTCAGTTGGTTAGAGCAGGGGACTCATAATCCCTTGGTCCCAGGTTCGAGTCCTGGCGGGCCCACCATTTTTCCCAGGTCTTTGGAGCGACTCCGAGAACCAGGAAGCGAATGACCTCTTACGACGCGTTCTTCCGCCGCGACGGCGACCGCTTCGTCGGCAACGACGCAGCTCGCGGCCCTTGGTATGAACACACGCGTCATGCCGGGACCACGCCCCTCACGCCACTCGCACTGCCCCTCTCCTAGTTAAAACCCCGAATTGACACCCACTCTGCCGGTGAAATACTAGTAGGGCTGATGGTGCACGTTGCCAGTGAGGCGCGCACCATCACGCAAGCGAGGTTAGGTGCGTGTTATGGCTGTACCGCAGTCTGGCTGCAAGAGACCTGCTCGCTGCGGCGAGCGCTGTGGGTCTTTGCCTCCTTGCAACCCCTGTATCCGCGCAGGACCCGCCCGTCGAATCCGGTCAGTCCGACGTCATTGACGAGATCATTGTCACGGCGACCAAGAGAGAGCTGTCCGTCCAGGACGTCCCGCTCAACATCTCGGTGTTCGACGAACAGCGCCTGTATGAAGCCGATCTCTACGACATAAGGCGACTAACGAACGAGGTGCCGGGCCTCAACATGGTCGACTACGGCGTAGAGCACTACGGCGACCTGATCATGCGCGGCATGAACGCTACTCGACTGCAGAGTTACGACACCTCGGGAACCACGAGTGTGTATTTCAATGACACGCTCCTCGACTACACCCATTTCGATGTGAACGACATCGCGCGTATCGAAGTCCTCAGAGGGCCGCAAGGTACGCTGTATGGTGGCGGGGCTGTCGGCGGCACGATCCGCTACGTCAGCAACTCGCCGGACCCGGACGAATTCCAGGGCTGGGTCGAAACCGGGTGGTCGAGCTTCGACAGTTCGGGAGACTTCGGTTCGAATATGAGCGCGTTGGTGAACGTGCCGATCATCGATGGAGATCTGGCGCTCAGAGTGTCGGCGAGCTACCGAGACATGCCGGGCTTCGTCACCAAAGCCGGTTACCCGGACCGCCCAGGCCTCCCAAGCGTCTTGAGGGAAGACCAGAACAGCGGCG
>CALZMR010000235.1 GCA_945788575.1 uncultured Woeseiaceae bacterium
ACCACCCTCGAAGTCCGCGCAAAACGCCTCGGCAGCCGCAATCAGATGCGGACAGCCGTAGGCCCTGAACGCCAGCTTCTTCATCCGCCCCTCCTCAACCACAGAGGAGAGCTCGATTCGCACCCCCTGATCCTCGACGTAGACGCGGGGACCCGCGAGGCTGCCGGCATGCGCAGGACCGGCGAACAGGGCACGAACGCGTTCGCCATAGGGGTCGCCGGCGGTCATGCGGCCTGCCCCGGCGCCAACGCGCGCAGGCGGCCTACCGCGTCACGATACCGCTCGACGGCCAGTTCGATCTCAGCGGACGTTGTCGGCCGGCCGATGCTGAAACGAATGGCGCTTTGCGCCAACGCATCACTCCGTCCGAGCGCGCGCAGCACGGCCGACGGCTCCTGGCTCTGCGAATTGCAGGCGGACCCGGTCGCGACACACAGTGGTTCCAGGGCCAGCATCAGGCTCTCCCCTTCGACGTCGTCAGCGCTGACGTTGAGAATCCCCGCAAATCGCTGGTCGGCGGATCCGTTCAGATGAACACCGGGAAGGTCTCTCAGGCCTTCCCAGAGACGTGACGCCAGCGCCGTGATGTGTGCGAGATCGGCCTGCATCGTCTGCATCGCGATCTCTGCTGCGAGACCGAACGCCGCAATCAGCGGTACAGGGAGCGTGCCCGGCCGTATCCGTCGTTGCTGTCCGCCACCGAACAGCAGCGGCTCGACATGGCAACCGGGCTGGTCTGCGATGTACAGCGCCCCGATTCCCTTCGGGCCGTAGAGCTTGTGGGCCGTAAACGACATCAGATCGACGGGCAGCGTCGACAGATCGATCGGCAATTTGCCGAGGCCCTGCGCAGCATCCACGTGGTACAGCACGTCGTTCGCGCGGCAAAGCTCGCCGATTGCTCCGATGTCCTGCACGACGCCGGTCTCGTTGTTGACGTGCATGACCGACACGAGCTGCGTATCGCTTCGGATGGCGTTCTCGAGCTCAGCGAGGTCGAGCAAGCCGTCCGGTTTCGGCGTGAGCCAGGTCACCTCGAATCCCTGACCCTCGAGCGCCGAAGATGCGTCGGTGACAGCCTTGTGCTCGGTGGGCATCGTGATGAGATGGCGGCCGCGGCGCTCCCGGTAGCGAGCCGCGCCGACTATCGCGAGGTTGTCTGACTCGGTTGCGCCGGACGTCCAGATCAGGCGATCGGCGTCGCAGTTCACCAATTCGGCGAGCTGACCCGTCGCCGTGGCTACGGCGGCCGCCGCGCGGCGTCCCGGCAAGTGCGAGGACGACGCGTTCGCGGCGCCGCCGCGCATCAGCGACACCATGAGGTCGACCACCGCAGAATCGACAGGCGTCGTCGCGGCGTAGTCGAGATACACGAGCTCTTCGCTCACTGCGAATCGCTCCCGCCGCGCTCCACGGCGGTGAGGATGCCCCGCAGGATATTGACCTCGTTCTTGTCCGGGCGCGCCCGGATGAAGAGGCGGCGGAGACGGCGCATGAGATGCCGCGGATTCTCCGGGTCCAGAAAGCGCACGTCCGTCAGGACCTGCTCGAGATGCGCATAGAAGTGTTCCATCTCCTCGCTGCTCGCGGGCGGCGCGTCGGCTTCGTACCCGGCCGGTTTCTCCGCTTCTGCCGCGCGAATCTCGTAGGTGACGACCTGAACAGCCATGGCGAGATTCAGCGAGCTGAACTGCGGATCCGTCGGGATGGATAGCAGCGTGTCGCAGAGATCGAGATGCTCGTTCAGGAGCCCGGTTTTTTCGGGGCCGAACACCGCGGCAACCGTACCGCGACCGCTCTCGTCGATGATCTTCGCGGCGGCGTCCCTCGCATCGAGGCACGGCCAGTTGATGGCCCGGGAACGGGCGCTCGCGCCGGTGACGTAGACACAGTCCGCGATGGCCTCGGCGAGCGACTCGTACACACCGGCATTGGCCAGCACGTCGTCGGCCCCCGACGCGCGGGCGGTAGCGTCCTCATGCGGGAAGTGGCGCGGAGCAACGAGCGCGAGATCGCGAAGTCCCATGTTCTTCATGGCACGCGCGACAGCGCCTATGTTGCCCGGATGTGTTGTGCCCACGAGCACGATGCGTATCGACATATCTGGCGGCGTGTGGTCAAAGTCCGGTATTCTACCGCCGCGGCCGCAACCGGCCGAGTTCTTTGTCAGTCACGGAATCGTTTCATGCATGCACTGCTCAATGTGGCCGTCATGGCGGCGCGGCGCGCCGGCGACACGCTCATACGAAAGATGAACCAGCTCGAAAAGCTCAAAATCGAGAAAAAGGGGCGCAACGATTTCGTGACGGATGCCGACCATGCGGCCGAGAAGGCCGTCATCCAGACCGTACTCAAGCACTATCCCGATCACGCCTTCCTCGCTGAGGAGTCCGGTGTGAGCGGCGAATCCGACCACGTTTGGATCATCGACCCGCTGGACGGAACGACCAACTACATGCACGGCTTCCCGGTGTTCTGCGTATCCATCGGCCTGCAGATCAAGGGCCGTATGGAGCACGCCGTCGTCTACGATCCGCTGCGCCAGGAATTGTTCACAGCCTCGCGCGGTTCGGGCGCGCAGGTCGACGGTCACAAGATTCGGGTCAGCGGCCGCACGAAGCTGGACGAATCGCTGATCGGCACCGGTTTCCCGTTTCGCCAGAGCGAGGAGAATATCGAGCCGTATCTCGAGATGCTGAAAAAGGGCATCGTCAATACATCCGGCGTCCGGCGGCCCGGCGCTGCCGCGCTGGATCTCTGCTACGTCGCCGCGGGCAGGCTGGACGCATTCTGGGAAACGGGCCTAAAGGCATGGGATCTCGCCGCCGGAAGTCTGATTATCCGTGAGGCCGGGGGCATCGTCTCGGGTCTGGACGGCAGCGAGAACTTCCTCGAGACCGGGCACATTCTGACCGGCACACCTAAGATTTACGCCGCGTTCGCGAAACTCTGCGCGCGGGAGATCAAGGCGCTCACCGGCTGACCGGCTGTTCCATGCTGCAGTGCTAGAATTCGCGGTTATGGGGATCCGGGGTTCCTTCATCGAGATTCGCCGGCGGCGTGTCTTACGCGCGGCGGGCCTCTACATCGTTGGCGCCTGGGCGGCGGTGCAGGTCATCAGCCTTGTTTTGCCCGCAGTCGACATCCCCGATACGGTCCTGCGCGACGCCTGGCCCGTCGCGCTGTTGCTGTTCCCACTGGTCGTCATCTTTGCGCGGTTCCACGAACTCAGCGCGGACGGTCTGGTGCGGACACCGCCTGCCTGCAACGCGGAACGATTCGATCCGTCACTACGACGCGCTGATTATCGACGCCGCGACGCGGCGTCCGAACAGTGAGCGCCTGACTTTGCTAAGAGTCTCGCTAGCTCTCTACACCGCACTCGGACTCGGCCTGTTCGCGCTTGGCGTCCTGTACCTGACCCTCAACGAGTTCATGCCCTATCACGCCGAAGCGCTGCAGACCGACTGGTCGCAGCTTACGGTGAACTACCAGGGATTCATCATTGGCACACTGAGGGCACTCGGCGCCGGCGCGGCGGTATCGGGCTTTTCGATCGCGTGGATGGCTGTCGCCGCCTGGCGCAGGTCGATCGAGCCCTACCGCGTATTGCTGCCGGCAATCTCGATCGGCTATTCGGGATTGTTGTGCTGGGCGACCTGGACGGTCAGCACGAGGACTCCCGGTGATCCGCCACTGCTCCTGAACGCCTCTGTCGTGCTTGCCGCGATTCTCGCGACGCTGTTGCTGGCAGCCGGAACCCGAAGGCGCGGCTAAGGCAGATCATCGATCAGGTCGGGATCCTTGACCGGCTCGATCAGATCCTGAGCGTTCACGCCAAGCAGCAGCGCGGTCGCGCTCGCCGTGTAAATCGACGAATACGTGCCCACTATGATGCCGACAATCAGCGCAATCGAGAACGGCGCGATGGATTCGCCGCCAAGAATCAGCAGCGCGAACAGCACGATCAGTGTCGTGATGCCGGTAATCAATGTTCGAGCCAGCATCTCGTTGATCGAGACGTTCATCGAATCGTCGGCCTCGAGCCCACGGAGCTTGAAGAAGTTCTCACGGATGCGGTCGAACGCGACGACCGTGTCGTTGAGCGAGTAACCAATCACTGCAAGCACGGCTGCGACGACGGTCAGATCGAACGGCAAGCCGAAGATCGAAAAGAAGCCGACCGTGACAATGACGTCGTGGACGAGCGCGGCGACTGCGCCGGCAGCGAACTTCCATTGGAAGCGGAACATCACGTACGCGAAGATCATCAACAGCGTGAAGATCATCGCGAGACCGCCCTGCTCCGCGAGTTCCTCGCCGACCTGCGGGCTGACGAATTCGACACGACGGAGCTCGACTGACTGACCGCTTGCCTCGAGCGTCTGCTGGAGTTCTGCGCGGATCTGCGCCGCATCGCCGAGCTGCGGAGGCAGGCGAACGAGGACATCGGTCTCCGCGCCGAACAGTTGTACCAGTGCGTCGTCGTGGCCGGCGGCAGCCAGATCGGCTCGGATGGCTTCCAGATTCGCGGCTTGTGGATATTGGGCCTCGATTAATACACCGCCGGTAAAGTCGATACCGAAGTCGAGCCCACGAGTGAACAGTGAGACGAGCGATGCGATGATAAATACCACCGACAGTGCCAGCGCGATCTTACGCCGCGACTCCCCGAGGAAATTGATGTTGGTCTTTTGCTTGAGTAGGCGCATGGGGACTAAACCGGTACCTTCTTTAAGTTCTTTCTTCCGCCGAAGGCGAGGTTGACGATGGTTCGCGTGCCGATGATGGCCGTGAACATCGAGGTCACGATGCCGAGCGACAGCGTTATCGCGAAGCCTTTGATAGGCCCTGTTCCGAAAGCGAACAGGACGATGGCCGCGATCAGCGTCGTGATATTGGCGTCAGCGATGGACGACAGCGCCTTTTCGTAGCCGGAATTGATCGCATTCT
>CALZMR010000236.1 GCA_945788575.1 uncultured Woeseiaceae bacterium
GTCGACATCGGCACGGACCTGGTAGCTGAGCCGCTCGCTCAATGAATTGATGCGCGGCGGGTGCCCCGTCGTCGCCAGCGTATCGATCGCACATTCGTCCATGTATCGAGGCGGTTGCCGGACCGCGATACCGGCGCGCTCGAACAGTCTGTTCATGTCCGATGGCCAGAATTCGAAGACGACCGGGTCGGAGGTTTGCCTATCCGGATCGCACGCCCGTAAGCCCGTTTCTCTGTCAATGTGCACGACACGGTGTACGTCCGAGACACTGATCGGCGACACGCCGGGGATGAACCACGTCTCCGTCGTCGACGGGCAATAGCGGCCGGGCAGGTCGCCGGTCCGTGCGCAGACATCTACGAGGATAAGGTTCATGTCGGGCGTCGGTTCCGGCCTTTCGGTTTGGACGTCGAGGCCGTCGGCGATCGCGAAGAACAATGGTGCAGCCGCTTGGCGGCCGACCAGTGCGGGATTGCTGGAGCCGTCAAAATTGCCGACCCAAACGGCCAACACATAGGGACCGGCGACGCCAACGGTCCACGCGTCGCGAAACGCGAACGACGTGCCGGTCTTCCATGCGATCGACGCTTCGCCCGATACCGTCGGCAGACTGATGGCGTCTGGTCGCGGGTTGTCGCGCAGCATGTCGAGGACCAGATAGCTGGCTTCGCCCGACAGCAGACGCTGGCCGCCCATGGCCATCGGTTCATGGTTCGTCCGCAACGGCCGCCACACGCCGTCGTTGGCGAGCATCGCGTACAGCGAAACGATCTCTTCCATCGTGAGTTCGATACCGCCGAGGACGGCCGCGAGCCCGTAGTGATCCGGGTCCTGCAGATCGTTTACGCCGGCCTCTTCGAGCAGGCTGTAGAAGTCATGCGTTCCGACTCGATATAGGAGGTCGGCGGCGGGGATATTGCGGCTGAGTACGAGCGCGTCGCGCGCAAACACCGGGCCGAGAAAGCCACGATCGAAATTCTCCGGTGAGTAAGCTGCGAAACGTTGCGGCGCATCGCGGAGCATCGTCATCGGATGGATCAGTCCCTGATCCAGCGCCATGCCGTAGACGAGTGGTTTGAGCGTCGAACCCGGCGAGCGTTTGGCACCGGTGCCGTCGACCTGACCTTCGATGGCCGAATCGAAGTAGTTCGCCGAGCCGACCGACGCAAGCACCTCCATCGTGCGCCAGTCGATTAACATTGCGCTCGCATTGCGAATGCCGCGACTTTCCGTGCGCTCGACGAAGTCGCCGATGCGTGACTCGAGCATGCCTTGCAGCGTAGCGTCCAGCGTCGTACGAGTAATGCCGTCGCTGGTGCGCGCGACGCGTTCGACGAAATGTGGCGCGTCGAACGGCAGGTCGCTCGCCGACTGCACGCGTAGCGGCATGTCGAACTGCGCCCGGGTCTCGTCGTCGATGCCGAAACGCTCGATCCAGGCGTCGAGCAGGCGGTCGCGGGCGGCGAAGGTTTCGAGGTAGCCGTCTCCCGAGACCGGCAGTCGCTTCGCCGGGTTCTGCGGAATAACGGCGAGTGCGAAGGCCTCGGGCAGGCTCAGTTCGGAGGCTGGTTTGCCGAAGTAGACCAGCGATGCGGTGCCGATACCTTCGACATTGCCGCCGTACGGCGCGAGGTTGAGCCATGCCTCGAGGATCTCGTCCTTCTCATAGTGCCTTTCGAGCTGGATAGCACGGGCGATCTGCACCAGCTTGCCGCGGATCGTCGTCGTCTCGAGATCGAAGCGCATGCGAGCGACCTGCATCGAGATCGTCGAGCCGCCCATCATTCGCTGGCGGGTTATATACGTTGTCCATGCGCCGCGTGCGAGCGCCGCCGGATTCACACCCGGGTGACGATAGAAGTGACGGTCTTCGTAGGTCAGCGTCGCGTCGATTGCGGACTCGGCAACATCATCGAGCGATACACGCAGTCTGTACTGGTCGTCCTCCGCGAGGAACAGCCGCAGAAGCTCGCCATTGCGATCGTAGACGGCCGCGGAGAAGCTCGTGTCGCCGTAGAGGTCGGGTTTCGGCGCGAATACGATCGCCACTGCGGCAATCACCACGGCGCTGCCGCCAAGTCGCAACAGCCAACGCAGGATTCTGCGGCGAACGCTCATGACGCCGGCTGCACCTCGAAGCGACCCGGCGCGGTCCGCGCCTCTACCGTCCGGTCGTACATCGAGCCCGCGAACGCCGAAGGCGCTACGAAGTCGCCCGAGGCAGTGACTTTGACGCGGTACGTTATCGTCGTAATAGATTCGCCGAATCTGCCGTAGAACACGACGCGGTCCTCGCGGATGTCGCGGTAGTCGACCCGCCAGCCACTGTATTCATCGCGGATGGATTCGCGCAGAACCTCGAAGCCGCCAGGCAGCAGATCGACGAGCGCGACGTTGGTTCGATACCCGTCCGTCGAGCGAACCCGTAAGCGCACCGTGAGTTCTTCGCCGATGGTCGCAGAGGTGACCGCGTTGCCGTCGTCGTCGAGATACTCGCGATAGAGTTCGAGACCTTCAGCTTTTGCATCCTGCGGCGGTGTTGCATCGAAGCCCGTCTGCGACAGCACCCAGAAGATCGGTGAGTCGGAGTCGGTCTCGAGGCGGAGAGTATCGATCGCGACAGACGGCGCCGCGCGGGCCGTGCCAGTCTCCCGCGCGAGCACTTCGCTCGCATCGTCGATGAGGCCGAGGATCGTTAGGTCAGGCGAGCCGCTCGCCGTTACGGCATCAGTGTATGCCGCAAGTGCGAGTACCGAGTAAGCCGCCGACAGCGTATTGAATCGATTGTCCATGATTGGCCGAACGAAATTCTCGATGTCCTCCGCGTCGAGTCGACGCAGCCGATCGGGGAAGTGTTTCGCGAGCAGATACAGATACTGCGCATCTCGGCCGAGTCTGGTGTCGAAGTCGCTTGCCCATTCCTTCCCGGTGCCGAACTCGTACTCTCCGATCATCCCGTTGGCGAGACCGGACTGACGCAGCAATTCGTAGGTCGCCGCCATGTAGACGGCCGTCAGATCGTCACGCCAGACATCGGCGTATTCGCGTTCGAGCCGCTCGTGCAGGTTGGTCAGGAAGTTCGTCGTGACCTCACCGTTGCGGGTCAGCACGTAGATTGCGTAGGCGCGGGTGCGCGACTCGTATAGTGAGGCGACGTCTCTGCCCGCCACGCGCCGGAGATAGTCGAGACCGGAGGTCATCATCGCCGGCGGCACAGGCAGACTGTATTCCTTCGAATCGGTCAGGAAGTGCGTGACGTAGACGCTCGGGAACTCAGCCGACTCGCGGCTGGACGGCCAGAACCGGAATCCACCGTCAGAGGCTTGTCGCCCTCTGAGCCGGCGGATCAGTACGTCGAAGTCGCTGCGGATCGCCGAGCGATCCATGGCGTCGTCGTCCGATGCCAGGAAGCCGATTTGTGGGAAGACCTTGCTGACCATCTGCTCGGCGCAGCCGTGTGGGAAGGCCTGCAGATAGGCGAGCATGCCATCGGCCAGTACCAACGGGCTCGGCGAAGCGGCCATGGACTGCTCGGCGAAGGCCGGGTTCAGCCGACGTTCGACGGCAAGCTCGAAGGTTCGCCGATCCGTCGCTCCTGAAAGGCTTGTTGACACGTACGCCACCGACGGTCGTACGCTCAGCGTCGCGGAGCGGCGGGCGGATTCATCGCCGGAGCTCGCCGTGAACAACAATGTTGCGTTGCCGAACGTGTCGAGCGCACGAACGCGGAATCGCGCGCGGTCCTCGCGGCCTTCGTCAATGGTCAGCGTCATCGAAGTGTCGCCTACGATCTCGACATGTTCGGACGGCAGCGCCTCGAGATCGATGGATGCCCCCGTACCGGAGCCCTCGAGATTGTTCGAAATACCGACAGTGACGTCGAACTCATCACCGGGCGCGGCAGCGGTCAGCAGGTTTGGTGTAATCACGAACGGCCCACGCACCGTCGTGCCTTCGACCTGCCTTCCGACCGCAGTGGCCGACACCGCGATGGCCATCACCCGCAGGCGGCCATTGAAGTAATCAGGGATGTCGACGCTTAGCTGGCGTGAATCCGGTCCGGCATCGACGATGCCGCTCCAGAAGACGACTGGTGGCTCGGCCTTGCGCCGGAACGGATTGAGGTTCTGGCCGAGCAGTCCGCGCGCTTCGCCTCCGCCCGGCGCGGCGCGCCTAAGGAAAGCTTCGAACTCGGGCAGGATCAGGTCGACCATCTGCATAGTGCCGACTTGCAGCGCCATCTTCTGAATGAAGAAGTCGAGAGGGCGCGGCGCTTCGTAGTTCGCGACCTGCAGGATGCCTTCATCGACGGCGTAAACTACGATCTGCGAGTCCTTCGATGCGGTGTAATCGATCGTCAGCGTATCGCCTGGCCGCACCAGCTCGGGCACGTCGACCTCGACGTCGATCGTGCGCGCGTCGCGACTGATGGCGAACGGCTCCACGGCGATACTCAGCGGACTCACGTAGATCTCCGGCGAGTCCAGATCGCGAACGAAGGCGACATTCACGTAGGCATTGCCTTCGAGGTTGCCCGGCACCGTAATCGTCTGCACCGTCGTATTCGTGTCCGTCGTGAACCAGTGCCACGCGTAAACCCGGTCGCGCTCGATCGTGATCAGGCCGGTGCCGGTATACGGCGCGGTGATCTCCATCTGGATCGTTTCGCCCGGCTCGAAGCTCGTGCCGTTGAGGTTGAGTTCGAGTTCGGCGTCGCGTTCCAGGTTGCCGGCGAGATTTCGCTCTCCTGCAACCGTATATTCGATGCGCCCGTAGGTAAGGTCGTCCTCGCCGACAATTACCGCCGCGAACGTACCAGCCTCTTCCGTTGGCAATTCGAGTTCCGCGCCGTCGGCTGGCACCGAGTAGGCTCGTTCACTCACCGTTTCCGTCTGCTTGATCGACTCGTAGGCGTAAGTGCCGTTAGGCCTTCGCAC
>CALZMR010000237.1 GCA_945788575.1 uncultured Woeseiaceae bacterium
TCAGGCGACCTTCGATCTTCTCGATTCCGCCTGTAACCCGGGCGGGGTGCTGGATCGAGACCCGGACCCGCAGACGACGCCGAACCCCGCCGCCTGCGGTGGTGACATCTTCGCGATCTACCTGACGGTGCGCGAGCTCATTCATACGGCTAACGAACTGCAGGGGGCCGGACCGACCATCGCCAGCCTGCAGGTCGATCAGGAAGCCCTCGGTGCCGCGCTGCGCTGGACTGCCGCGGAGGAACTGGCGGCGCAGGGATCCGCGGCGACGGACTTCGCCAACAATCAGCTCTCGAATCTGGCGGCGCGGATGAACGCGCTTCGATTCGGCGCGACCGGCTTCACGGTCGCCGGTTTCTACGATCCCGGCGCCGCTGGCGGCGAACTCGTCGCCGGCTTGCCGCGTCGAGGCGGTGGCGCGAGCGCCGACGAAGGCGGGCCCGCGTTCAGCCCGTGGGGCGGATTCCTGAACGGATCTTTCGGCTACGGCAGCAAAGTCGATACTGGCCGCGAGGACGCGTTCGATTTCGACGGCAACGAGATCACCGCCGGGCTCGATTATCGATTCAACAACAACGTCGTGATCGGCGCGTTGCTCGGATACAAAGAGCAGGTGATCGACTTCGACGAAGCGGCGAGCCAGATCCGCGTCGTGGATGGGGGTATCGACATCGACGGCACCAGCCTGATCGTCTTCGGCCTGTATCAGGGCGAACAGTTCTTTGCCAGCGGCTCGCTTGGGGTCGAACAACTCGATTACGACGTCGAGCGGCGCATCAAGTACGGCTCGAATAATCCGAATCTCGGCAGCGCGAACTCGATCGCACGAAGTTCGCCCGAAGCGGATGTGATCACCGCAACGCTCAATCTCGCCTATGCGTTCAATTCGGGCCGCTTCACGTTCGAGCCTTACTTCAACGCCGAGTATCTGGACATCGAGATCGGCGCATTCAGCGAGCAACGAAGCACCACACCGCTGGGTACCGTCGACGCGGACGCGTTCAACCTTCTGATCGGCGAGCAGAATTTCGATTCGCTGGATGCGACGCTCGGGCTCAAGTTCCAGTACACGTTTACCCCGAGCTTCGGCGTCCTTATTCCGTTCGCCAACATCGAATCGCACAACGAGTTGCTGCAGGAAGAGCGAACCATCCTCGCCGGCTACGGTGCGCTGGAGAACTTCTCGGGTGGGTCGGGACTGTTGAATTTCGCCGTGCCGACGGAAACCGTCGACGAGAACTACTTCACCTGGTCCATTGGTCTGTCCGCGGTCCTGCGCGGCGGCCGGCAGCGGACGATGGGTGGTCCGGTTGGCGGCGGCCTAATGGGCTTTATTCAGTATGAGTCGGTCGAAGATCTCGACGGCTATGACCAGCAGATCATCTCGGGCGGCTTCCGCTACGAGTTTTGATGCCAATGCGACGGAGTGACGGATACATGACGTACAGAAACGGGAAAGCAGCTCTCGTAATCCTCGCCGCATTGGTCGCCGGTTGCGACAGCGGCTCGTTCGGCAGCGACGTGGAGAGCACTGCGAACGCGGCACCGATCGCCGAAGTGCAGGTATTGAACGGCAACGGTAGCAACGAGTTCCGAACGGGCGCCGAAGTCTTTCTCACCGGCAAATCCAGTGAGGATCCTGACGGACCGATTCTCGGCTATGTTTGGCGGCATCTGCCGCAGGCTGGGCAGTCGGAAATTCAGCTCATCGAGCGTACGGCGAATACCGTGTCGTTCACGATGCCGAACTTGCCCGATGGCACGACGCTCCAATTCGAACTGACGGTCGAGGATTCCAGCGGGACGTTCTCGTCCAACACCTTGTCCGTGGTCGCGCGTGAGGCGCTCGACGCCAATCGCTTCCTGTCGATGAAGATCGTCGGTGAGACTGCCAGCCCGAGGACTTTGGATGTCCAGCCGTACCTCGCGCAAAGGATCACGACCGAGGACCCGAGTTATACGGTCGACGTGGACGTCTATCGCGTTTACCCGCGCCTCGGATCGGGTATCGATTGTCGTGCAATCTCGATCGATCCAAACACCGGATTCGCAAGAGCACCGAGCGCTGCCGAGATCGCTCAGGGTTTCCTTGCCGCCGACGCAAACTGCCTTGTGGCATTGCAGGAAAATCTGACGGGCCCGGCAGGGCTTGCAGGAAGCTGGCCCGTTGGCGTTGACCCGGATCCCAACGTCAGCGATCCGCGGCACACATTCGAGATACCGCTGCTAGACGTGGACGAATTCAATCAGCCGATCATCGACGCCGGCCGCCGAGCCGACAGGCTGGAGCTTTACACCGTGCCGGGCTCTTACGGGGTGGTTCGGGCACGCATCACTCCGGCGACGCCCGCGAACCTTGCCGGGTTAGGGATTATCGTCGACCAGTCGCTCACTTTCGCGCCATATATTCCGCCGACCGGCGGGCCCCTCGAGATGCGGCAGACTACAGACTTCCTTCTCGCCAACATACCTGGCACGGAGACGGCGACGACGGCCCAGGATTACTACAGCCGGGTCGATCCGTTCGACGAACGTCTTTCGCTGAATCGTTGGCTGTGTGTCGCCGGCTTTGCCGACGATGCGGCCTGCGCACCCGTACTGGCCGAGGATCCGAACGCCCCCGGCTTCGAGCCGTCCATCGTTGTGCCGCTCAAGTCCGAGGCCGAAGTGGGCACCGACGTTGGTTCCGATATCTTCGCGCACGCGACCTATCTGAATAACTATGACCTGGGATTCGGTCGCGACATGTACACGCGCGTCGATACGCAGACCGGATACGTATACGCGTTCGTTAACAACTACGCGACGCTCGAGGGTGCCATCCGTCGCACGGACCCTATCGTCGCCGTTGTCATGGAGTTCACTCCGCCGCAGATCAGTCGCGGCGTGTACGACACGGCGGCAGAGCCGTTCGTGAAGTTCTACACCTATGCGCCGGACGGCACGGGCGACATGCTGCGCGTGACGAGTATGAACTTCGATGGCCGCGGGGAGATTCCGACTCCGGGCAACTGCGTGGTTTGTCACGGCGGCAACGATCCGGGCGATCCGGCCAATGTGTCGGCCGACGGAAATGTCGGTGCTACGTTCCTGCCATGGGACCCGGATTCGTTGCTGTTCCTGGACGATGATCCGGCGATCGCGGATGCGCCGGTGTTCCTCGATGGCGCGACGCTTCTCGGCGATCTTCAGGTCGTAGCCGCTTCGCAGGGCCGATCGCTGGACCGCGCCAGTCAGCTGGCGCAGATAAAGAAATTCAATGAGGCGGCGCTGAATACTTACGTCAATCCGCAGGTCAGCGACCCTACAGCGACGTCGGCCGCGGTTGAACTCGTCGACCTGTTTTACGACGGCGCTGGATTCGACGTCGATCCGGTTTCGGGCGCCGCTACGCTGAATGGTGCATTCGCCTCGGGCCAGGTCCCCGCGGAGTGGGATGAAGTCAACAGTGCGCCCGCGGGTTCGAACGACTTCTACGTCGATGTTTACGCCTTGCACTGCCGGATGTGTCATACCAATGTGACCGACGAGAGCCTGCGCTTCGACAGTTACGCAGCATTTGCGGCGGAATTCTCGACGATCGTTCCAGCCACCTACGAGCGCGGCGTGATGCCTGGCGCGCGCCTCACGACTGACCGCTTTTGGATCGCGGATGGCAGCGGCGTCAGCCCGGGCGCGCAGATGGCGGCTTACCTGCAGGCCAACGTGCCGTTGCCGGCAGCGCCGACACCGCCGGCGGCGACCGCGGTCATCGATACGACGCCTGCTGTCGACGATCCGGCAATGCCGGTGGCAATCGGTACGAGGGTGCAGCTCGACGGCTCGGCCAGCTTGTTTGCGGACGACTATGCATGGACTGTCACGCGCGGCGGTCAGGCCGTTGCGGTCACGGGCAATACGACCGTGCAGCCCAACTTCCTCGTCGACGCCCCCGGCGATTATTCGGTGCAGCTCGATATCAACGGCGGCGCGGATTCGGCGGCGCTCGCGTTCACGGTGATCAATATCCCGCCGACGGCCGTGGACGACAACAACCCCGCGCTATTCACGCTCGATCTGACGCTGTGTGAAACGCAGCCGGCGACCTGCCGTAACTTCGACTCGGCGCCGAACTCGGTGCTCGACAACGATGCCGATCCCGACGATCCCGACGGCGGAGCGCCGAATCTGGTTGTCAGTCGCGTGACCGGGCCCGGAAATGACCCGATCTCGGGGACGGTGGCACTGTCCGCATCCGGCGAGTTCATATACGCCTATACGGGCGCTGACATCTTTAGTCCTCCGCCTTCGGACAGTTTCGTGTACCGCATCGATGATCCGTTCGGGGCAAGCGATACGGCGCGCGTTACCGTTACGATCAGTGCGGCGGATGATAATGGCCCGCCAACGTCGCCAACGGGTCTTGCCGCGACAGAGGCGAGCACGACTGGCGCATCAAGCGATTTTCGTGTCGCGCTTACATGGGGCGCATCGACCGATACGGAGACCGGTGTCAACGGCTACAACGTGTACACAGTCGACCCGGCGACCGGTGCGTTCAGCCTGGTGGCGTTTCGGACGGTTGCCCAGTACGTGTCTGACGGTAACGGATTTACGGCTACGGGCCTGAGCGACGACACCCCTTACACGTTCTCGGTCAGAGCCGTCGACAACGCAGGCAATCTCTCACCTCAGAACACGGCGCCGCAGGCCAGCCAAAGAACCGATGTGTCGTATCGATTGAGCATCCACCCTGTCTGGTCCGCCGCAACGTTCAATTGCACTCTCTGCCACACGGGAACGGCCCCCAGCGGCGGACTTTTGCTGAATGGCACCACCGCGCTGATTTATGATTGTCTGCGCGGCAACAACCCGAGCTGCAATGTCGGCGTTCAGGCCGACCGCGCGGCGCCGGCGGCGAACGCGGCCCAGGCGGCCAGCAGGTCAATCCT
>CALZMR010000238.1 GCA_945788575.1 uncultured Woeseiaceae bacterium
CGTACCCCGATGTGCCTTAGGGTTTGGCGAGCGCCTCGTCAGATGCAACCGACTTGCCGGACAACTTATCGATGAGCTGCGCCACGTACTCCGGTGAGTGCGTGTTGCGAGCTATGAGCGTGTAGACAGTTGGCACGATAACCAGCGTCAGTATCACCGAGAAGGTCACGCCGAAGAACACGACCGCGCCGATCGATTGCCGCGACATCGCGCCGGCGCCTGAGGCCAGGATCAGCGGTACTGCGCCGAACGCCGTGCACATGCTCGTCATCAATACCGGGCGGAGCCGGGTGCGTGCGGACGCGATGACCGCCTCTTTGAACTCGAGGCCACGGTCGCGAAGCTGATTCGCGAATTCCACGATCAGAATACCGTTCTTGGCGGCGAGGCCGATCAGCATGACGGCGCCGATCTGGCTGTAGATATTGATCGACGAACCGAACACCCACAGGCCGACGAGGGCACCGGTGATCGCAAGCGGCACCGTCGTCATGATGATGAGCGGATGCTTGAACGATTCGAACTGCGCCGCCAGCACGAGGTAGGCGATCGTCAGAGCGAGCAGGAACGTGAGATAGATGGCGTTACCGGTGTTCTTGAAGTCGCGAGACTCACCGTTGTAGTTGAGGCGGACCGAATCAGGGAGATTCTCTTCGACGATGCGTTCGAGATCCGTCAACGCCTCGCCAAGCGAATAACCGGGATTGAGCGTGCCGCTGATCGAGATCGAGCGCATTCGATCGAACCGTCGGAGATCGACCGGGCCGGCAACCTCGTTGAGCGTTACAAGGTTCGATAGAGGAATGAGCTGCCCGGATGCCGCCGACCGAACGTAGATGGTCTCGAGATCGCTCGGAGTCTGCCGGCGCTCGTCGGCGCCCTGCAGTATGACCCGATACTCCTCGCCGCGATCTACGAACGTCGTAACGACGCGTGAGCCCAGTATGGTCTCGAGCGTTCGGCCGATATTCGCGAGCGACACGCCAAGATCGGCCGCCCGGTCGCGATCCACGGCTACGACAATCTTCGGCTTGCGCTCGTTGTAGTCGGACTGGAGGTTCGACAGACCCGGCAGTTGCTCAGCTTCGGCGATGACGATGTCTCGCCATTCGGCGAGCTCCTGATAGTCGGTGCCGCCGAGCACGATATTGAGCGGCCGGCTGCTCTGACCGAGCGATCTGGCGCCCGGCGCGAATGCGAACGCACTTACACCCGGCAGGTCCTGAAGCTGTCGATTCCAGCTCGCGACGAGCTCGCTGGCGGATCGTTCTCGTTCCGACCAGAGGGTGAGGGGCGCGAGAACCATGCCTCGATTGACGTCGGCACCGCCGCCCCAGCTGCCGGAGCGGCCGAGTACGCGCAGGACGTCGCCGCGCTCCTGGTCCGCCATCACAATCCGCTCTGCTGCTTGTATGTACCCGAGTGTGTAGTCGAGGCTGGCGCCGTCAGGGCCAACGAGTTGGATCATAGTGAAGCCACGATCCTCGCGCGGCATGTACTCGACGGCGAGTTTGCCGATGAGCATCAAGCTCGAGCCAAAGATGGCAATGGCCGCCAAAAGCACTATCGCAGGATGTCGAATAGTCCGCCGCAGCAGCCGCTCATAGGCCGCCGACAGTTTCTGGAAGATGCCGTCCACGAAATGGGTGAACCGGCTTCGATGCAGCCGATTGTCAGCGAACAGCTTCGTCGTCAGCATTGGCACCAGGGTCAAGGCGATCAGGCTGGAGAACGCGACCGCGGCTGCGAGCGATATGCCGAACTCGCCGAATACCAGACCGATGTTGCCGGGCATGAACGAGACAGGAAGGATGACGGCGATCAGGACCAGAGTCGTCGCGATGACGGCGAATCCTATCTCACGAGTACCGTTGGTTGCCGCGAGTAACGTCGGCTCGCCACCTTCGATACGACGGGCGATGTTCTCGAGTACGACGATGGCGTCGTCCACAACGAGGCCGATGGCCAGCACGAATCCGAGCAGCGTCAAGGTATTGATCGAAAAGTCGAGCGCGGCCATGACGATGAAGGCCGAAACGATGGAGATGGGTATCGTCACCGCGGGAATAATCGTCGCTCGTACGGTTCCGATGAATCCGTAGATGACGATGAGCACCAGCAGCATTGCGAGCCCCAGCGCCTTGCCGACTTCCTTGATCGACGCGCGAATGAATATGGCGTTGTCGAAATTGACACTCAGATCGATGTCGGACGGGAGCGTCGACTGCAGTTCCTCGATACGCCTTGCGACGTTCGTGTTCACCTGCAGTATGTTCGCCTGTGCCTGAGGAACAATTCCGAGAGCAATACCCGATACGCCATCGGTGCGCGAGAAGCTGCGTATGTTCTCCGGCGCAAGTTCGATATCGGCTACCTCGCCGAGGCGCACGAGGTAATTGTCCTCGCCCTGAGCGAGCACGAGCTGCTCGAAATCGCTGACGCTCTGGAAGCCGGTCTCGGTTCGGAGCGTGAATTCGCGAGTCGTCGACTCCAGACGCCCCGATGGGATCTGCACGTTCTCCCGACGGAGCGCGTCCTCGACATCGGTGACGGTCAGGCCACGGGCCGCAAGACGATTCGGATCGACCCAGATTCGCATGGCCGGACGCCGCCCCCCGCTTCCTCGAATCTGCGCAACGCCATCCACCACCGACAGCGCGTCGACGAGGTAACGATCGGAATAGTCCGATACCTCCATGAGCGATCGGGTGTCACTGGATACATTGATCCACATCGTCGTCGAGGCCGAGCTGTCCTGCTTGGAGACCTCCGGCGGATCAGCTTCGTCCGGCAGATTGTTGAGCACGCGAGACACGCGGTCGCGAACGTCATTCGCCGCGGCGTCCACGTCGCGGTCCCGCGTGAACTCGATCGAGATCGTCGATCGCTCGTCGTAGCTCGTCGAGGAAATCTTCGTGATGCCGGAGATGCCGGCAATCTGATCTTCGATGATCTGTGTGACCCGGCGCTCGACGATGTCCGACGCCGCTCCACGATATGTGGTGCTGATCGAAACGACGGGGCGTTCGATGTCCGGGTATTCGCGGATCGACATCGATGACATCGATAACACGCCGACGATGATGAGGATGAGCGATATGACGGCCGCGAATACAGGCCGGCGGACCGAGACGTCAGAGAGCAGCATTCCGCTCAGCCCTCGTTCGGGGGGCGGGGCAGCGTTGCTGCCGACTGATTGACGCTTTCGACCTGCGATCCATCACGGACCTTGCCGGTACCCTCGGTGATGATGCTCTCACCCGGAACCAGGCCCTCCGCGATAACCACGAAGCCCGGGATGCGGCGGCCCAGTACGACCGGACGTCGCTCGACGACGCCGTCGACGACGACAAACACGAACTGCGAAGAGCCCTCCGGGACGATCGCCTGTTCCGGTGCGACAAGTACGTCGCCACGGTCGCGCTGAAGGTCGACGGTCATGAACATGCCGGGCTTGAGAGCTTCGTCGTCGTTCGGCAGCAGCGCTCGGACCTGAACGGCGCGCGAAACAGGGTCGAGCCGGGTGTTGATGCTCATCACCGTGCCTTCGAAGACACGATCCGGGTAGACGATGCTGTGGGCTCGGATCGCCATGCCCTCCGACACGGCGGTCAGGAACGTCTCCGGCACCGAAAAGTCGAGCTTGATGACGCTGATGTCATCCAGTGTCGTAATTACCGTGGAGGAATTGACGAAAGTGCCGGGGCTCACTCGTCGCAGGCCGATGCGTCCGTCGAAAGGCGCACGGATGCGCGTGTTGCCCAGCCGCGCCTGTGCCGCCTGCACCTGCGCCTCATTGACCTGCACCTCCGCAAGCAACTCTTCGAGATTCGACACCGAGATGGCCTGCGTCGAGGACAAGGATAGATTGCGTTCGTAGAGGCTGCGGCTCTCGGAGAGGCTTGCCTCGGCCAGCGCCAGTCCCGCGACGATCTCGTTGTTCTCGAGCTCGAGGAGAAGGTCGCCCGCCGTGACTCTCTGGCCTTCCTCGAAGTAGATCGTCTCGACGTGACTCGAAACGCGAGACTGAATCTGCACTGACTCATTGGCCTGTGCCGTGCCGAGCGCCTGAATCTCGTCAACGAGCGGCTGCAACTCGACCTCGGCCGTAACGACACGGGTTGCATCGCCACCCCAGGGGCTACGAGCCTCGGTCTCGGCCTCGCCGCCACAGGCAGCCAGTACTGCGGTGGCTAACAGGCTCAGAGCGAAGATGGCGGGCTGCTTCATGAATTTTTGTCTGGCCCGAGTCGGGTTTTCGCGGCTGGACCGCAAGTTTAACGAATATCGGACCGATATATATCTGCCGGAAATAACCTGTTACGAACCAACCCGATTGGCGGACTGTGGCACCGCGGCAAGCCCATGTTTTACATAATAAAATTGTCGGTAGCGCTAAGTTACTGATTTGTCTTTACGAGGACACGATTTTTCGTCGTCCTGTGAGTTTATTCACAGAGCTAGCCGCGCAAACTGCCTATTCTCTTCCGGACAGCTTAAGGGAGAACGATCATCGCTAAGGACCCGGCATTCGACGACTGCGTCATCCTGTCGAAGGAATCCTTCGACCCCGACGCCGTGTTCCTCGACGACATCGTCGACGACGATTTGCTGCCATACCTGAGCCTTGCGGTGGACGGGCTCACCGACACGGCGTCCCTGCAGAAGACCGAACTCGAGCTGCGGCCTGAGGACGTTGCGAATGACGACGTCGTTCCCGATACGACCATACCGGCCGGCAGTTTCGATCCGGAGCAACTGGAGGTCTACGGCTGGGAGTCCTCGATCTGGCGCAAGTTGAAGTGGTATATCGGCTTCTAAGCCGTCTCGACCCTACGTAACGAATCATGGACGTGGCCCTTCTAGCCGCGCGCCTTCGCCTTTAGTTCCTTCTTCACTCGCTGGCCCTTGCGTTCGAGCGCCGGG
>CALZMR010000239.1 GCA_945788575.1 uncultured Woeseiaceae bacterium
CAGGCTGAAGGTCGGACTCCAGTAGTGCTCTGTGGTGAGTGTATCGCTGAGATGCAGGTAGGTCGCCGGGCCGAGGGAAGAGACCTTCCTGAATGCCGTCGCCGGGCTGGGAATACAGTGGAAGAAGAAGTACTGAAACAGGCTGGTGGGGTCGAGCGAGGCGGTATCGCTGCCCAGGCCTGCGACGATCTCCGCTCTGTCGGAAGCCATGAAGACACCGTCGTCCTGAAGGGAGTAGCAAACTCTCTGGGCACCGAAGCGATCGGTTGCAATCCACACCGCGAGATCGGCGGTATCGACTATCACTACACGCCAACTGCCGGAGAGAGTCTGGAAATGCGCGGTGCCGTCCTTTCGAAAACCACCCAGAATTTCCGCAATGGTTGATGATCCGTCGTTGCTGTCCTGGACGTACTCTCCGCTTACGAAAATAATGTAGCGGCCATCGTCAGAGATATGTATCGACGACGGCGATCGTGTGAACAAGAAGCTCTGTGGTAGCCCGTCTGCTGTCCATAGGCCGCTGTCGATGACGTCCGGTACTGCGCCCGGAGTCAATCGCAGTACGAAGTCCGGAGACAGCAATGCGGTCACACGAGCATCTCGGTGGGAGAAGGGTGCCCCAGAAACAGATGTGGGCTCGCCGTGAAGCCGTAGGCACCGGACTGGAAAACGACGACAAGATCACCCCGCTCGGCGCGGGCGAGCTCCATTTTGTCAGCGAGAAGATCGAGCGGAGTGCATAGAGGGCCGACTACCGATGCCACTTCCATCTCGGAGCTGCCGATCCGGTTGCCAATTGCCACCGGGTAGTTCTTGCGGATGATCTGCCCGAAATTCCCGCTTGCAGCGAGATGATGGTGTAAGCCGCCGTTGGTCACGAGGAACACGTGGCCACGGGAAATTTTGCGATCAACGATGGTGCAAACGTATATCCCCGCTTCAGCGACCATGTATCGGCCCAGTTCCAGCACGATGTCTGTGCCGGGTAGTTCGCTGTCTCTCTGCGTAAGCAACTGCTGCAGGCACTCGCCGATCGGACCGAGATCGAGCGGCTCGTCACCGGGAAAATACGGAACGCCGAATCCACCGCCAATATTGACGAACTGCGGCGGTGCTGGCGCGTATTCGGCGAGTTTTACGGCCAGATCAAGGGTTTTCCGTTGGGAATCGCAGATGGCTTCCGCCCTAAGGTTCTGGGAGCCGGAGTATATGTGGAAGCCACAGTACTCGAGATTCGTCTCGGCAAGCCGGCGTAGCACTCGAGGTACTTCCTCGGCATCGATTCCGAATTGCTTAGGACCGCCGGACATCTTCATGCCTGCCGTCTTCAACTCGAAGTCCGGGTTGACTCTGATTGCCACGCGCGGTGTTTGCCCGGTCTGCTCGGCGATCTCCGCGAGTCTCTCGATTTCTCCTTCCGATTCCGCATTGATCGTGATGCCGGCGCTCACTGCCTCACTCAGGTCCTGGTCGGACTTTCCGGGTCCGGCCATGCTGATTTCCGGCGGCGGACAGGAGGTCGATAGCGCTACATGCATTTCTCCGGCGGATGCGACGTCAAGCCCGTCGACGTTGTCCGCCAGCAAGCGGACGACGTCGGGCATCGGATTGGCCTTGATCGCGTAGTGCAGTTTTATCTGCGGCGGAATGAACTTCCGCAGCTTCTCGACGCGCTTGACGATGAGACCAGAATCGTAGGCATAGAAAGGTGCGTACTCGACGGTTTCCGCGAGCTCGGTGACGGTACGACCGCCAACGGTCAGGCAGCCGTCTTCGACAGTGAAGTCTTCAATTTTGGTATGCAAATCGAGCATGTATTTATTGCTTTGACTGGAAGTGGTTTTCGAATTCGCCGCCGAGCTGTTTACGATCGATCTTGCCATTGGCATTTCGAGGCAAGTCGTCACGCCAGACTATGTCGAGCGGCACCATGTACCCGGGCAGGAGGCGTCTGTACTCGGCGAGCAAGGAATCGGTCTCGAGCTCCCCATCGTCAGGTGCACGCGCAACGAGCACGATCGCCTGACCGAGCTTCGGGTGTTTTGGGCCGAGCGCTATTGCCTCGGCAGCAAGACCCGAGTCGTAGGCGATCTCCTCGATTTCTGTCGGGCTGACCCGGTATCCGGATGTCTTGATCATTTCGTCCTTTCGGCCGACGAAATACAGGTAGCCTTCATCGTCGGTGCGAACCGTGTCACCAGACCAAACGGCAAGTTCCGGGGTCGGCAATTCATCGGGTTGCCCCGGCGCCGGCCGGAACCGCTCGTCAGTACGCGGTTTGTCGTTCCAATAGCCGAGCGAAACCAGCGGGCCGCGGTGTACGAGTTCGCCTTCTTCGTTCGGGCCGCAGAGCTGACCGTCGCTATTGACGACCAGCACCTCCGCGTTCGGGATGGCCTTGCCAATCGATTCTGGCCGCTTGTCGATTTGCTCCGGCGGCAAGTACGTGGAGCGAAATGACTCCGTCAGTCCGTACATCAGGAACGGTGCGGCATTCGGAAATATCTGCCGCAGTCGTGCGAGAGTCTCTTTCGGCATCTTGCCGCCGGTGTTCGCGAAGTATCGTAGCCCGTCACCGGTCCCCTCCGGCCACTCCAGCTCTGCGAGTTGCATCCACAGCGGCGGAACGCCGGTGATGCCGGTTATTCCTTCCTTCTCGATAACCTTGATCACGTCGCGCGGCAAGAAGAAGTCGTGCAGGACGACGCATGCGCCCGAGTAAAGGGCAGTGGTCAGCTGGCTGAGTCCCGCGTCGAAGCTGAACGGCAGCGCCGCCAGGATCCTGTCATCCGGTGAGTTCTCGATATAGGTGGCAACGCTTTGCGCACCGATTACGAGATTCGAATGCGACAGCACGACACCCTTCGGTTTTCCGGTGCTTCCCGAGGTGTACAGAATGGCCGCCATGTCATTGGCTACCGAGCCGTATCGGCGGCCGCCGCCGGAAGACATGAGCGTTGCCCACGAAACTACGTTGGTCTCTTCGTTCGCCTTGTCTGACCCGCTGCTTTCGTCATCCACAAGGACGACTGTGGCCAGCGACGAACAGTCTCCAATGACGTTCGACAGAGCTTGAAACCTGGCCTTGTTGGTAACGAGAAGCTGAACTCCGCAGTCTTGCAGAATGTACCCAACCTGAGCGGCCTTTAGGACAGGATTGACAGGAACGAACACGCCACCGTATCGGCATGTGCCGAGCGCAGCGATTACAAACTCGGTCTGTTTGTTGAGGTATATCGCAATTCGTGAGTAGCGCGGCAGATCGAAGGTCGACAGAGCATCAGAGAACGTATCAATGCTTCGGTCCAGTTCGACGAAAGAAAGTGGCTCCCCGGCATGCCGCAACGATTCGTTCTGACCGAACCTGCGGGCTGCTTGGGTCGCAAGATCAGCCACGTTTTGGAACGGGGTATCCACGAATGGGGTTGCTTGCAATTGCGTAGCCAGCGGGCATTATACGGTGTTACGCCGAAGCCAGATATAGCCAATATCTTGCCGGCGAATCGTCATCCGGCATGACTGATTTCTCAGATTTTCTACGCTTTTCAAGCTAGGGTCCGAGCTGTCATTCGGGTATTGCGCGGAACTTGCATGTCGCCAAGGCAATCACGTCTTATTGCTCACGTTATTTTTCGTCTGCAGACCGGCGGGCTGGAAAATGGTTTGGTCAACATAATTAACAATCTGCCCTCGGATGAATTCCAGCACGTCGTCATCTGCATAGATACATTCACGGAATTTCGCCTTCGTATTATGTCTGCGGACGTGCCGGTGATCGCGATCAACAAGAAGCCAGGCCGAGACCCGGCTGCATTCTTTCGATTGCTGAAGACGCTGCGTCAATATCGACCTGACATAATTCATACTCGCAATCTCGCCGGCCTGGATGGACTCCTGCCGGCATTTCTCGCCGGCGTGCCGTACCGCATTCACAGCGAACACGGACGCGATACCGACAACCTCGACGGATCCAATGCGCGGCATCGGCTTCTGCGAAAACTGCATCGACCGCTCGTTCATCGCTTCGTGGCGGTGTCGCCGGATCTTGCGGAGTATCTCCACGACGATATTGGTGTAAAGGCGGCCCGCATAGAACAAATCATCAATGGAGTTGATATCGAACGGTTCTTTCCGGCCGGCAGTGACAGCGATAAGTGTATGGACTTATTGAGTTTTTCCGGTGACAGGCTGGTCGTAGGCACTGTAGGCCGGCTTGATGGCGTGAAAGATCAGGTGAATTTTGTTCGCTCGATTGGAGCTCTCTTCGACCGTCGACCGGAGTTGCGGAATCGGATCTGCATCGCCATCGTCGGCGATGGCCCTTCGAAAGCGGACGTCGAGGCAGCGATAGCTGCCGCCGATTTGACGGAAATCTGCTGGCTCCCGGGTGGGCGAGAGGATATTCCCGAAATACTGCGGACATACGATGTCTTCGTCCTGCCGTCGCTGGCAGAGGGCATTTCGAATACAATTCTCGAGGCAATGGCGACCGGACTCCCGATCGTCGCAACCGATGTTGGCGGTAACGATTTGCTCGTCGAAGATGGCGTCAACGGTCAGATCGTACCCGCCGCGGATTCCGATTCGCTCGGCTCCGCGGTAGAGGCCTTGGTCGATGACAGTGGGCTCAGAAAACAACGCGGCGAGAACAGTCGACGTCATGCCGAAGAGAAGTTCAGCCTCCAGACCATGGTTGCGCGTTACAGGCGGCTCTACGACGTTCCGAAACGTTAGTAGGAATCGGTCCGGTTCTTTGAAGAGTACAGACAGAATACAGCGGGCATCGTGCTGTTCCTTCGATAGCCGCCGTCGCAGATGAAACATGCGTGATCTCATAATCCTACTGATCGTCTTTGGCTCGATTCCATTGATATTGAAGCGCGCCTACGTCGGTGTGCTCGTCTGG
>CALZMR010000240.1 GCA_945788575.1 uncultured Woeseiaceae bacterium
CGCGTGACGTGCTGCAGCTCGTGCCGGACACGACGGTCGAGGCGATTGAGCGTTGCACGGGTCATGACGGTGTCTATGCCGTCAAGAAGGAGTTCCATGAGACCTCGAAGAAAATTGCGAGGCCCGTGGTCAACAAGGTCAAACGGAGCGAAGCTCAGCACTTCGTCAGCGACTGCCCGATGGCAGCCGAGCAGATAGCCCAGGACGTCGACGGCGTTGATGCCGGTCATCCGATGAGCCTGTTGCGCAGAGCCTATGGAATATGAACGCAATGCAGAAACTGACCAGGGACGACCTAATGAGCCTCGAGCAATACTCGGAGGCTCGCCCGGATTTCCGCAACAAGGTGCTCTTGCACAAACGGCATCGGCGTCTCGATCTCGGCACAAACGCGGCCCTGTATTTCGAGGATCGGCTCACAATGCAATATCAGGTCCAGGAGATGCTCCGGATCGAGCGCATCTTCGAGGCGGCCGGCATCAATGACGAACTCGAAGCCTACAATCCATTGATACCCGACGGCTCGAACTGGAAGGCGACGTTCATGGTCGAGTTTCCCGAAGCCGAGGAGCGGAGGGCGATGCTGAAGACGCTCGTCGGCATCGAGGAGAAAGTATTCGTTCGTGTTGACGGTTTCGATCCTGTGCACCCGATCGCGGACGAAGACCTCGAACGCTCCGACGAGCACAAGACCTCGGCCGTGCATTTTCTGCGCTTCGAGCTCTCGCCCGAGATGGTCGAGGGGTTGAAGTCGGGCGCGGCGCTCGCCGCCGGCATCGATCACGATAACTACCGCGTCAATATCGACCCGGTCGCCGACAATGTTCGTAACGCGCTCATCGCAGACCTGGACTGAGAGCAGCCCGGGTCACTTTGGCGCGTTTGCCAACGTGCCCGTCACTTTGCTGTTGTATCGTTATTTCCTCTTGTAGGGAAACGAGATCGGCTGCGTTATGAAGAAGCTGGGCAACGGTTACACACTGACCGAGGAGATCGCGCACGTGATCACGCACGGTGCCGGCGTGATTCTCAGCATAATGGGCCTGTCATGGATGCTCTTTCTGTCCATAGAAGCGCTGGATCCATGGCGCATCGTCGCAAGCGTCGTCTACGGCCTTAGCCTGATTGCGCTGTTTACCGCTTCAACGCTCTACCACTCCTTGCACTCGCACCGGCATCGCGCGCTGTTCGAGCTCTTCGACCATTGCGCAATCTATCTGTTGATCGCGGGCACCTACACGCCGTTTCTGCTCGTCGCCATGCGCACGGGGACCGGTTGGCTGCTATTCGGCGCGATCTGGGCGCTTGCGACTGCCGGCATACTGACCCGGCTTTTGCTGCGCAACCGCTTCCGCAAACTCCGGCTCGGCGGCTACCTGCTAATGGGTTGGCTCGTCGTGATCGCGACGCCGCAGTTGATCGGGGCAATAGGCTGGGACGCCATGCTGCTGCTTGCCGCAGGCGGTATCTGCTACACGGTCGGCGTCGTGTTCTATGTGGGCAAGCGACCCTTCAGTCACGCGATCTGGCACGTCTTCGTCCTTGCTGGAGGCGTGCTGCACTTTCTCGCGGTAATTCTGCACGTTCTGCCAACCCCCTCCGGCGCCCTCATAGGCTAGGCGCTTCTTCGCGCACTCCCTGGTGAAAGCCTGATGCATTCGGGCTAGAATCCGCAACGATCGTTTTGGGCACAATCGATTAAGGCCGGGCAATGCGTCCGAGACTGGCGCGGGCGAATGGAATCCGTATTGAATGACTAGAAAGTACGACGCTGCGGACATTGAGGTCCTTAGCGGGCTGGAGCCTGTCCGGCGACGGCCGGGCATGTACACCGATACCTCTCGGCCCAACCATCTGGCTCACGAGGTGGTCGACAACTCCGTCGATGAAGCGCTCGCCGGCTTCTGCAAGAAAATCGAGATTACGATCCACGCGGATGGCTCGCTCGAGGTTTCCGACGATGGCCGCGGCATGCCTGTCGACAAGCACCCCAAGGAAAAGATCCCCGGCGTCGAGCTTATCCTTACGCGGCTGCATGCCGGCGGTAAGTTCTCGAATGAGAATTACCAGTTCTCAGGCGGACTGCACGGGGTCGGCGTGTCCGTTGTCAACGCGCTGTCGAAGAATCTCGAGGTCTGGATTCGTCGCGGCGGCAAGGAATACAACATGAGCTTTGCCGGCGGTAAGAAGCGCGGCAAGCTCGAAGAAGTCGGCAAGGTCGGCAAGGCGAATACCGGCACCACAATCCGTTTCTGGCCAGACCCGAAGTACTTTGATTCGGCGAAATTCTCAGCCTCGCGCCTGAAGCACGCGCTGCGCGCGAAGGCAGTGCTCTGTCCTGGACTGACCGTTCGCCTGAAGATCGAGAAACCGAAGGAAAAGCACGAATGGTGCTACTCCGGCGGACTGGAGGAGTATCTGATCGACGCCATCGGCGGCGGCGAAATCCTGCCCGCGGATCCGTTCAACGGAAGTATGCAGGGCAACAACGAGGCCGTCGACTGGGCGCTGGCCTGGCAGACCAGCGGCGCTCAGGCGGTCACCGAGAGCTACGTCAATCTGGTCCCGACGCCGCAGGGCGGTACCCATGTCAACGGGCTTCGCACCGGATTGACCAATGCGCTTCGGGAGTTCTGCGATTTCCGCAGTCTCTTGCCGCGAGGTGTGTCGCTGGCACCCGAGGACGTCTGGGACGGGCTCAACTTCGTCCTCAGCGCGAAGCTGGAGGACCCTCAGTTCTCCGGCCAGACCAAGGAGCGTCTGTCGTCGCGAGAATCGGCGGCGTTCGTGTCCGGCGTCATCAAGGACGACTTCTCGCTCTGGCTGAACCAGCACCCCGAGACCGGCGACCAGATTGCGCAGATGGCTATCAACAAGGCTCAGCAGCGCCTGAAGGCGGCGAAGAAGGTCGTACGCAAGAAGATCGTGTCGGGACCGGCACTCCCCGGAAAGCTCGCCGACTGCACGTCGCAAGAGCCGGAGCTCTGCGAACTGTTCCTGGTCGAAGGCGATTCGGCCGGCGGCTCCGCCAAACAGGCGCGTGACCGCAATACGCAGGCCATCATGCCGTTGCGCGGCAAGATCCTGAATACCTGGGAAGTCGATTCCGCCGAGATTCTGGCCTCTCAGGAGGTCCACGACATATCGGTCGCCATCGGCGTCGATCCGGGCACCAGCGATATCAGCGGGCTGCGCTACCACAAGATTTGCATACTGGCGGATGCCGATTCGGACGGTCTGCACATTGCGACGCTGTTGTGCGCGCTCTTCCTCAGGCATTTTCGCGAGCTCGTTCTTGCCGGACACGTATACGTCGCGATGCCCCCGCTGTATCGCATCGATGTCGGTAAGGAAGTCCACTACGCGCTGGACGAGAGCGAACGCAAGGGAATACTCGACCGCATTGAAGCGGAAAAGAAACGCGGCAAGGTCACCGCGACTCGCTTCAAGGGTCTGGGCGAGATGAATCCGTCCCAGCTCCGGGAAACCACGATGAATCGCGATACTCGCCGACTCGTCCAGCTCACCATATCGGGTCGCGACAAGGTCGACCAGCTCATGGATATGCTGCTGGCGAAGAAGCGCTCGAAGGACCGTCGCGAGTGGCTCGAGACCAAGGGCGATCTCGCCGAGGTCTGATACGACAGGTACCAGGTACAGACGATGCAGAACAGTCTCAACCTAGAGGGCGTCGAACAACAGGCGCTGAAGGAATACACAGAGAAGGCCTACCTCGACTACTCGATGTACGTCATCCTCGATCGCGCGTTGCCCGCGATTGGGGACGGGCTGAAACCGGTACAGCGGCGCATCATCTATTCGATGAGCGAGCTCGGGCTCTCGGCCGGATCCAAGCCGAAGAAGTCCGCTCGCACGGTCGGCGACGTGATCGGCAAGTTCCACCCGCACGGCGATTCGGCCTGTTACGAGGCCATGGTTCTCATGGCGCAGGCATTCTCGTATCGATATCCGATTATCGACGGGCAGGGCAACTGGGGGTCGACGGACGATCCCAAGTCGTTTGCGGCGATGCGTTACACCGAATCGCGGCTAACGCCGTACGCGAAGAGTCTCCTGAGCGAGCTCGGTCACGGGACGGTGGACTGGACGCCGAATTTCGACGGGACGCTGAGCGAACCCGTGGTGCTTCCGGCGCGTTTGCCGAATCTTCTGCTCAACGGCACGACCGGAATAGCCGTCGGCATGTCGACGGACGTGCCGCCGCACAACCTGCGTGAGGTTGCGAGTGCGCTCGTGCACCTGATCGATAATCCGAAGGCGGCGGTTGCCGCTCTGATGAAACATATCAAGGGGCCTGACTTTCCCACCGGCGGCGAGTTGGTCTCGCCACGGGCCGAGATCGCCGAGATCTACAAGACCGGCTCGGGCACCCTGCGATTGCGGGCCACCTGGAGAATCGAGGACGGCGACATCGTGATCAATTCGCTGCCGCATCAGATTTCCGGCAGCAAAGTGCTCGAACAGATCGCGACGCAAATGCGAAACAAGAAGCTGCCGCAGGTCGACGACCTCCGGGACGAGTCGGATCATGAGGACCCGACGCGGCTGGTGATCAGCAAGAAGCGTGGCGTCGACGCGGAGCAGCTGATGTTGCACCTGTTCGCGACGACGTCGCTCGAACGGACTCTGCGTGTGAACATGAATGTCATCGGCCTGAACGGAAGGCCGCGGATGTTCGGTCTGGTGGAGCTGCTCAAGGAGTGGCTCGCGTTCCGCAAGACGACGGTCAAGCGAAGGCTGGAGCACCGGCTGCAGATCGTTTCCGACCGCCTGCACGTCCTCGACGGCTTGCTGGTCGCCTATCTGAACATCGACGAGGTGATCGCGATCATCCGCTCCGAGGACGAACCCAAGCCCGTCCTGATGAAGCGGTTCAAACTCAACGACGAACGTGAAACGCTCGAGAAGACCCTCAAGAGTGCCGCTCGTCTCAAGACGCTCATCAAGAAGGAAATCCTCGAGGACACGGAGGCCTGGGGCGACGAGCGCCGAACGGATATCGTCGAGCGCGACGCCGCGCAGGCGATCGATGAGACGCAGCTGGTCGCGAGCGAGCCGGTGACCGTGGTGATTTCGAAGCGCGGCTATGCCCGCGCCGCGAAAGGCCACGAGATCGATCCGACCGCGCTCAGCTACAAGTCCGGCGACAGCTATCTGGCCGCTGCGCAGGGCCGAAGTAATCAGCAGGCGATGTTCATCGACAGTACTGGCCGTGTTTACAGTCTTATCGCGCACACGTTGCCGTCGGCGCGAGGGCAGGGCGAGCCCTTGTCGGGCCGTTTCAAGCCGCCCGACGGGGCTGAGTTTTGCGGAGCCATGATTGGCGACGACGAACAATGCTACGTGCTGGCGAGCGATTCCGGATACGGATTCGTGGCGACGCTCGGTGATCTCGTATCGCGCAACAAGGCGGGCAAGGCGGTGCTGCGGGTGCCGCAGGGCGGTCGAGCCGTTGTGCCAGCGCAGGTCCCGAAAGATGCGGAGTGCCTGATCGCGGCGGTGAGTTCGATCGGGCGACTGCTTTTGTTTGAGATGGAAGAGCTGCCGGAGCTGGCCAGGGGCAAGGGCAACAAACTGATCAACATCCCTGCCGCGAAGTACAAGTCGGGAGAGGAGCACCTGGCGGCCGTCGCGGTTGTCCCGGAAGACGGTGACCTGCAGGTCTTTTCGGGCAAGCGCGTAATGACGATCCGCTGGAACGACACGGATGACTATTACGGCGAGCGCGCGCTGCGTGGCAGGATGCTGCCGCAGGGCTGGCGCAAGGTGGAGCGTCTTGCCGGTATCGCTCCCAAGACCGCCGAAGATTAGCGCACGTCCAACCTCGTGAGATGAGCTTTAGCCGGCTTTCGTATCCACGGAACCGGACTCGACCTCCATCTCAACGGTACTGTCGTCCGATTTTCTCGGCGACAACTCGGCCGTCTTGTCGTTAGCGTCGATCTCGGCTGTGTCATCCTCGCCAGCCGGCAGGTTTGCAGTTACGTCGATTTCCGTTACGGTCGCCAACGGCATTTCGTGGGTCTTGTTCTCATCGACTGACAAACGTTCGGCCGTCGCGCCGTCATCGGCATCCATACGATCGGCGAGTTCCGCTGCGGCTCTTTCGATCTCCATGTTAAGCGCCTGCGTCGCAGACAGCTCTTCTTCGTAGTCCTGCTCGAGAACCTGGTAGTCGATTTCCTGGCTCACTGTGTAGTTGTCGGTGATGAGCGTCGTGTCGCCGCCCTCGACCGGTATTGCCTGCAGATCGTGCTCCGTGACGTCCTCGTGATCCGGCATCTTGGTCGCGTCCACGATGACCGACATGTCGTAGTCGTCGTCACCGGGGAGAATCTCGCTCTCGAGGATCGAAGATTCCTCGACTACAGGCGCCGCAATGATGTCTGTTGCCGGCGCTTCGGCCGTGGATTCTGACTCGTCCGGCAGTTCGAGATCGAGTTTCGCGTCGCCACCGAATCCGAAGTCCTCGGCGACCTCCACGTCGTTTCCGCTATCGAAGCCCGTTCCCATCAAGAGATCGGCGTCCAGCGCGAGGTTTTCCTCGGTCGGATC
>CALZMR010000241.1 GCA_945788575.1 uncultured Woeseiaceae bacterium
TGCGGCCGCGTACAGTTCACTCGCGCGGCGCCCCGCCGCGGCGATTGCAACGACAACGTCTATCTGAAACCTTGGTGCCGCAGTGACCGTCTTGCAGCGGCTGCACGGAGACAGTCTGGCCCCGAATCAAGGTCCAGCGCAGCCGGCGTCCTCCGGGAGCTCCTGGCCGGAAATAAAGCGGAGCGAGCGAAGCAAGTGAGCCATTCCGGCCAGGACCTCCCGGAGGTCGTCGGCGGCCAACCTCGGCGCGCCCGCATGCGTCCATCCCCATCAGGCAGCGGGCTCCCACAGGGGCAGAAGTCGTGACATGCCGCAACCGGACGTAATCGGCCGTCAACGGCCCTTGGTTCGGCGGCGGCCCAGCCGTCTACGCGACGCACCCAATGGCCCACGACCCGAATCTCCGCTATTCTCCTGCGTCCTTTCGACACCGTCGGGGACCAACATGACCCTACGCCTCTCGGCAGTAATTGCCGCCTTCCTCCTGCTCGCCGCCTGTGGCGATGCGCCCGAAACCCCTGCTACCGAACAGGCCGCGGCAGCCGATCCCGCCGCAGAACTCGAGGCTCTGTTCGAAGAATTCTTCGAACGAAATCTCGAGCTGAATCCGGTGAGGGCGACTGCGATTGGCGACTATCGCTACAACGACCGCATGGCGATCTCGATGAGCGCCGAGTACCGCGAGGCCGATCGCGAGCTCGACGAGGAGTTTCTGGCCAGGTTGTTGCGGATCGATCGCGATGCGCTCAGCTATAACGATCAGCTGAGCTACGACATGTTCAAACTGCTCCGCGAGCGGTCGCTGGAGGGCCACCTCTATCCCTCCCACCTGCAGCCGGTCAATCAGTTCTATTTGTTTACGAGCGGTTTCGTTCGACTCGGCAGCGGCGCGAGCGTCCACCCATTCGATACCGTCAAGGACTACGAGGATTTTCTGAGCCGCGCTGACGATTTCATCGTCAACGTCGATCACGCGATCGCGAACATGCAGGAAGGCATGCGCCAGGGCATCGTCCAGCCAAGGGTACTCGTAGTGAAGGTCGTGCCGCAGCTCGAGTCGCAGCTCGTGGACGATGCGACAGAGAGCGATTTCTGGCTGCCGATCGAGAACATGCCGGAAGAATTCAGCGATGCCGATCGCGAGCGACTGACCGCCGCATACGAGGACGCGATCGAGAACAGGATCCTCCCGGCTTTCGAACGCCTCAACAACTTCATCGGCGATGAGTATCTTGCCGCATCCAGAGAGACGTTCGGCCTCGGTGATCTGCCTGGCGGTGAGGAATGGTATCGGTATCAGGTGCGGGCGATAACGACGACCGATCTCACTCCGGATGAGATCCATCAAATCGGACTCGACGAGGTCGCTCGCATCCACGACGAGATGCGTGGAGTGATGGCGGAAGTCGGCTTCGAAGGCGATCTTCAGGAGTTCTTCGAGTTCCTCAACACCGACGATCAGTTTTTCTATGACGATCCGGAGGACATGATCCAGGCGTATCGCGACATGTCCGATAACATCGCCGAACGTGCGACGGCGTTGTTCGACATCTTTCCGACGACCGGGTTCGAGATTCGACGGGTCGAGCCGTTCCGCGAACTTTCGGCGTCCGGCGGCTCGTATCAGGCAGGCACGCCTGACGGTTCGCGGCCAGGCATCTTCTACGCGAACACTTACGATCTTCGCGCGCGTCCGATCTGGGCAATGGAGTCGCTGTACCTGCACGAGGCGATACCCGGGCACCATTTCCAGATCGAACTCCAGCAGGAGAACGAGGATCTTCCGCGCTTTCGCCGCTTCGGGCGCTTCACCGCGTATACCGAGGGCTGGGGTCTGTACGCCGAGACGCTGGGCAAGGAACTCGGCGTCTATACCGATCCGTACCAGTACTTCGGCAACCTCAACTGGGAGCTGTGGCGTTCGATCCGGCTCGTCGTCGATACCGGAATCCACGCCAAGGGGTGGACGCGACAGGAAGTGCTGGACTACATGTACGCGAATGCGCCCGTCGCGCCGGCGCGTGCGATCTCGGAAACTGAGCGTTTCATGGCGATCCCGGGGCAGGCGCTTGCCTACAAGATCGGACAGCTGCGCATCCAGGCGATCCGCGATTCCGCCGAAGAGCGGCTCGGCGATGCCTTCGACGTCGTCGCCTTCCATCGCGAGATCCTCAGGGACGGGCCGATGCCGCTTTCAATGCTCGAGGCGAAGCTGAATCGCTGGGTCGAGGCGCAACTTTAAGTGAGGCAGGGCCCCGTCAGGGGCCCGACTCACGGCCCCGCAGGTATGGATTCGCATCGCTTTGCGATTGCCGTCCAACTGTGGAACGCTGATAGCCTATGAAGCTCGATCGCGTCATTCGCGCCGTGCTTGCAGCCTTGATTCTCGTTGTCTTCCTGGTTGCAATCGGCGCGCTCCTGTTCGTCACGGAATCGGCGCTCAACGTCTGGGACCGTCTCTCCCAGGGTCCGCGATTCCTTCTCTACACGTATGCGGTGCTGCTCGTCGCGATCTTCGTCGCGGCCATCTGGCTGATCTGGCGCCTGGTCATTCGACGCAGAATCGCGCCGCCAGTCAGGACGCCGCCGCTGACCCAGGACGACATCCAGTCGAGACTGCGGGAGGCTGAAGAAACCGGTGTCGACGTTGCGGCCGCTCAGGAGGAATTGCGTGAGCTCGCGCGGCGTCGTGAGTCCGGCGGTGTCCATCTTTGCTTCTTCGGCGAGGTCAGTACCGGCAAAAGCTCATTGATTCGCGCGCTCGTGCCGGACGCCGGCGTCGAGGTCGACGTCGTCGGCGGATCGACCGCCGATATTCGTCACTACCGTTGGCGTGACGACGAGGGTGTCAATGTCCTGCTGACCGATGTGCCCGGGACCGGAGGGCACGAGTCGGGTCTCGACCTGCTCGCCCTGGAAGAGGCGCAGCGGGCGCACGTCGTACTCTATGTCTGCGAGGGTGACCTGACGCGTGCCGAAACCGACGCCCTGCGGCAGTTGCTGAACGTCGAGAAGCCGCTCGTCCTCGTGATGAATAAAGCCGATCGCTTCGATGCCGAGGAGCAGGCGGCGTTGATGCACAGGCTGCTCGAGCGACTCGACCACATCGGTGCGGACGTGTCCCGCGACCGGGTGGTAGCAGTGTCCGCCGGTGGCGAGATCGATGTCGTCGAGAAATCGGTGGACGGAGACGAGTCGGTGTCCACACGCACGCGGCCGGCCGACATCGGCGTGCTGGTCGTCGCCATCAATCGCTTGCTCGGCGGCGATACCGGGGCGTTGGATCGACAGCGCGAGCGCGCCGTATTCCGGCTCGCGGCAGACAAACTCGCCGAGGCGGAAATGGAGTACCGCGTGCAGCGCGCGGAGCAGGTGATACGGAGTTCGACGCGCAAGGCGATTATCGGTTCGCTCGCGGCCGTCAGCCCTGGTACCGACATTCTCATCCAGGGCTACATCGGCACGGCGATGACGCGGGAGCTTTGCGGTCTCTTCGACGTCGCGCCGCGCGACCTCGATATCGAGCAGTTTCTGGACATGTCCCAGAGCCGGGTGGGGCGTGCGCTGCCACTGACACTCGCCGTCGCCGGCAACGGGCTAAAGGCGTTTCCCGGGATCGGCACGGTTGCCGGTGGTCTCGTGCACGCCGTCGCCTACGGGTTGATTTTCGACGCCCTCGGCCGGAGTCTCGTGCTGACTCTCAGCAAATACGGTGAGTTCGTGCCCGAGGCGGCTGCGAAGGAATTCGAGGAAGGCATCAGTGAGCATATTGAAGCGGGTGTTCGCCGCGTTGCCAAAATGGCGCTGGAAGAAAAAGCGCACGGCAAATGACGGCGAGGACTCCGATCATCTGACACTCGCGCGGGAGAGCCTGCGGGAGTTGATCGACGATTCGCGCCTGCCGGCGGGCGTGCGCGATTCGCTTGCGCACGACTACGATGCTGTCGAATCGATGCTCGACAAGATCGAGCACGGGCATATTCACCTCGCCGTCTTCGGCCGAGTCAGCACCGGCAAGTCGTCCCTGCTCAACGCCCTGATCGGCGAAGAGACGTTCTCCGTTAGCCCGCTGCACGGCGAGACGAAGTTTTCGACGATCGAGCCGTGGAGCGAGGTCGAATCGGGCGGGGTATTCCTGATCGATACGCCCGGTCTCGATGAGGCCGGGGGCGAGGCGCGTGAGTTGCTGGCGAAGGAAGTGACTGAGCGATCCGATCTCGTCATGTTCGTCGTCGACGGGGATATCACCGAATCGGAACTCGATTCGCTGAAGTCGCTGCTCGCACAAGGACGCCCCGTCCTCGTCGTGCTCAACAAGAGCGATCTGTTCACGACCGACGAGCAAAACCGGCTGCTAGAGACACTCAGGGCTCGAACCGACGGCCTGGTCGACCCCGAGCGCGTGTTGGCCGTGTCGGCCCACCCGCGGCCGCAGACCGTCGTCGAGATCGACAGTGAAGGGCGCGAGCAGACGAGCGAACGATCTCGCGAACCGGACATCGAGCCACTGCGGCTCATGCTCTGGGACATCCTCGAGGCCGAGGGCAAGACGCTGGCCGCGCTGAACGCGAGCCTGTTCGCCGCGGACCTGAGCGATCAGGTGGGCCGCCGCATACTCGCCGCGCGCGCGGAACTCGGTGATCGGCTCGTGCGCACCTATTGCGTCGGCAAGGGTATTGCGGTTGCGCTGAATCCGGTTCCTCTCGCCGATCTGTTCGCGGCGGCATTCATCGATATCGGCATGGTGGTGCACTTGTCGCGAGTCTATGGGCTGCCGCTGAGCCGGCGCGAGGCCGGTTCGCTGGTCGGCGTCATCGCGGCTGAGTCTGCGGAGATCATGGCTGCCGTCTGGGCGGTTCATCTCGGCTCGAGCGCGCTGAAGCTCGG
>CALZMR010000242.1 GCA_945788575.1 uncultured Woeseiaceae bacterium
TGAGCTTGTCCTGCATATAGCCGCGCAGCACGCCGTTCTCGACCAGTACGTTGTAGCGCCCGGGCGTGCCCTCGTCATCGACGGCGAGCGAACCCCGCCGGCCCGCGATCGTCCCGTCGTCCACGATCGTGCACAACGGCGAGGCAACCTGCTCGCCCACCCTGCCCGAGAATGCAGAGGTGCCCTTTCGATTGAAGTCGCCCTCGAGACCGTGCCCGACCGCCTCGTGTAACAAGACTCCGGGCCAGCCGGGTCCGAGGACCACGGGCATGCTGCCGGCCGGGGCCGGCACGGCCTCCAGCTGAACCACAGCCTGGCGGACGGCCTCACGCGCATACTGCAGCGGCCGCTCACTATTCAGGAAGTAGCCGAGATCGGCACGCGCGCCGCCGCCCGCATACCCCTGCTCGCGGCGCCCGTCCTGTTCCAGGATCACAGTAACGTTCAGACGGACGAGCGGCCGAATATCCGCGGCCAGGGTGCCGTCCGATCCCGCGATCAACACGAGATCCTGACTGCTCGACATGCCAATGATGACCTGCTCGATGCGAGCATCGAGCTTTCGCGTGGCGGCTTCGAGTTCGGTCAGCATCGCGGTCTTCTGCTCGTCGCTGATGCTCGAGGTCGGATCGGCAGAGGGATACAGCGCCGGTGTCGTATGACGTTGCCAGGCCGGCAGAGTCTTGTCGTCGCCAGCGCGTGCGATGGCACGCGCCGCGGAGGCAGCGTGCTCGATCGCCGGCAGTATGAGTTCGTCCGAATAGGCAAAGCCGGTCTTCTCGCCACTCACCGCTCGCACACCGACGCCCTGGTCGAGGCTGAAGCTGCCTTCTCGAATAATGCTGTCCTCGAGTGCCCAGCTCTCCTGACGAGTGACCTGGAAGTAGAGGTCGGCGTAGTCGACGCCGCCGCTCATGATGCCCCCCAGCGTACGGTTGAGGTGCTGCTCGTGGAGTCCGACGGGCTCGAGCATCCGTGACATGACGGAGTCGATCGGATTTTCGCGTTGTTCAGTCATAGTGTGCTCATAACCTGCGATTCGACAGCGCCGGCATATTGCGACGCAGTCGTTCAACGTATTCGGGATCGAAATCGGCGGCGACGACGCCTTCGCCGTCCGCTTGCTCGGCAACGACTGTACCCCACGGATCGACAATCATCGAGTGCCCCCACGTCTCGCGATTGTCGGGATGCGCCCCGACCTGGCCAGCGGCGACCACCCAAGCGAGGTTTTCGATAGCCCTGGCTCTGAGCAGAGTCCGCCAATGGGCCTCGCCGGTGACTCGGGTAAATGCGGCCGGCACCGTGAAGACTGTCGCTCCGTCGTCAACGAGGCGGCGGTAGAGTTCCGGGAAGCGCAGGTCATAGCAGATCGTCAGGCCGATCCGGCCGATCGCTGAATCGACGGTCAGCGGATCGTCGCCGGGAAACATCGAGTACGACTCGCGGTACGACTCACCGCTGTCCGGCAGGTCAACGTCGAACAGGTGAATCTTCCTGTAGATGCCGCGAGGACTGCCATCGTTGGCGACCACGGGGCAGGCACCGTATACGCGCTCTGACTCAGGCGACGCCAGCGGTATGCTGCCACCCACGATCCAGATGTCGTTTCGGCGCGCCGCATCTTCGAGGAAGGACTGTATCGGACCGTCTCCCGGCCGCTCCGCATGCTTCGCCTTATCGCGACTATGCTCCGGCATGAGGGCGAAATTCTCGGGGAGCACCGCAAGCACGCACTCGTCACGCGCGGCCTCGGCGAGCAGCTCGTCAGCGCGATTGAGATTCGTGTCGACATCGCTGCCGCTCGACATCTGCAGGGCGGCGATGCGTGCCATCTGCGTTCTCCGGGTATCGTGTCAATAGCGGGATTGTAGAGCCTATCTCGAGATGGGTTCTACTCGCCTTCGGCAAGGCAGCCAGCGGCGCGGCCGTCTGCGGCGAATTCGTCGGCGTCACTGGGCTCGATGGCCGGCTCGTCCCAGGAGCCGGTGATGCTGTAGTAGACCTGCCCGATGCCCTGCAGCGGCTCCTTGAATATTTGTGAGAACAGGAACATCACAGCGGCGGCCTGCGGGCCGCCGGCGATGGCGCCGACAACGGGCAGCGTATTCCCGACGTTCGCGCTGACAATCGCCGTCTGTTCATAGTCGCGGTTGACGAGATCGACACGCCCAATGATTCCGATATCGGCGGCCGGACCGTTTAGTGCGAGGTCGCAGGTCGTTGCCACACCGTCTTCGATACTGAACGTACCGCTGATCTCGTCGAAGCCGAAACCCTTCTCGAATACGTCGCGGAAATCGAGTGACAGGCGCTTGGGGAGCGCGACCACACTCATCAGACCGAGCATTCTGCCAGCGCCGGGCTCAACCTCGTTGAGCTGTCCGGTGCCGAGCCGCAGCTGAACCTCACCGTCCAGCGTGTCGAAGAAGTCCATCCGGGGACCACCCGACCATTGCAGATCCAGCAGCACGCCCATGTCGTTGCCGACGATGCCCGGCTCGTAATCGAGTCTCTGCATTGTCGCCGCGATATCCGAGCTCGTCAGCGTCGCCGTCAGAGCACTCCTCGAACCCATCGCATCATCGGCATCCACCTCCCATCTGCCGTTGCCGACTATCTCGAACGAAGCGTCTCGGGCGACGATGCTATCGGCAACCAGTCCGTCCGGCGTGCGTTGGAAGTTCGCCTCAATCGCACCGAGAAAGCGGTTACCGATCGCGAATTCAGCTGCTGTCAGAGAGATCGACGGCAATGCGCGAGGATCGAAGCTCGCGGCCGCTGAAGGAACATCCGCTGGCTCCTCCGTCGGTATATCCTCGTCCGGCCCGCTGCCGGGCAGAACAAGCCTCTGCATATCGAGAACCAGCTCGCGCTCCGCCGAAAACTCGTATGGCACGAACGCGGAACCGCTGACCAGATCGCCCTCGAACTGGACGAGCCAGTCTCTGGCGCTTCGATCGACTTTCACCCGATGGTCCTCGAGATGCTGCCCGAGCAGATAGAGGTCACCGATCTCGAGGTCTATTGACCGGATTCGCTCCACGGCGCCACTCCCAACCGCTCCGCCGCGTCCGACCGCGAACCAGTCATTCAGGTCTATCCTTTCGGCCCTGCCCCGAATGTGCAGACCCCGGACGTCCGGCGCCTGCATCGGCACATCACCCAGCATCAGGACCCCTCGATCAAGGTCCCAACCCGCCTCGAGCCTGATGAAGTCAATTTGCCAGGCAAATTCGGCCTCCGCATCGCCGTTGATTCTGATCTGCTTTCCGCCCGGCACGAAGATCATCTCCGCGGCAACGTTGCGGCTTTGCTCCTGCTGCTTGCCATAGGGGGGCGGCAGGTCGATGCCCAGACCGTTCAGATCGCTGCTGGCGCGAACCATGAGTGGCGCCGGGTTGACGGCGGGCATTGCCGGCGCGGCCGGGTCCTGCACCTGTTCTACAAAAGCGATGTTCCGCCGCGGGAACAGAACGTCGAGGCGATAATTGCTACTCCCCTCGAGCCGCCCCTCGAGCGGGACGCCCAACTCGCTGATCAGCGCTTCGGCACCGGCGACGCCGAACATGCTTGCGACGACCCTGTAGTCCGGCACCGTGGAATTCCGCAGCGAGATCGTCACCGGCTCGCCCAGGAAGGTCCCGACGAGCCCCTCACTGCCGACATTCTCTTTTTCCAGCATGACGGAGCCGGATAGCTCCGTTATCGGCGCCGGCAGGCCCTCAATCGCCAGCGTCGCATCACTCGACTGCACGGTGGACGTGAACTCGAAGGACCGCCAGTTACGAATAGGCACGGTAAGGTCCAGCGCAACTGTCGCATCGCCAGTCACGGCGATTCGGTCCAGATTGCCGCCGAAGATTCGTTCGATCGGACTATTGGCTGCGAAATCCTGCAGCGTCTCCAGGGTACCTGTCGTGAAAGCATCGATGGTGAACACGGGGTTTCTCAGATCCGCGATCTCGATCCTCGCGTCCGTCGTGCGATTGCCCAGACTCGAGGAGCGGTTGCGATCGGAGAACAAGCGCATGTTGTCCAACAACACTTCTGCCTCAAACACGTCTGTCGCGGGAAACAGCGGGTTGTAGCGGAAACGTAGATCGCGAACGCTGGCTTCGGTCCTCATTCTGCCTTCGCCCTGCTCGAACGGAAAACTGTCGAGCGGACCGTAGAGCGTCGTTCTGGCACGACTGATCTCGCCACCGAGGAGAGCCTGTTGGAACCACAAATACATCTTGGGGCGCATGATTGGTTCGGGCAGGTAGCGGCGTGCCGCGCTGAGATCGTTGATGCTCCAGGTGCTCGAAAGATCGACGAACGGTGCGCCGCCGTCCTCGATCGTGATCTCGACACTGCTCTCGCTATCGAAGATCGGGGTCGTCAACGCGATGCTGTCGGACAGAATCGTGAGCTGCGCGCCGCTTCTCCGCCATACGACCGTGCCGTCGATGGCATTGATCTCGACGGGTTCGTTGAGCCATCTCGGCGCGCTTAGCGCCGCATAGTTGCTGGCAATCTCGACCCTGCCGCCCGCCTCGTCAGCGCGGATCTCGCCCGTGAAGCCCCGTAAACCCGGCCGACCGTCAACCGCGGCAATGCCCGCGTTCGTCAGCGAAGCGGACACGAAGAAAGATGCGCTGGCGCCACCGCCGAGCCTGAGCTCGAGGTCCCGCACAATCCCGTCGGGGCGCCAGTTTTCCAGCAACGCGCGCTGCTCATCCTCGAACCACGGCCCGAAACTGGTCAGGTCGGCGAGGTCCAGATATTCCGCGGCGGCCTCCAGGGAAAGGACTCGGCGCTCGCGATCTGTCTCGGCCTCGACCCGCACTGACGAACGCGGCCAGGGGCCTCGCGACGTAACGAGATCAAGACCGTCGGCGA
>CALZMR010000243.1 GCA_945788575.1 uncultured Woeseiaceae bacterium
AGCAAAATCAAGCTTGCCGGCTTCAAGTCCTTTGTAGACCCCACAACGATCACCTTTCCCAGCAGCCTGGTTGGCGTCGTAGGGCCGAACGGTTGCGGCAAATCGAACGTCATCGACGCGGTCCGCTGGGTCATGGGCGAGAGCTCCGCAAGCCGTCTCCGGGGCGACTCGATTACGGACGTCATCTTCAACGGTTCGAGTGCTCGAAAGCCCGTTGGCTCGGCCTCGGTGGAGCTCCTGTTCGATAACAGCGAGACCACGCTCGAAGGGCAATACGCGAAATACGCCGAGATTGCGATTCGGCGCGAGGTCACTCGCGACGGCATCTCTGCCTATTATCTGAACGGCGCACGTTGCCGGCGCAAGGACATCACCGGCGTTTTTCTGGGTACCGGTCTTGGGCCCCGGAGCTATTCGATCATCGAGCAGGGCATGATCTCGCGCCTGATCGAGGCGAAGCCGGAAGACATGCGCGTCTTCCTCGAAGAGGCTGCCGGAATCTCGAAGTACAAAGAGCGCCGCCGCGAGACCTCGAATCGAATCAAGCACACGAAAGAGAATCTGGACCGGCTCAAGGACGTGCTGGACGAGGTCGAGAAGCAGATTCGCCATCTGGACCGTCAGGCCAAGACGGCGGAGCGCTACCGCCGTTACAAGGATGAAGAGCGCCGCACGTCGGCCGAAGTGCTCGCACTGCGCACGAAGGACCTGGACGATCGAGCCGCCGAAGCGTCGATGCGGCTGTCCGAGCGCAAGACCAAATTAGAGGTTGCGATCGCCGAGCAGCGCCGCATCGAGGCCGGCATGGAGGACGCTCGGGCTCGACAAAGCGACTACAGCGACGACTTCAATGCCGTGCAGGGCCGCTATTACAAAGTCGGTAGTGATATTGCTCGCCTCGAGCAGTCCATCGAGCATGCCCACGAACTGCGTGAGCGACAGAAGAAGGATCTGGAACAGGCGATCCTCGGCGCGAAGGAAATCGTCGATCATATTGATAAGGACGAAGACGAGATCGCGCAGCTTGAGTTGACGCTCAACGAGCTGATTCCCGGTCTCGAACAGGCGCGCCTGGCGGAGCGCCGCTCCGGTGATTCCCTGCAGCAGGCCGAGCAGGCGCTGACTGAATGGCAGGAACAATGGCAGGAGTACTCGCAGCAGTCCAATGATGCCGCGCAGGAGCGCAACGTCGAGAGCACGCGTGTCGAGCAACTCGAATCGAGGCTCAGGAGCTACGAGGAGCGGCGGCGCAAGCTTGCCGAGGCCGAGAGCGGCGCCAATCAGGACGAGCTCAAGTCGAAACTCGACGAGTTGACCGGCGAAGAGCAACGCAAACGGCAGACCCGCGATGAATTCGATCGGCACCTCGGTGACATCAACGAAAAGATTCGCAAGCTGCGTGAGCAGGACCAGAAGTTGACCAGGCTCGTCGACGAGCGACGGGGACTTCTGCAGGCGGCTCAAGGCAAGTACGCCTCACTCGAGGCGCTGCAGAAGGCGGCGCTGGGTGAAGGCGAAGACGGTATCAAGAAGTGGCTCGAAGGCGAGGGGCTCGCTGACGCACGTCGCGTGGCGCAGACGCTCAATGTCGATGAGGGCTGGGACAAGGCTGTCGAGACCGTACTGGGGGATTACCTGCAGGCGGTCTGCGTCGACGACGTCGAGCCCGTTACGGAAAGTATCGCCAAGCTGAAGTCAGGCCACATTACGATCGTCGACGGCGCGGCGGAATCCGCCGGCGAGGAACACGCTGAGTCTCTTGCGACGAAAGTCAGTGGTGCGCCGGCAGCCGTCCGGCAACGACTGGGACGGGTTCGAATCGCGGACACCCTCGGTGCGGCACTTACGCTCAGGGAGTCGCTGAGCGATGATGAATCGGTCGTCACGCTCGACGGCGTATGGCTCGGTCAGGGGTGGCTGCGCGTAGCGCGCGATCAGGACTCCAGGGCGGGACTGCTTTCGCGCGAACACGACATGCGTCGTCTGAAAAACGAGATGCGCGAATTCCAGGCGCGTTTCGACAGCGCGAGAAAGCTGTTGCTTGACGGGCGAGGGCGGCTCACGCAGCTCGAGGAGCGCCGTGAGGCGGTTCAGGCTGATGCCGCGGCGCTGATGAACGAGTATTCCGAGACCAGGGCAGCGGCGGATGCGGCTCGCTATCAAATGGAGCAGGCGAACGCGCGTCGGGCTGCGATTGCGGAGGAGAGTTCGCAGATCGAGACAGAGCGCGTAACTGCCGAGGAGCAGCTGCGCGAATCGAAGACTCGGATCAATAATGCCGAGCAGACGCTCGAGACCCTTAAGGAGCAGAAGGCCTATCTGGAAGCTCGCCGAGACGATCTGAGAAACGAGTTCGATCGGGTGCGATCGCAGTCGAACGAAGACAGGCAGGCTGTGCAGAACATCACGATTCAGTTCGAGAGCCGTCGTTCGAGCAAGGAATCCGCGGCGCAGAATCTCGAGCGCATGCAGAATCAGCTGGCTCAGTTTAAGAGCCGTGAAAATGAGATACGCGAACAGCTCGATCTGAGCGAGACGCCGATGGCCGAGAGTCGCGAGCGCCTCGAAGAGCGGTTGAAGTCGCGTGTCGATGTCGAGCAAGAGCTCGCCGAGGCGCGCAAGCTGGTCGAAACGGTCGATGCGGAGCTTCGTGAGCTCGATCAGGAGCGCTTGAAGGCCGACCAGGGGGTCGATGGCATACGTGGGTCGGTTTCCGAGGCAGAAATGGCGCTGCAGGAAGTTCGAGTACGTCGCGAGGGATTTGCCGAACAGCTTGCGCAGACCGATTTCGATGTCAAGACGCTGCTCGAAGAGCTCGACGAGACCGCCGATATCGATGTGTGGGACGAGAAGCTCGAGAAGATTCGCCGACGCATCGATCGATTGGGCCCGATCAATCTGGCTGCCATCGACGAATTCAAGGAACAGACAGAGCGCAAGGAGTATCTCGACCGGCAGCTCGCCGATCTCGAATCCGCTCTGGCGACGCTGGAAGGCGCTATTCGCAAGATCGACCGTGAGACACGGACCAGGTTCCGCGAAACCTTCAATAACGTCAACGTCGGTTTCCAGGCACTGTTCCCGAAGCTGTTTGGTGGTGGCCACGCCTACATGGAGATGACCGGCGACGATCTGTTGTCGGCCGGCGTCACTGTCATGGCTCGCCCGCCGGGCAAGCGCAACAGCACCATTCATCTGCTTTCGGGCGGCGAGAAGGCGCTGACCGCGGTGGCGCTCGTATTTGCGATATTCGAGCTCAACCCGGCGCCTTTCTGCATGCTCGACGAGGTCGACGCACCGCTTGACGATGCCAACGTGGGACGATTCTGCGACATAGTGCGAGAGATGTCGGACAAGGTTCAGTTCGTCTTCATCACGCACAACAAAGGCACGATGGAACTTGCACGTCAGCTCTCGGGAGTGACGATGCAGGAGCCGGGCGTGTCGAGGCTTGTCTCGGTCGATCTCGACGAAGCGGTGAAGATGGCCGCCAACTAGGGTACGCCAGGAGTTTCTCGTGGACGGTCTGCGATGGTTACTGCTTGTCTTTGGGGTACTGGTTGTAGTTGGCGTTTACTTCTACAGCCGCCGTCAGGAAGAGAAGCAGAGCGAAGACGCCTCATTGGAGCGGCGCGAGCCGACGCTGCTGGGCGACGACGGCTACGGGGAGGAGCTTCAAGCTGAGCCTGTTGCCGTCGAGGAATTGGACGAATCCGATGAATCCGACGAGTCCGACGAGCCCGAAGCCGAGGTGTCAGGCGATACGCCACAGAAGATTGTGACGCTTAGAATCGTCGCCCGCGGTACGGCGGCATTTCCGGGCGACGAGCTGATTCTGAGCCTGCGCGGTATCGGAATGCGGCATGGCAAGTTCGGCATCTTTCATCGCATCGACGGCGAGGACGACGATCGAACGATCTTCTCCGCAGCCAGTCTTGTCGAGCCGGGCAGTTTCGATCTGGCTAACATCCGCGAGCAGGAGATCCCCGGCATCAGCCTTTTCCTCGTAATTCCCGGACCGATTGATGGCGTCGAGGCGTTCGACATGATGATGGAGGCAGCCAGGACGCTGGCCCAATCTCTCGACGCAGACCTCCTGGACGAGTCCGGGAGCACGCTCAGCATCCAGCGGGAGCGCTACATGCGCGAGGAGATCGTGCAGTTCGAACACAGCCATATGGTCGCCTGAGCGCAGTTCGCTCGGAGACTTCCCATGGCAGCCGAAAACTCGATCGTCGATCAACTTGAGGCCCTGCGCGAGCAGATTCGCCACCACAATTATCGCTATCACGTACTCGATGATCCGGAGATTCCGGACGTCGAGTACGACCGGCTCGTGCGAGAACTCGAAGGGCTCGAGGCCGAACACCCCGATCTGATAACCGAAGATTCGCCGACACAGCGTGTCGGCGATGCGCCGGTCAGTGCATTCGGCACCATCGCCCACGAACTGCCGATGCTGTCACTGGGAAACGCGTTCTCTGAGGACGAGCTCCGCGAATTTCATCGCCGGGTGATGACGAGGCTGGACCGCGAAGAGAACGCGGCGCTCTCGTACGCTGCGGAGCCCAAGCTGGACGGAGCGGCGGTGAGTCTGCTTTACGAGGATGGGCGTCTGGTGCGAGCGGCGACCCGAGGCGACGGCACGACCGGTGAAGACATCACGCACAACGTCCGAACGATCGAAGCGGTCCCACTGAAGCTCCGAGGCAGCGGTTTTCCAAATCGGCTCGAAGTGCGCGGCGAGGTGTTCATGCCGAAGGCCGGTTTCGAGGTCTACAACGAGCGAGCCAGGGCAGCGGGCGAGAAGACCTTCGTCAATCCGCGTAACGCCGCGGCGGGCAGTCTCCGACAGCTCGACCCCCGGTTGACCGCCGAGCGC
>CALZMR010000244.1 GCA_945788575.1 uncultured Woeseiaceae bacterium
GGGGGGGGTGTGGGGGGGGAGAAGAAAAAGCCCCGCCAGACCTCACCGGCGGGGCTTTGTACGGCTGACTCCTGGTCGGGAAGGGAAGACTCTCGGTCCATATAGCGAACCCGAGTTGAAGGCGCGAGCGAGATCGGGGTGGGTGCCGCCCGCGTCACGTACGGTCGTGAAGCCACTGTCGAGGAAATGCCGGGCCGCGTCGACCGCGTATGCACCGGCGACGGTCGAATGTCCCCGGGCCTCACGAGCAGAAGCGTGCATCGTCAGATGCACGTGGAGATCGATGAAGCCTGGCGACAACACGCGATTGCCGCCGTCAATGACCGTCGCACCCTCGGGAGCCGCAATCTGATCCTCTGAAATACTCGCGATCAGACCGTCCTCGACCAGAACGTGCCCCGAGGTCAGTTCCGGGTCGACACCGTTGAAAATGCGAACGTTCTCGATGAGAAAGCTCTCGGCATGCGCTGAAGCTGACAGCATGAAGACGCTGACCAGCGTTAGAAGTGATTTCATCGGTGCCCCCAATATCGTTCTTTATTATGAGGCGGATTGTACGTCAGGATACATCTCGTCCAAAGGCACGGACCGGCCGTCGTCGTGAACGATGCGGCAGTGCATGCGCCTGAGCCTGCGCGGTTCCGGGACCCCGCAGGAATGCGCAATCGTGCCGATCTCCTTGCACATCGTCTTCGAGTAGCGCGCGACGCGCTCGGCTTTGTCCTCCGGGACGAGGCCGCGCTGCAGGCGCTTGTTGTGAGTGGTGATACCGGTCGGACAGGTATTCTTGTTGCACTGTAGCGCCTGTATGCAGCCCAGCGCGAACATGAACCCGCGCGCGGAGTTCAGGAAGTCGGCTCCCATGCAGAGAGCCAGTGCGGCATCCGCCGGGTTAATCATTTTGCCGCTGGCAATGACTCGTATTCGCTCCCGCAGGCCATGCTTATTCAGTAGGTTGACGACGAGAGGCAGGCTCTCTTTGATGGGCATCCCGACGTTGTCGATCAGGCTCATGGGTGCCGCGCCAGTGCCTCCGTCACCGCTATCCACTGTGATGAAGTCGGGCGCCGACTCGATCCCGCGTAGATGGATTTCTCTGAAAAGGTCCTCGAGCCATCCATAGGCGCCGATGACAGCCTTGAATCCCACCGGTTTGCCGGTCGCGTCGCGAATGCGCGCAATCATGTCGAGGAGTTCCTTCTCGTCGTTGATCTCCGGATGCCGATTGGGACTAATCGAATCCTCACCCTCGGGAATGCCCCGAATTTTCGCGATCTCGGCAGTCACTTTGGCACCCGGGAGTATGCCGCCTTTGCCTGGTTTCGCTCCCTGGCTCAGCTTGAGCTCGATCATCTTGACGTTGTCGATCTCACCGATTTCGCGGAGCTTCTCGTCGCTCAGGTTGCCGTTCTCGTCGCGCACGCCGTACTTCGCTGTGCCGATTTGGAAAACGATGTCGGCGCCACCCTCGAGGTGCCAGGGTGATAGGCCCCCTTCGCCGGTGTTCATCCAGTTGCCCGCCATGCGTGAGCCATTCGACAGCGCCAGTACAGCCGGCTTCGACAACGCGCCGTAACTCATGGCTGAAACGTTGAAGATGGAGGTTGCCTCATACGGTTTGCGGGCATAGGGCCCGATGACGAGCGGAGTAGTCTGTGCGACGTCGGATTCGAGCGTCGGGTAGGGGCAGTTGACGAAGATCGGTGTCCCCGCCGGGCTCAGGTTCAATGTCGAGCCGAAGGCGACCGTGTTGTCGACGCCCTTGGCCGCGCGATACACCCAGCTTCGCTGCGCACGGTTGAACGGCATCTCCTCACGGTCCAGCGCGAAGAAGTATTGGCGAAAGAACTCGCCCATCTCCTCGAAGAAATACCGAAAACGACCGATCACCGGGAAGTTGCGGCGGATCGCGTGCTTGGTCTGTGTAATATCGATGATGAAGATCACCGCGACCGCAAGCAGGCCGACACCCAGGACGAAGACGAACAATGTGGCGAGCGTCTCGAGCACGCTCATGGCGATCAGGAAGAACTCGTTCACGACAGAACCCCCAAAAGTCCGTTGGTGAAAGGGAGGAGTCGTGGCGCCTCAAAGGGCGCCACAACTACTTGATCAGTAACTTATTTCTTCAGGAACTTCGCGACGACATTGTCGAGGCTAGCCTTACCGCCGCCGTAGAAGACCAGTGGCAAGAGCATGACGATGAAGAGCAGCGGTATACGGAAGTTGCCGCTGCCCTCTCTCGCCGTGACCCGATAGCCTTCCCAGAGCTGAGCGAGGCTGTTGACTTCGCTCGGCCAGTGAGTCGAGACAATCGCCACTATCGTGACGATGATCAGGCTGAAAGCCCAGAAACGTGTGAATAACCCCAGCACAAGGCAGATACCACCGAGTACTTCGACCCAGGTCACCGCGAACCAGTTGAAGCCCGCGGGAAACAGACTGAACGGGAACGGAAACTCTTTGTCCGCAAACCACGTCGGCACGTCTTCCGCCCTGAGTTTGCCGCGCCCGGCGACCCACCAGAACTCATAGGCCATGATGAGGCGAATCGGCAGAAGGGCAACCCAGCTGCCCGCCGATTCGAGGCCAACGACGGTCTTGTCCCAGAGTGCCTGCAGTTTTTTCATTCTTATGCTCCGTATCAGTTGCTGCGAGTTCCGGTCAGGATCTCGAGTTGTCGCATTTCTTCGAGCGCGGTGGCCCCGTGTGAGATGAAGGCGTCCACGTTCCGGAAATCGATGCTCGCGGCGTAATCCCGCAGCAGTTCCTCGCCGTTTCTGCCGGCCTCGTTTTCGTCAATCGCGTTTAGCAGTCCGGCGGTGACGGGATTCATCTCGAGGAATCCCATCTTGTCGTCGGATTTACGATATATGGTGATGAAGACTGGCTCTGCCGACGGTTCTTTCGGCAGGTAGTCCGTCGAGATTCGATGCACCGGATACTGATAGGCGTACATCTCGGCCAGTGCGGATTTGACCGGCACATTGGCGAGAAGATCTCCGTCCGGGTCGATGCCGTCCAGGTTGTTGACCTTGTCCGTGACCCTCAGCGCCAGGTCCGAATATTCGTAGTGCGCGAGTTCGACGAGGAAAGGGTAGTCATCGACGTCCTGTTGGTACTCGTCGCGCAAAAAGTTCAGGAACTCCTCGGGCATCTGCAGGAAATACGGCGTCTGCGCGCGATGCGCGCGCATGAACTGACGGATGAAGCGATTCCATCGATCGTCGTCGTGGAGCTTGCGCAGAACGGGATAGAAGGTCGCCAACAGGCTCTTAAGATTGTTGAAGAACAGGTTCCGGTAGATCGCCATGCGGCGGTCTTCGATCCCCTCAGGTGCCGGCACGTTGTGCGGGTCGCGGATGTGTGCCGCGAACGCGTACTGCTTTTGCTGGAACTCAGGACGGTCAGCCATTGGCCGCAGCCGCTTGTATCGATTCGTTCTGATACTCGCGGATCCTGTCGACCTCGGCGAGCGCGTAGGCCTCCGCCAGCAAGGCCCAGGCCTGGTCGTCAACCGCAGTGCCGTGCGTATCGATACGGAGATCTTCAGCTTCGACGAAGTGACCGGCCAGATGGAAGTAGCGAATGCGTTCGGCCGGCATCCGGTTCAGGAATTCGCTGGGATCGTATCGATGGTTAATGCTGTTCACGACAATGTTGTTGATATCCAGCATGAGATCGCAGTCTGCCTCTTCCAACACGGCGAGCAGGAAGTCGGCTTCGTTCATATCGGTATCGATCGGCGCGTAGTACGAGACATTCTCGAGCGCCATCCGCTGTCCGAGGATGTCCTGTACGCGCTGAACACGTCCGGCAACGTGCTTCACCGCGCCTTCAGTGAACGGGATCGGCATGAGGTCGTAGAGTTGTCCGTCGTCGCCGCAGGAACTGAGATGATCCGAGTACAGACGAATGTCGTGTTCCTTCATGAAGTCGCGGACGTCGCGCACGAGCTGCTCGTCGAGCGGGGCAGGTGATCCGATCGACAGCGAGAGCCCGTGGATCACGAAGGGATAACGTTCCGTGAAGAAGCGCAGCTTCTTGCCCTGAGCGCCGCCCACGTGGATCCAGTTCTCCGGAGCGACCTCCATGAAGTCCACGTTCTGCGGCGGGTCCCTCATAAGTTGACTCATGATGGGCCGGCGCAGGCCCAGACCGGCGCCTTGAACAGGATATTGTTGTGTCGACTCGCTCATACGTCCGCCTCAGCCGTCAGTGACGGCGACTCTCAATCAGACCAAGAGGCCGCCGGTTTTATTACAAGGGCTCAGCCGGCCAGGCGACGGAGTCTTTCCAGGTATTGCCTCTCGTCCGGTGGCCGGTTGAAACTCTGCGCCTCCCAAAGGGTCTCCGCAAGACAATCGATCATCCGGTGCTCCGCATCGTGCGCGTCCCCCGCGCGCTCACAGAGCGTCCGAAATACCGCCGCGATGCCAGCGGGGCGATCGGTGGCGACCTGTTCCCGCAACCCGAGATGAAGACCCATGTGCAGGAACGGATTGGTTTGACCCTGCTCCGGAGTAAAGTCGTGGTCGATGTCCTCGCTGGAAACGGCCTCCTGATACTCAGGATGCAGCTCCACGATATCAGCGATCTGAGTCTCGAGTGGCGACATCGGTGTGCCGTCCACGCGCTTCTGCCACGCTGATCGATACATGCGGCGCAATTCGCCGCGGTCATTGGAGAAGATCATTCGAATACCTTGCCGCGGAACTCGCACAACGGCTCGATGGTGCACTCGCCGCAGAGGGGACGGCGGGCTTTGCAAACGTAACGGCCGTGCAGTATGAGCCAGTGGTGCGCGTCCTTCCTGAACTCTTCGGGTGTCAGTCGCAGCAGGCGTCTCTCGACCTCGAGCGGTGTCTTGCCCGGCGCAATGCCGGTTCGATTGGACACCCGGAAGATATGAGTGTCGACTGCAATCGTCGGCTCACCGAACGCCGTGTTCAGTATCACATTCGCCGTCTTGCGCCCGACGCCCGGAAGTCTCTCGAGTGCCTCGCGCGTACGGGGCACTTCTCCGCCGTGTTCCTCGATCAGGATTCGACAGGTCTTGATGATGTTCTTCGCCTTGCTGTTGAACAGGCCGATCGTGCGGATGTATTCGCTCAGGCCGTCTGCGCCGAGCGCGAGTATCGCTTCGGGCGTTCGAGCAACCGGGTAGAGTCTCGCCGTGGCCTTGTTGACGCCGACGTCGGTCGCCTGCGCCGAAAGAATGACGGCGATCAGCAGTTCGAAAGGGGATTCGTATACCAGCTCGGTCGTCGGGTTCGGATTCCGACGCCTGAGTTCGGAAAAGATGGCCGTGCGCTTTTCCTTATTCATCGATCCCGCGTTTAGCTCCGTTTGCGCAGGCCGCTCGGCATCGCTGCATTCTTCGAAAGGCTGCGGCGACGGTCGATGACGTTCTTTGCGGCAACCGCCAGCGCAAGGCTGAAGAATGCCCCGGGCGGCAGTATGGCGAGTAGCCATCCACCGTCGACGAGCACGAGTCCGGGTGATACGTCCCCGCCGAGAAGCATGTCCGTCCGCGACAGGATCGATCCCTGGCCAATCAATTCGCGGAACATGCCGATTGCGACCAGCAGCATCGTGAAACCGAAGCCCATGCCTACGCCGTCGGCGAAGCTCGCGCCAATCGAGTTGCGGGAGGCGAACACTTCCGCACGCGCGACGATCGCGCAATTGGTCACGATCAGCGGAATGAAGATACCGAGCGAGCGATCGAGAACCGGGAACCACGCTTTGAAGATCAGTTCGATGCAGGTGACGAGGCTCGCGATAATAAGAACGTAGATCGGTATCCGGATTTCCTGCCGGATCCAGCGCCGGGTGGCGGACACGAGGACGTTCGATAAGGTCAGCACAACCAGCGTCGCGATGCCTAAGCCGAGGCCATTGACGAAGGTCGTAGTGACGGCGAGCAGAGGGCACAGGCCCAGCAGCTGCACCAGGCCGGGGTTGTCGCGCCACAGGCCGGCCTGCAGACGCTCGACGAAGCTCGAATTCAAGAATCCTCCTCCGTGGCCGGCGCGGAGAAGATCTCCTCGCGATGGGTGTCGAAGTATAGCAGCGTCTCTCGAATGGCCCCGATGACCGCGCGCGGCGTTACCGATGCGCCGGAAAGTTGATCGAACTCGCCGCCATCCCGGCGAATCGCCCAACCCGCGGCGGGCGGGTCGCCAAGTGAATGGCCGTCAAATTGGAATACCCAATCGCTACGCGCCGAAACGATCTTGTCGCCCAGTCCCGGTGTTTCGCGGTGCTCGAGGATGCGGACGCCGGTCACCGCGCCGTCATGGTCTATGCCCAGCAATATGCGGATCGGACCGGCGTAGCCATCGCGCGCCGTTACTACGAACAACGCCGCGACAGGTTCGCTCTCCGCAAACACGCGATAGACGATGACGTCATCGTCGCCGGGCAGATCGTGTGGCGCAGCAATGACGAGCATCGATTCAGTCACGCTGCCGTCGAAGAACGTGCCGGACAACGCCGGCTCGAGACTCTGTTCGAGGAAGGCCTGTTCGTTCGCGGCGATCCGCTCTTGCGTCAGTTGGTAGGTAGCCGCAACGGCGGCGGTACAGATTGCGGCGATGGCCGCCAGCGTCAGCGCGGATTTGATGGCGCCGCCGCTCATGTCCCGCGCTCCTCGCTATGGCCGACGATTCGAGGTTGGGTCAGGTAATCGATTGCGGGCACGGCCATGTTCATGATGAGAACGGCGAACGCGACACCGTCGGCGTAGGAACCCCAGGTGCGGATCGCGAAGATCAGGAAGCCGATGCCGACTCCGTAGATGATGCGTCCCTTCGTACTGGTGGCGGCGGAGACGGGATCGGTTGCGATGAAGAACGCGCACAGGAGCGCATTGCCGGCGAACATGTGGAAGCCAGGCCCCGGATTGGTATCGGGTCCGATCAGATACATGATGGAGGCCGGCACGAGCAGACCGACTGCCACGCCGACGGGGATTTGCCAGCGAATGACCTTCTTAATCATGAGCCAGAAGCCGCCCATGGCGATGAAGTTGCCGATCCACTCCCAGCCGCGACCGCCGAAGTCGCCCATGATCGGCAGTAGTTGCACTTCGGCAACCGTCCGGGCGCTGTTCAGTCCCGATTTCATGGCGTCGAGCGGCGTCGCCCGGCTCAGCGCGTCGAACGTCAGTGTATCGGGGAGATTCCCGGTCAGTGTGTAGCCGATCGTCTCGAACAGCGTCAGGTACTGGTAGTCGATGTCGCCCATGCGCGGCGCAACCCACAGATTGAGGTGCATTGGGAACGCCACCAGGATGACGACGTAGCCGGCCATCGCTGGATTGAAGATGTTGTAGCCAATTCCGCCGTAGAGGTGTTTCGCGACCACGACGCCAAACAAGGCGCCCGTACCGGTCACCCACCAGGGCGTCAGCGACGGCAGCGCGAAGGCAAGCAGCGCGGCTGTGACAAGTACGCTGAAGTCGCTCAAAGCAATCAGCGGATCTCGGCCGCGTGCCCACTGCATGGCAGCCTCACCTGCAACACAGAAGGCCGCCGCGACGATGAGGTTTATGATCAGGCCAGGCCCGAAGTACCAGACATGCGCCAGCGCCGCCGGGATCAATGCAAGCAGCACGTGCTGCATGATCGATGACACCTGAGCGGCAGGGGCCAGATAGGGAGCATCTCGACGCTCGAACTCCATCAGTCCTTCTTCTTCTTCTTCTTGCGCTTGAGGATTTCGGCGATCGCAGAAGGACCCGCTTTCTTTGCATCGGACTTCTGCTGTGCGAGTTCCGCTTCCCGCTCGCGCTGATCGCGTTCGAGACGTTCGCTGCGAGCCTCGAAACGGCGTCGCGCACGCTCGGCTCGAGCCTTCTCGTCGGCCAGTTCGCGAATGCGGCCCTTCGCAATCCGGAAATCGGCGGTCAGAGGAATGTGACTGGGACAGACGAGGTCGCAGCAGCCGCACTCGATGCAGTCCGTGAGGCCGTACGCCCGAAGTCGCTTCTCATCGTCCGCGCAGGCGTACCAGAATAGCTGCTGCGGGAGAAGCTGCACGGGACAGACCGCGGCACAGTCGCCGCAGCGGATGCAGGGCATCTCCGGCCCGGGCGATGGCGTCTCGGGAATCACGAGAATGCAGTTCGATGCCTTGACCACCGGCACACG
>CALZMR010000245.1 GCA_945788575.1 uncultured Woeseiaceae bacterium
GGCGGTCACCCCGCTGCAACTCAGCGATCTGATTGCGGAGACGCTATACCCGCTGCGCACGGCTTTCGCACACGGACTCGAACAGCAGCCGACGATGCTGCAGCCCGTTGGTGGCATGGACCGGATCGCGCGCGCGTTCGAGGCGCAGGTGCTCTCGAGTCTGGTGTTCGACGCGGTGGTCACCGAGATTCGGCGACGCACCGACGGCGTGCGCATCGTTTACGACCGCATGGGCGCCAGCAACACGCTCGACACCGACTACGCGGTAATCGCCGTCCCGGCCACCGTGCTGGCCTCGATCCCAAACGATTTTGCGGCCGCGCATCAGAACGAAATCGCGGGCTTCCAATACAGCTCGGCCGTCCGCGTCGCATTTCAGTCGCGGCGATTCTGGGAGCAGGACCACAACATTTACGGCGGCATCTCGTGGACAGATGGCGGCATTACGCAGATCTGGTATCCGAACTATGGGTTCGGATCGCAGAACGGCATCGTGCTCGGCGCCTATGTCTTCGGCGGGCCGGCGGGTGACAGCTTCACCAATCAGACGCCGGCCGCGCGGCTCAATACCGTGACCCAGCAGGCCGGCGCCGTGCATCCGGAATTCTCCGCCGAAGCAAGTCGCGGCTTGAGTGTTGCGTGGAGAAAAGTGCCGTTCCAACTCGGCGGTTGGGGAACGTCTAACCCGAACGTGCTGCTGACGGCGGACGACCGGTTCTTCTTTGCCGGCGAACACCTGAGCATCCTGCAGGGCTGGCAGGAGGGCGCGATTCTGTCCGCGTACTCCGCGATCGATCAGGTCGTCACGCGGGATACACCCTAGCTCGTCCTCGAACAGGCAAAGAAAAGCCTCAGCCGCTGGTCGAGTGCGGCTGAGGCTCTTCGGTTCTTACTCAACCAGTGGTTGAGCGGTTCGAGTCACTTAAGCGACGAACTGAGCCTCTTCGGTCGACCCTTCCATAGCCGTGGTTGAGGACAGTCCCGACATGATCGTGTTCTGCACGGCGTCGAAGTAACCGGCGCCGACGAACGACTGATGCTTGGTGGCGCGGAAGCCGTACTGCTCGTCCGCGAACTCCTGCTGCTGCAGCTTCGAGTAGGCATACATGCCGTCCTGCTTGTAGGCGCGACTCAGGTTGAACATGCTGGAGTTCAGCACGTGCCAGCCGGCCAGCGTGATGAACTGGAACTTGTAGCCCATGCGGCCCAACTCTTCGCGGAACGTCTTCATCGTCTCGTCGCTCAGATTCGACTTCCAGTTGAACGATGGCGAGCAGTTGTAGGCGAGCAGCTTGCCCGGGAACTCCGCGTGGATGGCCTCGGCGAAGCGGCGAGCCTGATCGAGGTCCGGCTTCGAGGTCTCACACCAGAGGAGATCGGCGAAAGGTGCGTAGGCCAAACCACGTGCGATCGCCTGATCGAGACCGGCTTCGGTGCGGAAGAATCCCTCTGGCGTACGTTCGCCGGTTATGAAGGATCGATCGCGTTCATCGACGTCGCTCGTTATGAGGTTCGCGGCGTCGGCGTCGGTGCGCGCGATCAGCATGGTCGGGACGCCACAAACGTCAGCGGCCAGACGCGCGGCGGACAACTTGGCGACGGCTTCCTGGGTCGGCACCAGCACCTTGCCGCCCATGTGCCCGCATTTCTTGGCGGAAGAAAGCTGATCCTCGAAGTGCACGCCGGCGGCGCCCGCTCGGATCATGCTCTTCATGAGTTCGAACGCATTCAGGTTGCCGCCGAAGCCGGCTTCCGCATCGGCGATGATCGGCGGAAACCAGTCGACGCTCGTATCGCCATTCAGCGCGTGGATCTCGTCGGTACGGATGAACGCATTGTTGATGCGTTCCACCATTTTGGGGACCGAATCGACCGGGTACAGGCTCTGGTCCGGATACATCTCACCTGCGCTGTTACCGTCGCCGGCAACCTGCCAGCCGGAGCAGTAGATGGCTTTGAGGCCGGCCTGCACTTCCTGAATGGCCTGGTTGCCGGTCAGCGCGCCGAGCCCGCATAGTGGAGCGTCCTGGTTGACCAGCCTCCAGAACTTCTCGGCGCCGCGGCGTGCCAGCGTATGCTCGATCTGCACGGTTCCGCGCAGCTTTACGACTTCTTCCGCGTCGTAGTTCCGCTCAATGCCTTTCCAGCGGGGGCTCTCGGCCCATTCGGATTCGAGCTTCTGAATCTGTTCTTCCCTCGTCATGTCGATCTCCAGGTTGAGCTTGTGTTCGATTGCGGACCAGTCTACGATCACTTCCTGCGAAATTTCACAGAAAAAATTTCACAATGTTAATTTTACAAACTGGTGATTGCCGATGACCGCTCAGGCTGGCGTTCGGCGCAAGGCCCACTTCCTCGGCACGAAGATCCGGTCCCTGCGGAAGCGACATAATCTGACGCTGGAAGACCTGTCCGTGCGCTGCATACAGATCGACGCAGAGGCCGCGCCGTCGGTGTCCTACCTGTCCATGATCGAGAACGGCAAGCGTGTTCCGTCCGAGCGGCTGGTCGCGATCATCGCCGAGATCTTCCAGAAGGACATCGACTGGTTCTTCGACGAGGCGCTCGAGGACGAGGCCATCGACACGGCGCCCAACGCGGCCGTCGCGGGCATGCCGCTCGAGCCGGGCTTTCTGTTCTCGGAGTCCCTACTGCAGCTCGCGATTCCGGAACTGCTCGCACAGACCGGCACCACGGGCCGTCAATTCGCGCATCTGTTGATCCGCGCGCACCAGGAGACCCGTCATAACCGCTTCCCGGACCTGGAACGCGCGGCAGAGAAGATCGGCGGCAAGCAGTTCCCGTTGAGTGTCGAGGACGTCTTCGATATTGCGAAGAAGCTAGGCCTCAAGATCGAATGGTTCGATCGCGATCCGTTCAAGGACCGCAGGCACCGCGGGGATTCGAGTAAACCGCTCGAGACCCTTGTTCGATCCTTCTACGAAGCTCCCAATCGAGTATTCATCAACCGGACGCTGCAGGACTCACCCGCCCGGCTCAAGTTCGATCTCGGCAATCACATTGCGCACAGGGTCCTGCACGACGGCGATGGCGCACGTGCGCCACAGGTGTCAGGCGGCCGCGCGAGTGGACGACGGCACGACACCGAGTCGACGAGCATGGACGCGAAAGACATCCTCTTCGCCTGGCGTGACTTCGAGTGCAGCTACTTCTCCGCAGCACTGCTGGCGCCGAAGACGCCATTCCGACAGTTTCTCGCCAAGCACGCGTACTCGATCGACTCGGGTGAACAGATCGACCTGACCAGAACGCTGGTCATGCGCCGAATGTCCAGCGTGTCGCCCTACCCACACTGGCACTACTTCGATGCGTATCCGCCGGGGCACCTGCGCGCGGTCTACCGCGGCAATGGCATTCCGCTGCCATGGGGCAACATGACTCTCGTGTCCGACCCGTGCCAGCACTGGGCCGTATTCCGGATGCTCGGCGAACGAACAACGAAGCCATCCGCACAAATCTCGGTGCTACGGTCGGGCGATGACAAGCGCCTCTACTGCTGCGAATCGGTGCGCAGCAAGGATGCCGCCGGCAATCCGCACGTGCTTTGCGTGGGCGTCGACCTCGCACCGGCGCTTCGCGCGCAGAATGTCGACGCCGAGGCCACCATCGACGCGATCGAAACGAGCTGCAACGCCAACGGCGGCTCCGGACCGATTCCTACTGAAGCGCGGCGTCAGCTGGAAAGCGTGAGCCGCATTCTCAACATCGGCTGGATCGCCTCCGGTGCCGAGAAAGACGCGACGATCATCTGTCCACGCAGCTCCGCCTGTCCTCGCGACAAGCACTGCCTGGGACGCAAAGCCCCGGCGCTCGGTCAGCAGATCGACGAGATTCGCGAATCGCTCTGAGTCAGACGCCGTAAGCCTTGAGGAACGCCCAAGTCTCTGCCGAACGCCCACGTGTTCGCCGGCTTAAGCGTTAGCCGACACCAGCCACACGAGTAGTTCAGGCTAAGAAAATGACTTCTGACCCGTTGCGGTCATTAATGTCGAAGGTCTGGCTGGCATGGCGCAGTCGCAAGCCGGATACGACGGCTAAATGGCAGATCGATCAGCAATCGCCGATGCGTTCTCCGCGGACGAAAGACTCCATTTCTATCGTCGTGTCTTCAATCGTTATTGTCATGGTGGTAACCAGCTCGTAGCTGCTGGCGTTGTAAGTTCCTCGGCTTTCGGCGGTGGCGCCGGCACCCTCAATAGCGCATTCCATTTGCATGCTGATCTTTCCATCGCCCCAGTCATGCTGAGTGATCGTGCAGCCCTCCATGCCAGCGTGCTCGCCGAGGACACTAGAGGGGTCAGCTGCTAGATCCTCTTTCGTCACGCATTGTTCGATACTCTCCTCAACCATTCCGGCGGGAAGGTCCTGACCACTGACGCCGACGGTAACGCGATAAAGCCCCGGTTCGGGTTCGGGCGATGAGCTGTTGGCAGTAACCGCAACAAGCGGTAGCACCAGCAAGATGCCGAGCTTCTTGAGCATAGGATGAGTCTCCATCAGAGTATGTTGCCCAGTATAAACATGCCGGCCTATCGATCAAAAGTGGATAACAGGACTCGTCAAAGTCCGCTATTGGCCGAAAGCAGCCGCTCGACTGATAGACTCATGAGAGGCTGCTTTTGACCCAAAGCGGACGGTCACAGTTTCGCATTCTGGACACGATACCTTGCAAGCCAAATGAACGAAAAACGCTCCTTACTTAAACGGTTATTTGTCCCCCAGTATGACGAGCTCGCGCTCTTTTTAATGAGTTTCGCATTTATCCTAACCTTCATTACGCACGAATATCTTCGCGCTGGTGCATTCTTTTTCGTCT
>CALZMR010000246.1 GCA_945788575.1 uncultured Woeseiaceae bacterium
TCCGCGGACCCCGAAGAGCCGGAGTCATTCGCTCCGCAAGACGCCAGGCAACAGAGCAGGAACGGCGCAACGAACATTGCGGTCTTGCGCATGAAATCACCTCGAAACGATTCAGACATTGTTGTTGATTATTCTGCGATCAGCATACCGCAATCGCCGTACCGACAGGACCGATCCGCCCCCGCATGTCTCATCGATCGTCGAAGACAAGGTTGTAGGAGCCCGCCGTGCGGGGCTTTGAAATTACCGTCGGGAGGCGAATTGGCGCTCCTACAGTAAGGCTTCGACGTCCTTCCGAGTGGGCAGCGACGGCTGAGCGCCGCGGATTGTCGTTGCCTTCGCGCCAGCCGCGCACGCAAATTCCAGTGCGCCTCTGGGTGACATGCCCTCGACGAGTGCGACAGTCAGCGCCGCCGTGAACGTATCGCCCGCACCGGTGCTATCGATGGCGTCAACGGCGGGAGGCCGCGCCGTCGCCAGTAACTCGCCATCCTTGCGAAGCTCCGCACCGGCCGCGCCGTGCGTGGTCGCGATGAGGCCGCCGCAGGCCCTCAGGCTGTCGCCGTACCATGCTGCTTCCGTCTCATTGACGACAATGAGATCGGCGCGCGTCAGCACCGCCACGTCGATTTCCGTGGCGGGGGCGAGGTTGGCGCAGAAGAAGCCCTCGAAACGGCCGGCTATATCGGCGACTGTGTCGCCCGGCACTTCGAGCTGGCAAATTAGTGCATCTGCATCGGGCAGCTCATCGACGGTCAACGCCGCATTGGCGCCGGGAGCCACGACGATGTGATTCTCGCCAGAGGGCGCGACCGATATCAGCGCAACCCCAGTAGGTGCCGCGGGATGAACCACGCAGTGCGCCAGATCGACCTGTCCTTCGCGAAGCAGCGCCAGCGCCTCGCCGGCTGTCGCGTCGTCACCGACGCTGGCGATCAAGGTAACGTCGGCACCAAGGCGGCGCGCTGCCAGTGCCTGATTAGCGCCCTTGCCGCCCGGGAAGCGCTCGAGTGTCGCACCGGTTACGGTCTCCCCGGCCGCGGGAAGCCGCGACACGCTCGCCGAGAAATCCAGGTTGACGGAGCCGACCACCAGAATATGGCTCATGCCACGCCCTCGCTGAATTTACCGAGTCGCTCGGTCAGCAGTTCATAGAAGCCATCGGCGTCCACTTCGTAGGCCCAATGCGCGTTATGCGGCCGATCCGTCACGTGCCAGAAATCGACCGCGGTGTGCCCGGCCGTGAGCTCGGACCCGGTCTCCACGGAGATGTTGCAGAACTTCGTCTCGAAGAGGTCCGGTTGAAGCAGATAGGCGACCGTGCACGGGTCGTGCAATGGGGCGCCTTCGGATCCGTACTTCTTCGTGTCGTAACGGTGGAAGAAACTCAGCATGCCGGCAGTTGCTTCGGCAACGGGATTGCCGACCTGGCGAATGCGCCCTACTCGCTCGCGCGTGGACAGCACCTGATGGGTGACGTCGAGACCCATCGCCGTGACCGGACGACCGCAGTTGAACACGATGTCAGCTGCGTGCGGGTCTACGAGGATGTTGAACTCGGCGGAGGGCGAGCGATTGCCGCCTTCACGCATCGCGCCGCCCATGAGGACGATCTCTTTTACCGAATTCAGGATATCCCGGTCGCGCTCGATCGCGGTGGCGACGTTGGTCAGCGGCCCGGTCGGAACGAGCGTCACCGACTCCGCGTCCGCGGCACGAAGCGTTTCGACGATGAAGTCGACGGCGTGCTGTTCCTCGAGCGGAGTCTCCGGGTCGAACACGTCGATGCCGTCGATGCCGGTGTTGCCGTGGATGTACTCGGCCGTGATCGGCTCCCGCAGCATCGGCCGCTCGCAGCCGGCGAAAACACGCGTCGACTTTTTGCCGGCGATATCGCACATCATGCGCGCGTTGCGCTCTGTCAGTTCGAGCGGGACGTTGCCGGCAACGGTGGTGATGCCGAGTACGTCGAGTTCGTCCGGTGATGACAACGCGAGGAACAGCGCGACAGCGTCGTCCTGTCCAGGATCGCAATCGATGATGATCCGACGAGCCACCCTAGGGGAAAGTCAGCATGATCCCGGCCAATGCGGCACTCATCAGATTCGACAGCGAAGCAGCGAGCACGGCTTTGAGTCCGAATTTACCGATCAGTTCGCGCTTCTCGGGAACGAGTACGCCGAGGCCGCCGAGCAGGATCGCGATCGACGAAAGATTCGCGAAGCCGCACAGCGCGAACGTCGTTACCGCGATCGTCCGCGGAGATGCGTCGGCGAGGCGATCCGACAGGTGAGAGAAGGCGACGAACTCGTTCAGGATGATCTTCTCGCCGAATAATGATCCGGCTGCTTCGGCCTCATTCCAGGGCACGCTGAGCAGCCACATCAGTGGCTGAAAGATCTTGCCCAGAATCAGCTCCAGAGTAACCGTCTCGACGCCGAGCAGCTGATCGATTCTCAACAGGCCGGCGACGCCGCCGACGAGCCCGTTGAAGAGGGCGATCAGGGCGACGAATGCAATCAGCATCGCGCCAATGTTGACGGCGAGACGCAGGCCGTCCGAGGTTCCTGCGGCCGCGGCCATGATGAGGTTGCGGTGCTTGCTGGGCTCCATTCGGAGCTTCTCATGCTGGCTCGGAGGAATGTACTCGTCGTCCGGCATGATGATCTTGGCCATCAGCAGCCCGCCGGGTGCCGCCATAAACGCGGCAGCAAGCAGGTATTTCATTTCAGCGCCCAGCATCGAGTAGCCGGCGAGCACCGTGCCGGCGATACTCGCGAGGCCAGACACACACACGGCGAAGAACTGCGGCTCCGTAAGCCCCTTGAGATACGGCTTCACGACGAGCGGCGCCTCGGTCTGACCGACGAAGATATTCGCCGCCGCGTTCATCGATTCGATCGAGCCGGTGCCGATGATCTTGTGCAGTGCGCCGCCCACGATGCGGACCAGCCACTCCATGATCCGCAAGTGATACAAAACCGACATCAGAGCAGCGAAAAATATGATGATCGGCAGCACGTTGATGGCGAAGCTGAAGCCGACGTTCTCCGTGTCGGCCAGCGGTCCGAAGACCATGTTTATGCCGGCATTCGCGAATCCGATGACGGCCAGCACACCGTTGCTCAGCGTGTCGATGGCCTGCTGGCCGCGGCTCCAGAAAAGCACGACCGCCGCGATTACTGCCTGCAGCGCGAACGCCGCAGCGACGACGCGCAAGTGAATGGCTTTGCGATTACTCGAAAATAGAACCGCGATTCCAAGAATCACGATGATGCCGAGGATTCCGATGAGATTGACCGGCATGGCTCACCCGAGGCTTGTTGTTATTTGGCCTTAGGATACCGCAAAGCGGTGCTCAGCCCGTCACTATCTCCAGGATGACGTCGCCTGATTCCGGGGCGGATTCGCCGATCTTGCAGGCGTCGAGCAGATTCTTCGCCGCGGCCTCGGCGGCGTCCTCGCTCGCCGCGTGCACGACCGCGAGCGGCTTACCGGCATCGAGTACGGTGCCCACACGGGCGATATCGGTGAAGCCTACCGCGAGATTCAGCGCCTCGCCGACGACCCTGCGCCCGCCGCCGAGTTCGATGATCGCGTTGCCGACGGCTCGGGTATTCATAGCCGCGAGGACACCATCTGCGTGCACGGGCCGCACTACGGGCGCTTTCGCAAGATGCGTGTCCGCGTTATCGACGAAGTCCGCCGGTCCGCCCATAGCCTCGACCATGCGACCGAAAATCTCGGCCGCGCTGCCACTGGTGACAGCCTCGTCGCAACGCTGTCGCGCCGCATCGCGTTCCGATTCGATACCGCCCAGCAAGAGCAATTCGCCGCACAGTCCGAGTACCGCGTCATCCAGACGCGCGTCCCGCTCCTCGTTGCGCAGATAGCGCACTGATTCGCGAATCTCCACGGCGTTGCCCGCCGTGGTTCCCAGGACCTGGTTCATGTCGGTTATCAAAGCGTGTGTGCGCAAACCTGCACTGCCTGCCGTGCGGATGATGCTGTCGGCCAGTTCGCGGGCTCGCTCTCGGGATTCCATGAACGCGCCGGTGCCGACCTTGACGTCCATGACGAGTGCCTCGAGTCCGGCCGCGATCTTCTTGGAGAGAATGGACGCGGTAATCAACGGCACGGATTCGACTGTGCTCGTAACGTCGCGAATCGCGTAGAAGCGCCGGTCCGCGGGCGCGAGGTCGCTGGTCTGACCGATGACCGAACAGCCGACCGTCTTCACGACGCGCCGAAACGTGTCGAAGTCCGGCATCGACTGATAGCCGGGAATGCTTTCAACCTTGTCTGTCGTGCCGCCCGTGTGGCCCAGGCCGCGGCCCGAGATCATCGGCACATAACCGCCGCATGCGGCAACGATCGGCGCGAGCATGAAACTGACCTTGTCGCCGACACCACCCGTCGAGTGCTTGTCCAGCACCGGGCCATCGAGGTCTTCCGTCGACCAGTCGATGACTGTCCCGGATTTCGACATCGCGAGCGTGAGCTGTGCCGCTTCCTCGAACGACATACCGTTGAAGAACACGGCCATTGCCAGAGACGACACCTGCTCCGCGGGCAGGCTGCCGTCTGCAAGCCCGTCGACGAGGAACTGAATCTGCTCGTCCGACAGTGTGCCGCCGTCGCGCTTGGTACGAATGATGTCCGTGAACAACATCAGGATGCGTTCACGGACACGTCGCGCTCGAATCCGCGTAGCGGCATCGACGGGTCGCGCTGCAGCCAGTTCTCCTCCGGATACCGGCAGGCCTGATCGATAACGTGCAACGTATACGCATGGCGGGACTTGTCGGAGAGATTC
>CALZMR010000247.1 GCA_945788575.1 uncultured Woeseiaceae bacterium
CGTTCATGCCGCCCTTGAGGCTGTAAACACTTTCGAAGCCGGCCTGCTGCAGGGTGTTCAACGCTTTGGTGGACGACATGCCCATGTCGCAGACGGCGATGATGGGCTTCGACTTGAGCGCACCGAGCTTATCGAGGCGGGCTTCGAGCTCGTCCAAAGGCACGTTTCGCGCATTGACGATGTGGCCCCGCGAGTACGACTCGTTGGTGCGCAGGTCGATAATCGCAGCGTCGGCATTGATGAGCTTGACCGCGGCGGTCGAGTCGATCGACAGCAGATTGCTGGCCTTGCGGCGAATCTCGGAAAACACCAGCAGCAGGAAGCTCGTCAAGAGGCCGAACGCCAACAGCGGGTGCGCCCCGGCAAACTCCAGAATTCTGTCCATTAATCTCGAGCGCGAGGATTCGCGCAGGTGGTAAAACGGGCATTATAGCAATACTCTCCCGCCATGAGCCGCGTCCCTGCCGCCTTAATTCTTGCCGCCCTCCTGACGTCGCCAGCCGTATTCGGAGACGACGAGGACGTCACTCGAATCAAGGAACAGGAGCTCGAAGAGGTCCGGGAACGCATCTCGGAACTCAAGATCAGCATGGACCGTGCCGCCGAAGCGCGCGACCGCGTGACCGCCGAGCTGCAGGACGCTGAAATCGTCATCGCGGAGAAGCGAACCCGGCTTCGGGCGCTGGAGCGCGAGCGTGAGCACACCGAGCGCCAGCGCGACGAGCTCGAGCAGGCGATCGCCGAACGAGAAGTGGAGCTGGAGTCGGAGGTCGGCGAACTCGGCGACCAGCTGCGGGCCGCCTATATGAGCGGCAACCAGGAGCGGCTGCAGCTGCTTCTAAACCAACAGGACCCGGCGGAGCTCGGCCGCATGATGGCCTACTACCGCTACCTGAACGACTACCGCCGCGACAACATCGAGCTCGTGACCACCCGCATCCGCGAGCTCGCCGAGCTTCATAGCCAGGTTGCCGCCGAGGAGGCTCGTCTCGAGTCGATCGCCAACGAACGCTACGCCGAACTCTCACGCCTCGACGAAGCGCAGGAGCGCCGCCGAACGCTACTCGCTGCCCTGCAGCAGCAGCTTAGCGACGAAGGCGCCGAGATCGAGCGGCTTGCGGCCGAGGAGCGTGACCTCGCTCGGCTCATCGACGAGCTTCGGACCATCCTGTCGGATTACCCGATCAGCTCGGAGGAGCCCTTCGTCGAGCATCGCGGCCGGCTGACATGGCCCGTAGCCGGCAATCTGGTCCACGACTTCGGTGAGCCCCGGGTGGGCGGCCGTCTGAGCTGGAACGGCGTCGTCCTCGAGGCGCCGCGCGGTCGCGAGGTTCGAGCGGTGTATCACGGCCGCGTCGCATTCGCCGACTGGCTCGCCGGCATGGGCCTGCTGGTCATCGTCGACCACGGCGGTGGCTATATGAGCCTCTATGGCTATAACGAGACGATTCTCAAGAGCGCCGGCGATTGGGTGGCACCGGGTGACGTTATCGCAACGGTCGGCGACAGTGGCGGTCAGCAACGCTCGGCGCTGTACTTCGAAATCCGGCGCGGCACCCAGCCGCAGGACCCGGGAGCCTGGGTAACGCGACGACCCGGAGGCTGAGGCCTTCGGTTGCTGCGATGGGAAGACCGCGTCGGCCCGGGGCCAGGCCCGGCGGCGGCAATCCGAGACCTGATCGGTAGGTTCACCTGCGGCCCTGTGTTATCGTCGTTGACCACGCGCCAGAGAGGCTTGCACGGCGCAGGGCGGAGAAATCTATGTCGCTGAAAACCAGAGCGATTCTGGTTGTCGTTATCGGCACCGTAATGGGCCTGAGCCTGTCTCTGGGCGGCCGTTTCCTGTCCGCCGAAACGCCCCCTACCGAAGAAGAGCTCGCCTGGCAGAACGCACGCTTGTTCGCCGAGGTGATGGAACGCGTCAAGCAGGATTACGTCGAGCCGATCGACGATGCCGATCTCCTGGAAAGCGCGATTCGCGGCATGGTGTCGGACCTCGATCCGCACTCCGAATATCTGGATGCCGAAGAATATCGCGACATCCGCATCTCGACGACCGGCAGCTATACGGGCGTCGGCATCGAGGTCGCGGAGGTCGACGGCGAGGTCAGAGTCATCACGCCCATCGAGGGTTCGCCTGCGGCGCGTTCCGGCATTCGCAGTGGCGACCAGATCATTGCCGTGGACGGGCTGGCCGTCGAGCCCCGCGGCATGCAACAGACCATCGAACTGATGCGCGGTACCGCGGGCACACTTGTGACCGTCACCGTTTGGCGCGAAGACGAAGCGATCCTGCACGAAATGCGTCGCGAGATCGTCCGCGTCGCGAGCGTTTATCACGAGCTCCTGCAGCCATCTTTCGGTTACGTCCGCGTCAGCCAGTTCTCGGAAACGACGGCGCGTGAACTCAGCCGCGCTATCGACGACATGCAGGATGAAAACCACGGCCTGCTCGACGGGATGATCCTCGACTTGAGGAACAATCCTGGCGGCGTCCTCGACGCGGCTGTCGATGTATCGGATCTTTTCCTCGATGCCGGTGTCATCGTAACCGCGGATGGCCGCACGCCCGATGCCCGGTTCTCGCGCTCCGCGCACCGCGGCGACGTCCTCGATGGGGCATCGCTGGTGATTCTGGTCAACAACGGCTCAGCCTCGGCCTCTGAGATCGTCGCCGGCGCCCTGCAGGATCATGGCCGCGCAACCGTCATCGGGACATCCACGTTCGGCAAGGGCCTGGTCCAGACCGTGATGCCGCTGTCGCGGGGCCGGGCGATCAAACTGACCACGTCCCGCTACTACACACCGTCCGGCGATTCGATTCACGAGACCGGTATCACGCCCGACGTCTACGTCGAGGACACGCCGGGCTATCCGGTCCTGAGCCTGACAGGCTACGTCGACCGCGAAGGCGATACGCAACTCTCCGAGGCGCTCGACCGGCTGCAGCGCCGCGGGATCATGCATTCCAACGCCCAATGAGGTCGCTGGTATTGGCCGCCGTGCTGGCGGCTTTCTGCGGTCCCGCCGTAGCGAATCCGCGCATCGCCATCATCATCGACGATCTGGGCTATGAGCTCGCTGCCGGGCAGCGGGCGATCGCGCTTCCCGGGCCGGTTGCCTGTGCGATTCTTCCGGATGCACCGAGAGCGGAATGGCTGGCACAGGCCTGCAACGCAGAGGGCAAGGAAGTCGTACTGCACCTGCCGATGCAGGCGGCTAATTTTTCCGGCCAAACCGAACCGCAGAGCCTGACGATCGACATGAGCCGGTCCGGGTTCGCTGCGATGTTCGAAGAGGCATTCGAGGCGGTTCCGTTCGCCATCGGCATCAACAACCATCGCGGCAGCTTGTTGACCCGGCACCCCGGCCATATGCGATGGCTCATGGAAGAGATACGCGCCCTCGACAACGTCTTTTTCGTGGACAGCTTCACGACTGAACACAGCGTCGCCATGCAGATGGCCGGCGAGACAGGCGTTACTGCGCTGAGGCGGGACGTGTTCCTGGATTCGGAGCCGACGCCCGAGGTCGTCGAGCGTGAGTTCGAGCGCCTGAAGGCTATCGCGATGGAGCGCGGCGTTGCCGTCGCCATAGGCCACCCGTACGACGTAACGCTCAGCTTCCTCGAGCGCGCATTGCCGGAGCTCGCGAGTGAGGGTTTCGAGCTTGTCCCGCTCAGCTCGCTCACGGAGTTGCGAACCGATGACGAAGGACCCACTCTAAGAGTAGCAAGGGATGACGGAGCAGACCGATTGACAGACTCGCCGTTCTCGCAGCACTCGCTGCAGTAATCATTGGCCAGGGCGCGACCGCGTCCGAGGTAGACGTACAGAGACTCTTCGTCGTTGACGAGGCGCCGGTCGTTGTCGCGCAGGCGGAAAACCGTGCCGAAGATATTGCCTGCACGATGGAGTGGGACCCGGTGTGCGGCACCGACGGCCAGACCTACAGCAATGACTGCGTCGCCAACGCCGCCGGCGCCGAAATTGCTCGCACCGGCGTCTGTCCGGATACCGACACCGAGGACGGTTGCCCCGAGACCTACGACCCGGTGTGCGGCATCGACGGCAACACCTATATCAACGAGTGCTTCGCCGGTAAGTCCGGCACCGAGATCGCCGGCCTTGGGGCCTGCACCCCAAGCGGTTGTCCAAGTGTCCGCGAACCGGTCTGCGGCATGAACGGCCGCACCTACCTGAATCGCTGCGAGGCCAACGCATCCCGTGTGCCGGTGCAGCGCGCGAGCGTCTGCGACCCGGAGAATTGCCCGCGGGTCTTCGCTCCGGTGTGTGGCGAAGATGGCGTCACCTACGACAATGCCTGTCACGCGGACCGTGCAGGAATAGCGACTTACACGCGGGGTATCTGCGGCGTGCGCCCCTGCCCGAATCTGTTCGTACCCGTGTGCGGATCGGATGCGATGACCTACAGCAACGCCTGTCAGGCGGAACGCCGCGGCGTGCGGATCGACTACGCCGGTGTCTGCGAAGACCTCGGCCGCAACTGCCCGCGCGACTACTCGCCCGTCTGCGGCATGGACGGCGTTACCTACGATAACGAGTGCCAGCTCGAGAATGCGGGCGTGAACCAGGCCTACGCGGGGCAATGCCTGGGGGATTGACGAGTCGCTGCTGTTCTACGTGGGATAGCAGGTAGGAGCCCGTCTTACGGGCGATCATGGATTCGGTCTCCGCTGTTCCTCCAGACGCCCCACTAAAGATCAATCCGCGCCAACCGGAGTTGATGCTCAAGCC
>CALZMR010000248.1 GCA_945788575.1 uncultured Woeseiaceae bacterium
GTCGCTTTGCGCCAGGACGAAGATGTTCTCGACACATGGTTCTCGTCGGCACTCTGGCCGTTCTCGACGATGGGCTGGCCGGACGAGACGCGCGAGCTCGAAGAGTTCTATCCGGGCAATGTGCTGGTCACCGGATTCGACATCATCTTCTTCTGGGTTGCGCGCATGATCATGATGGGTCTGCGATTCATGGGCGATGTGCCATTTCGCGACGTCTACATCCACGGCCTGATTCTCGACCAGGATGGCCAGAAGATGTCGAAGTCGAAGGGCAATGTGCTGGACCCGCTCGATCTGGTCGACGGCATCGACCTCGAACAGCTCGTCGAGAAGCGCACGGCCGGGATGATGCAGGATCACCTCAAGCCACGCATCGAGAAAGCGACACGCAGAGAATTCCCGGACGGTATCGATGCGTTTGGTGCCGACGCGCTGCGCTTCACGTTCGCCGCGCTTGCCACGACAGGTCGTGACATCCGCTTCGATGTCGGCCGCATCGAGGGCAACAAGAACTTCTGCAACAAGCTCTGGAATGCGGCGCGCTACGTGTTGATGAACACCGAGCAGATGGACGAAGGCGACACCGAGCTCTCGGCAGCCGATCGTTGGATTCGCACTCGCTTCGACGACACGGTGGCGAACGTGCGGAAGCACTTCGACGAATACCGCCTGGATCTGGCCGCCCACGCAATTTATGAATTCACGTGGCACGAGTTCTGCGACTGGTATCTGGAACTGTCGAAACCCGTGCTGCAGTCGGATTCGTCGAGCGACGCCGAGAAACGCGGTACTCGTCAGACGCTAATCGGTGTACTCGAGGCACTGCTGAGACTGCTGCATCCGATCATGCCGTTCATCACGGAAGAGATCTGGCAGCAGGTTGCGCCTCGCGCCGGAATCGGCCGCGAGACGATCATGCTCGAAACCTACCCGGAAGCTGGCGGTGACGTCGACCACGACTCGGTGGCCGACATCGAGTGGGTGCGCGAGTTCATCCTCGGTATCCGTCAAATCCGCGGCGAGATGGATATCTCTCCCGGCAAAGCTTTGCCGGTCGTCCTCGAAAATGCGACTGACGACGATCTCCGCCGCGTAGATGATCATGACGGTCTCCTGAGCCGTGTCGGCCGCATCGAATCTGTGCGCCCACTCAATGACGGCGAGAAACCACCGGCGTCCGCGACCGCCCTGCTCGGCGACATGCGGCTGCTGGTGCCGATGAAAGGCCTGATCGACGTCACTGCGGAACGCGCGCGCCTCGAGAAGCAAAAGTCGAAAACCGACGGTGAAATCGCGAAGGCCAGCGGCAAGCTCGGCAACGAGAAATTCGTGAACAACGCGCCGCCCGCCGTGGTCGAACAGGAAAAACAGCGGCTGGAGGATTTCCAGAAGCAGCTCGCCAGTCTCCAGGAGCAGTTGGACAAGCTGAACGACCTCGACGACTAAGACCTGCGACGATCCGGCGGGTGTCAATGTGAGCACTGGGTCACAGTCTCATGGCGCCTCGGGTGCAAATTTCCCGGGATTTCGCGACCATTGACGGCAGACGGCGGCGGATTCGCCCCCTACCGAGGAGAGTACATGCAAAGCGGCAACACGCTGGAGCAACTGCCGGTCAACAAAGAGACTTCGCTCAAGGCGCTGGACGAGGCTCGGGACGCCCTTGGCCGAATCATCCTCGGCAAGGACGACCAGATCGAGCTGGCACTGTCGTGCCTGTTAGCACGAGGCCATCTCCTGATCGAGGATCTGCCGGGCCTTGGCAAGACGATTCTGGCGCAGTCGCTCGCTCGAGTACTCGGTCTCTCCTACCGCCGCATCCAGTTCACCAGCGATCTGCTGCCCGCCGACATCGTCGGCGTGTCGATTTTTCGCCAGAAGTCCGGCGAGTTCGAATTCCAGCCGGGTCCGATATTCTCGCAACTGATCCTCGCCGACGAAGTCAATCGGGCGACCCCGAAGGCGCAGAGCGCGCTCCTCGAGGCCATGGAGGAACACCAGGTATCGGTGGATGGCGAGACGCGTAGCCTGCCGAATCCTTTCTTCGTCGTAGCCACGCAGAATCCGGCCGACCAGATCGGCACGTTCCCGCTGCCCGAGTCGCAGCTCGATCGCTTCCTGATGAGGCTCGAACTCGGCTACCCGAATGCGGAGAACGAGCGCGAGATCATCATCGGCGAAGACCGCCGGGATATGCTCGAGCACGTCGAAGCCGTTGCGTCGCCGGAAGTGCTCACCTCCCTGCAGAAAGCCGCCCGGGCGGTACATATGAGCGACGCATTGGTCGACTACATCCAGGCGCTGGTGCGCCAGACCCGCGAGTCGCCGGACATCGAAATCGGGCTTTCGCCGCGCGGCGCGCAATCGCTCGCAGCCGCAGCGAAGGCACACGCCTTCATTCGCCGGCACTCTGGCGTATTCCCCGATGACGTGCAGGCCGTGTTTGCGGCCGTTGCCGGTCACCGTCTCAAGCCTGCCAGCGGCGCGAGCTATCGAAACACTACGGAGCTCTGCCAGCATGTCCTCGGCTCGGTGGACATTCCCTAAACTATCCGGCCTCATACCCGGAATCGGCGGTGCTGCCCAGCGCCGAGCCCGCCGCTGGGCGCGAAAACGTCAGGGAACAGACCCGGAAGCAACTGAGCTCACAGCCCGCCGCACCTACATTCTGCCGACCGGCGTCGGTCTCGTTTACGCGCTGATGACCTTTGCGATGTTGTTGGGTTCGATGAACTACAACAACAATCTGTCATTCCTGCTGACGTTCCTGCTGATCGGACTCGGGTTTGTCGCGATGCACCAGTGTCAGCGAAATCTGGTTGGACTCGAAGTCAGCTTCGCCGGCGTCGAACCCGTATTCTCGGGCCAGGCGGCACAATTCCGAATAGCGGTGACCAACCACTCGAAGTCACCAAGATTCAGCATCCGGCTTTACGTGGACGGCTCGTACAGCGCGGTCCACGACCTGGAACCGGGCGAGAGCGAGGTATTCGTACTGCCGATCCCGACGGAACGCCGCGGCTGGGTGCCGCTCGTCCGTTACGGAATCCGCACGCTGTTCCCCTTCGAGTTATTCCGCTCATGGGCATGGCTGCACATGGACATTCGCGGGCTCGTATACCCGCAGCCGGCCGATGAAGCACCTGTGCCGCCGCCTTCGCAGATGGCGCTCGGTCACCGCCAGCACGACGCGCGAGGCGAAGAAGATTTCGCCGGGCTCAAGCGATTCAATGTCGGCGATTCACCGCGCAACGTCGCGTGGAAAGCGTACGCACGATCCGGGCAATTGCTCTCCAAGCGCTTTGCCGGAGCCGACACCAGCAGCCAGTGGTTCGACTTTGACGAGATCGAATCGAGCGATCTCGAAGAGCGACTGTCCATTCTCGCGCGATGGATCGTCGACGCAGACAGAACACGCGAGGACTACGGGTTGAAGATTCCCGGCACGGACATTCCGCCATCGCACGGCGAGGCGCACCGGAGCCGCTGCCTCGAAGCTCTCGCCCTGTACGGACTCGACAATGACTAAGGCGCGCGGAACCGATGGATCGCTGCTCGCCAGCCTGCCATGGACGATGGGCTCGCTGGGGCTCGCGTTGCTGCCGCACCTCCCCTACCTGCCCTTTTGGATATCGGGCGCATTCATAGGCTGCGCCGTCACTCGCTATACCATCGAGACACGCCGCGGCGCCCTGCCGTCGACGATATTTCGCGCGGGACTCGCGCTTTTCTGCTTCCTGGGTGTACTCGTAACCTACGACACGATCAGCGGCGTCGGCCCGGGCTCCGCACTGCTGGCCGTCATGGCATCGTTGAAGATCCTCGAGACCAGACAGCGCCGCGATCAGTTCGTACTGCTGTTCATCGCGATCTTCCTCGTCATGTCGTCGCTTCTGCGTGAACAGTTCGTCTGGTCCCTGCCTTACCTCATCGTCGCACTGACGTTCATCATGTCCGCGTGGCTGCGGATGTCGTCGCAGCCGGGCGAACCGATTCGCCGCAGCTTTCGCACAGGCGCGCGGCTGCTTCTCTATGCCGCGCCGCTCGCGATCGCGATGTGGGTCTTCTTTCCTCGGATCTCGACTCCGTTCTGGTCGGTGCCGATCGACACGAGTTCCGGCGTTTCCGGCCTGAGCGACAGGATGAGCCCGGGCGACATCAGCTCGCTATCGCTGTCGAATAAAGTCGCTTTCAGAGTGAGATTCGACGGCGCGGTGCCAGAACCGAGAGATCGATACTGGCGTGCGCTGGTGCTCTATCAGTTCAACGGCCGGTCGTGGTCGGGAAGCGAACCGACGAATGCCGGGCGGCCTTCCAATCAGGTTGAAGTCGAGGGCGACCCCATTCGCTATCAGGTGACGCTCGAGCCGACCCGGCAGCAGTGGCTGCCCGCACTCGAAGTCCCGTTCCGCTGGGAACTGTCGCAGACGTTCCTGGGAACTATGCAGCAACTCACTCGCAATTTCCCGGTCGACCAGCGCATCGCGTACGACGTCGAGTCCTACATGACATACCGGGCCGAAACCTCTCTTAACGAGCTCCACCGCAACTGGTACCTGAGTCTTCCCGAAGGGAGTAATCCACGAACTGCCGAACTTGCGCTGCAGATGCAGCGAGACGCCGGATCGGCGCGTGCCTACATCGATGCCGTACTCGCGAAGTTCCATAACGAAGAGTTCTACTACACGCTGCAGCCCCCGGCACTGGGGGCGAATCCCGTGGACCGATTCCTGTTCGACACCCA
>CALZMR010000249.1 GCA_945788575.1 uncultured Woeseiaceae bacterium
GAGCAGAGTGTTCCAATCGTCGTCATAGACAAAGTACTTCATAACGTCGAGGTTGCCGTTGGTCTCGGCTGTGAACCAATCGGCCAGTTCCGACTTTAGCCAATTCAGTAGCTGCGTCGCTTCGGCATTCATGCCGATGGCATCGGCGATCGCGATGAGTTCGGCGACCTTGCCATAGTTCTTGCCAGCCCAGTAAGTGTCGGTCCGGTCGTTCCATGCCGCCGGGCCCTGCGCGACGAACTCGCTCACCAGACTCTCCAGTGTCGTCTGGTTGAAGGTCCCGCCGAACGTCGGCAGGGTCGGCAAGACACCGACAGACGGTAGCTGGTAGTCGAAACGGTCAGTCTGACTGAACCGGATCACGCCGCGGGCACTTCTGACCTGGTAGCCGGAAGTCGGTTGCGCGCTGTTTTTCCAGTGTAATGGGTGCAGACCGATGATCGTCTCGATCGGCGTTCCCTGGCTGTCAAGATAGTCGTGGCTGACGGTCACGTTGTTGGTGGAACGATCGACCGAATAGTCGATCTCCACCGAAGCGACGACGTTGCGAGCCCTGGCCTCGAAGAAGCTCGTCATCGCGACCGGCGGCGTGCCGCCCGTCTGGGGCAGGTAGGTCAATGTGAGTTCGTTCGCGCTGTTGCTGACCGTGATTTCGTTTCCGGCGATATTGCCGAAGGTCGTCGTCCCCTCCCCGGTCACAAGGAAGTTGTTGTGGTTGCCCGCGACACTCGTCCAGACACCGAGACTGTTGCCCTGATTGTAGAACGTGCCCTTCTCACCACCGTCCGTACGCAGTGTGCGCAACACGAGTTGCCCCTGATACGCCTTGATCCAAAGGTACGGCGAGCCGTGCACGAACGTCGCTTCCATCACGGCCTGCCCGCCGCTTTGCCACTCGACGGTGACGGAACCATCGCTGTGGTCCTTCAGATAGGCGTCCATCGCGGCGAAGTTCGAATTGCCGATCGCGATGCCGTCGAACACTTCGCTGAAGGGATCGGGTATCTGATACAGAAAACCGTCATTCGAGGTCCCGAGCCCCGACGGAATGCCCATGACCCGAATGCCTCTGTTCGTGACTCGGGCGGTGATCGGATCCGGCGTGATATAGGCGGCGTCGTTCGGATCGCCGATCGTCATCTCGCCAAGAAACGGAATCGAACCCCACCATTTGTGGGTGGGCGTCGGACTGTTTGCCGCCGGGCCGGTCAGTTGTGGAAACCGAGGTGTAGGCGTGCCTGTCGGAATGCCGGTCGACGCATTGCAGGCCGGGATCGCGGGCTCGACCACGCCCGCGTTGTAGATCCAGTTGCCGAAATCGACGACACAGCGATAGCTGGCCGGATTGATGGTGTCGGAAATACTGCCCGCGCCGTACGACGTGATTGTGTAATCGCCGGTAGGCGGTGGGCCGCTATCGTCGAATCCCGTGAAGCGAACGTTGTCTACACGGAAAACCGTGCTCGTCACGTTGGTCGCCCAGATGACGATTCCCGTATTCACATTGCTGAGATCGAGCCCGCCAGCCGCCAGCGTTGCGAACGGTACCTCGACGGTCTCCCAGCCCGCGGCACCTTTGCTGCCGAGATTCTGGTCACCGGATGTGCAGGGGAATACGCAGTCGAGCTTCATCGTGATATTGCTGTCGCCGCTGACGACCTTTACGTCAAAGGAGACGTTGCCGTTTGCGAACCCGGAAACGTCGATCGGCAGATTGGCGGCGATGAACAGTCCGGCGAGATCGCCTGCTGCCGTATGCGTAATCTGCAGTACGTCGCCGCGCTCGCTGTCGGATACGACTCCCCAACTGATGCTGGGACAGGCGGCACCACCGTCATTGTTGCACTCACCGAACCCGATGGCGGCGTCGAATGCGTTGAGACCTCTATCCCACCCCGGGTCGACGGCGCCGTTCTCGAAAACCACCAGGTCGGTCGGGTTCGGCCCCGGCGGCGGCGCCTCGACAATGACGGTTCTCGACGCGGTCGCCGAGTTACCTGCGACGTCGGTCGCCGTGTACGTCAGCGTATAGGTGCCGACCGCGGAATCGACGGAACCCGTGGTCACGACGGCGACCGCGCCATCTGCGGTGTCCGTCGCGGAAACACCGGGATCTGTGAACGGCGTTCCCAGCGTGTGGGTCATGGACGCGGGGCCAACCATCGTGATCACCGGCGCCGTTGTATCGGCGACGATGACGGTTCGCGTGGCAGTCGCAGAATTTCCGGCTCTGTCGGTGGCGGTGTAGGTCAGCGTGTAGGTACCGGCGTCGATACCCACACTACCGGTTGTTGCGACCGCTACTGTCCCATCGACGGAATCGCTCGCCGTGGCCCCCTGATCCGTGTATGTCGTGCCCTGCTCATGATTGACCGTTGACGGGCCGGTCAATGTGATGACCGGAGGGACCGTGTCGGTGGCAGTGGGACTATCGCTGCCGCCTCCGCCTCCACAGCCCGCCAGGCATGAGGCGGTCAACAGGGCGAACAAGGTGAATGACTTGGCTTGGGTCAGCATGCCGGATTCCGGATATTGGGGTCATCTGCGCCGGCAGATAACAAACAGCTATCTTGTTGTTCTTCAGTGGTCGCCGGTGAATTATGCTTGGAAATGACAGCGTTGTCATATTTTCGGGCAGAACAGGCCGAGCCACCTCACGGCACCCGACTTTGCCGGGCTCGGATTGGACGATAACCGCCTTGCATGGCTGGTCGACCCTGGGGCTTTCTTTCTAGCTCTCGGCCCACATGCGCGTCAGCTCGATGACGGCATGCATAAGGCGCTTCGCTTCATCACTGGTCTCGCCCTTAGCTTCGACCATGTCGTCATAGGCGCGCCAGAGCTGGCCGACAACTTTACGCTTCGCCGGATCGCCGATATGGCTTTGCATCCACGTCACGACGGCGAATCGTTCGCCTCGCGTTACCGGCGATACGTGATGATAGAGCCGCGTTGAGTAGAATACGGCGCCGCCTGCCGGCAGTTTCACCTCGTGATCGCCGAATTCCGTTTCCAGTACAAGTGCGCCGCCGTCGTAGGATTCCGGGTCCGATAGAAACAGCGTCATCGACAAGTCCGCGCGCAGCGGACCCTTGTGTTGCATGAATGGGGTGTCAAGGTGCGACTTGTACTCCATGCCTTCCGTGTACTTGGAAATCATCGGCGGCATCATTCGCTTTATCAGGGCGCCGTCCTGCACGGCGCGCGACCGGCCGACGCCGTTCGAGATCAACTGTGTAACTGCACGTAGATCCTCCCCTTGTGGCACATGCTGCAGATTGCGTTTGTGCTCGTCAGGCATATCGTCCGCGGTCGCAGTCCCATCCGTGAATTGCACGCGCTCCGTGTACGCACGCAGGTGCTGCAATTCCTGTTCGGTGAGGAAATCAGGGATCGTGATGAACATATTGCTCCTTCGAGCCGGCCGGGTCACAACGAACCGAGCAGGATTACTGACGCATTGACCTTGTCGCCCGTGCGAGAACAGGCGCCGTGCCACACGAGTCCCGGCCGGGAGCGGCAATGTCGAAGCTGGTCCACCGCCGGCCGGCGGGCGTCGCTACCCGATCACCACTTACCGGGCAGGTCGCCGACGCGTTCGTAGGCCTCGCCGATAAGCACGCCGAGTTCCCGCGCCTCGCCGGGCTCGAGGTGTATAGCCGGGCGGCCGTGAGCGAAACGATAATTGCAGACGATGGCGATGTCGCCGGCGCTCCAGCGGATAGGAATACCGAAGCGATCGTAGATGTCCACGAAGAACTGCTTCTCGTCGCGCGACATCTCGGTCCCGTCACCGAATGTCAGTTTCAGTGGACGCGCTTCGTACGGCAGGTGCATCACCTTTGGCCAGCCATCAAACCACATGCCGTCGTCAGCAACACTGCTGTACAACACGTTGCGATCGAGCTGCGGGAAATACTCGAATGCCGACACGTAATAGCGTGTCATTAGGAGGCGGTTGGGCCCCCATTCGGTCTCGAGACCCCGTGAGCGGGCAACTGCCTCGGCCTCGTCGGGGTCGTCGGTCATCATCGACTTCTGCCAGTGATTGTAGACGCCGATCTGTTCAGTACCTGCAAACGCCTCACGATCTGTCAGGTCCCGGTGGTAGCAAATGCCGAGGTCGCGGAGTTTTCGACCGAACTCCGTTTCCAGGATTGCCTCGGTGGCCTGCATGTTGTCCGAAACGTACGTGTAGCCCTTGCCGGCAACGGCCTTGTTGCACAGGAAGCCGAGCATCTTCGTGCTCTGCCCGATATAAGCCATTTCGTGGTGGTAGTGCAGCCACGTCTCCAACGGAGCGCCTACCTCATAAACGTTCGCCTCGAGACTATCTCGAGGATTCGCGCCGCCCGTATACTGCATCTCCCTGGCGACAACGAGCTTGGCGATGGCACGCATTGCCTGCAGATCGGTGAGGCCCGTGTTTACCAGATGGACGAGACCGACCTCGTCGAACAGCGCGCTCATTTGCTGCTCGAGCGCACTCCCCGCAACCGGCGTGTTGGCCGCGAGATCCATCCCGACACAGTCGATCGTGAACGACTCCGGTGCCAACGCAGGCACGCCGGACCACCAGCGCGGCTCGATCACGCCTGGCAGTGGTTTCATCAAGTCGCGGGCGATACTCACACTCAGGTCACCGTCGTGACGGGTTTAGGCAATGGTAGCGAGGTGTCGTTGACTTTGCCATACACGACATCGCCGAAATTTCCCGGTCACAGAGGCCGCCACTTGCTCT
>CALZMR010000250.1 GCA_945788575.1 uncultured Woeseiaceae bacterium
AACTTGCCCTCGAGGTGATCCATCTCGTGCTGTATGCAGACGGCAAGCAAGCCGTCGGCTTCCATTTCAACGGACTCACCGTTGCGATTCAGGAACGTCACGCGAATGTGTTCGGCCCGTTCGACTTCCTCGTAATAGCCGGGTACGGACAGGCAGCCTTCTTCGGATACCTCGATGCCGTCCTTCTGCAGAATCTTCGGGTTGATCAGCGCATACGGCTGAGACTTGTCCGACGAGACGTCGCAGACCAGCAGGCGTTTGTGCACGTCTACCTGGGTTGCAGCCAGACCGATGCCGGGCGCCTCGTACATCGTCTCGAGCATGTCGTCGATCAGCGTGCGCAGTTCGTCGTCAACCACCTCCACAGGGGCCGCTTTCTTCCTGAGCCGGGGGTCCGGAAACTCCAAAATAGTCAGTTTTGTCATAATATCGTTGAGGCTAATTCTCAGCCAAGGCAGCCAATATGACGCCGTAAATTGCGGATTTAAAGTAGGCGTTTTCGTGCCCCATTCTTCAAACATCAGCTAAATGTTTGACTTTATTGAATAAGATAATCGAAAATGCGTCCAGTTCCTGGGCCGAAAATCCGCTCTACGGGCCAGAATTGTGACGCACTTGGCAGTCCCCAGGGCGCCGGGGCGACATATTATAGCAACGCCAGCCGAGCACCTGTTCGCATCCATTAAACGGAGCACCGGAACAACCATGTTGACCAAGAGCCTGAAACCGAGCCTTCGGCTGGGGACACTGGTACTAGCCGCCGCATTATCGGCGTGTTCATTGAACCCATTCGGTGGAGACGACCGGCCGCAGCGTGCGGAGCCCATTGGGTCGAGTGCGCCACCCCCCCCGCGCTCCATGTCGTCGGACTCCGGTCGAACGGCCCAGGAGCCGGCGCCTTATCAGCCGAATCTCGTGCGCGTCGACGAGCCGGTACCGCTCGCGTCCAATCATCCTAACGAGTATGTCGTGCAGGTCGGCGATACGCTTTGGGACATCGCCGCGACGTTCCTCAACGATCCCTGGTTCTGGCCGGAGATCTGGTACGTAAATCCGGACATCGAGAACCCGCATCTTATTTATCCCGGCGACGTACTCGGCCTCGTCTACGTCGACGGGCAGCCGCGCGTCACGACCGTTCGCGCGGGCACCTATCGTATGTCGCCGCAGGCGCGCATCACGCCGCTCTCGGAGGCTGTGACCAGCATTCCTTACGAATCGGTTTCTGCCTTCCTGACGACGGGCGTCGTCCTCGAACGCGAGCAGGCCGATGCGCTGCCGTATCTGCTCAGGACCCGCGGCGATCATCTGATCGCAGCGGCCGGCAACGAAGTCTATATTCGCGGCGCCGCTGGCGAACCGGCCGGCTCGCGCTTCAGCGTCGTGCATGTCGGCGAGCCGCTCTATGATCCGGAAGACGACCGTCTCGTCGGCTATCAGGGCACATTCGTCGGCGAAGGCACAATGCGCCGGGCGGGCGATCCGGCAACGCTGTGGCTGACCGAAACGACTCAGGAAGCGAAAGAAGGCGATCGCCTGCTTCCCGAGACCCTGGAAATCCCTCTCAATTTCTTCCCGAGGGCGCCGAGCAACCAAATCGACGGTACGATCATTTCGGTTGTCGGTGGCGTGACCCAGATTGGCCAGTACCAGGTCGTCGTGCTCAACCGCGGCACGAGTGACGGCCTTTCCATCGGCGACGTGCTGACGGTCTTCCAGGCCGGCCGGGTCGTCGAAGACCGCATCGCCGGAGGCGAGGTCAGACTGCCGGATGAAGAAGCCGGCACGGTCATGATGTTCAAGGTCTATGATGAGATCAGTTACGGACTGGTGATGGAAGCGACTCAGGCTATTCACGTGCTGGACGCCGTGCGCAATCCGATCTAGACGTCTTCTTTGGTTACGACGAAACGGCGCCTTCTGGCGCCGTTTTTCGTTTCGGCCTTCGGCGCCGGGTTTTGCGACGGCAGGCAGGCCGGCTCCGCGCTATGATCGCTGCAAGGCGTATAGCGGCAGAGCAATGACAAAGACATCCGATCCCTCATCCGGCGCCAGTCCCGATTGCATCGAGATCGAGTTCGGCAGTGACGACTACCCCGAGCTTCTCGGACAGCTTGCGGACCCGCCCCGGCGCCTCTATGTGCGCGGCGATCCGGCGGTACTACATCTTCCTGCGCTGGCCATCGTCGGCAGCCGCAATCCGACCGCCGGCGGACAAAGAAATGCCCGAGAGTTCGCGCGGCATCTCGGCCGCTGGGGATTCTGCATCGTCTCGGGGCTGGCGCAGGGCATCGACTCCGAGGCCCACCGAGGAGCGCTCGATGCCGGGGCGCCAACCGTCGCCTTCGTCGGGCACGGTCTCGACCGGATATACCCCGCCGCGAATCTCGAACTCGCGCGAGCCATCGAACAAAACGGCGCATTGGTCAGCGAGTTTCCGGCCGGCACACCGCCGCGCAAATCCCACTTCCCGCAGCGAAACAGGCTGATCAGCGGTCTCTCGCTCGGCACGCTGGTCATCGAGGCCGCGAGGCAGAGTGGGTCGTTGATCACGGCACGACTATCCGGCGAACAGGGCCGGGAAGTCTTCGCCCTGCCCGGCTCTATCCACAACCCATTGTCCAGAGGCTGTCACCGTCTGATTCGCGACGGTGCGAAACTGGTCGAATCCGCCGACGACATCCTCTCGGAACTCGGCGCGCTTGCAGGTCATGTTCGCGCGTCGTTGGAAGAGCCGGACGCGGCGGTCGAACCGCTTCGGAGCGACGACCAGGAGTATGTCAAACTACGTTCGACGTTAAGTCACGATCCGATTTCCGTCGATGAACTGGTCGAGCGCTCCGGTTTGACGATCGACCAGGTTTCCTCCATGCTTCTGATCCTGGAGCTGGACGGAGTTGTCGAAAAACTGTCCGGCGGACGCTATAGCTTGCAACCTTGACGGTCCAAATTCCGACTATCTTTCTATCAGGGAAGGCGCTCCAGGCATGAAAGAAAACGTATTCGACGTCCTGATGTATCTCTTCGAAACCTACGTCGACACCGAGGAAGAACCGGAAGCCGATCAGCACGAACTCCGTACTGAGCTCTCCAAGGCCGGATTCGGCGACCACGAAATCGATCGCGCGCTCGACTGGCTCGATGGTCTCACCGACCACCAGGACAGCCTGATCTTCAACACGCAGACGGCCCACGGCACGCGTATCTATAACGACTTCGAAACTCAACGTCTGGATGCCTCCTGCCGCGGCTACATAAGCTATCTCGAACAGATCGGCATACTGTCGCCGCCGCAGCGCGAAATCCTCATCGATAGACTGCTTGCACTCGAGACGCCCGACATCGATGTCGACCAGGTAAAGTGGGTCGTTCTGATGGTGTTGTTCAGCCAGCCGGGGCAGGAACTCGCTTACGCCCGGATGGAAGATCTCGTGTTCGAGGAGAACACCGGCGCCGTGCATTGAGGTCGCCGCCGCCTGGTCGATTTCTTGACAGGCCGGGGCCGAGCATGTAATTGAACCGCGGCACCGTCCGCGGTTTTTTCGTTTTCATCACTGCCTAGAGGAATCTGCGCAAGCCCGATGTCTCAGAATCTTGTCATCGTCGAATCGCCCGCCAAGGCGAAGACCATCAGTAAATATCTCGGAGACAACTTCGAGGTCATGGCGTCGTACGGCCACGTTCGCGATCTCGTGCCGAAGGAAGGCGCGGTCGATACGGCGAACGGTTTCGCCATGAAGTACCAGGTCATCGAGCGCAACGAAAAGCATGTCAACGCAATCGTGAGGGCGCTGAAGAAATCCGACGCTCTGTATCTCGCGACTGACCCGGACCGCGAAGGCGAGGCGATCAGCTGGCACCTGATCGAGCTATTGAAAGAGAAGAAGGCGCTCAAGGACAAACCCGTACACCGCGTCGTCTTCCACGAGATTACGAAGGCCGCCGTGCGCGATGCCATCGAGAATCCCCGCGAGCTATCCGGCGACCTGGTCGGCGCACAGCAGGCGCGGCGCGCACTCGACTACCTCGTGGGTTTCAATCTGTCGCCGCTCCTTTGGAAGAAGGTACAGCGGGGGCTCTCGGCAGGACGTGTTCAGAGTCCGGCGTTGCGCATGATCGTCGAGCGCGAACTGGAGATCGAGGCGTTCAATGCGCGCGAGTACTGGAGTGTCGATGCGGACGTCAGCAAGACGGGGAAACCGTTTCCGGCGCGGCTGGTAGCCTACAACGGCGACAAGGTGGAACAGTTCAGTTTTGAGGATGAGGCCGCCGCGAAGACCGCGCATGGCAACGTCCTGTCAGCGGCAGGCGGCTCCGTTACCGAGGCGCCGGTGGCCGACGCTGAGGAATCCAGTGACGCGGATGCAGGGACGGCGAAGAAGGCCGACCTGAGGACGACGTTGTTCGGCGCCGGTGGAGAACTCAAAGTACTGTCGGTCAGCAAGAAACAGCGCCGCCGGAACCCCGCGGGACCGTTCACCACGTCGACGCTGCAGCAGGAGGCCTCGCGCAAGCTCGGCTTCAATACGCAGCGAACCATGCGAGTGGCGCAGCGCCTCTACGAAGGAATCGAATTACCCGGCGAAGGCAACGTCGGACTGATCTCCTACATGCGTACCGACTCGGTCACGCTTGCACAGGTCGCCGTGGAGGAGATTCGCGAAGTCATCGCCGAGCGCTACGGCAGCGCGAACGTTCCCGACGAACCGCGCGAATTCAAGAACAAGTCAAAAAATGCC